>CAYUUN010000013.1:0-45522 GCA_964447895.1 uncultured Bacteroides sp. | reverse complement strand
GAAACAAAGACCGCTAAGTTATTGAAACTTAGCGGTCTTCTGTGGTGCCACCAGGAATCGAACCGGGGACACAAGGATTTTCAGTCCTTTGCTCTACCAACTGAGCTATGGCACCTTTGCGAAATGCGTTGCAAAGTTAGGTGTTTTTTTTTGACTGTGCAAGCTTTTCGGGCGTTTTTTTTCGCGCGGGTGCTATTTTTGTGGTTCAGGGTGTCACGGGGATGGTTATCGTGGCCGGTTTTAGGCCGGGCGCGGTGGCTTTGAAGGTGAGGGTGCCGGGGCTGTCGGCGCTTCTCACGATGGCTGTGGCAGCGCCGCTGAAGAGGTCCATGCGGGGCTCGTGGAAGGGCAGCAGGCAGGTGGGATCGCCGTTGGCTGTGGCCTCGAAAGTGCCTGCGCCGGTGGTTGCGAACGACACGCGCCGGCTGTCGCCTGGCACGAGGTTGCCGTCTTTGTCGGCTACCTGCACTGTAATGTAGGCGAGGTCGTCGCCTCCGGCGGCGAGGGTGTCGACGTTGGCCGAGAGCACGAGGTGGTGGGGCTTTCCGGCGGTGCGCACCGTGCGGCGGTCGCGGGGCTGCCCGTCGCTGTCGTAGGCTACGACGGTGATTTCGCCGGGCTCATACACAACGTCGTTCCACATCAGGCGGTAGCGCGATTGCAGCGTCGAATCGTTTTTCTCGCGCTTGCCAGCGCTGCGGCCGTTGATGAAGAGTTCGGCAGCGGGGTAAGAGGTGTAGACCATCACGGGTGTCGCCTGGCCTTCGCGGCCGGGCCATGTCCAGTGGGGCAGCACGTGCAGGGTGGGGGAGGCGGTGTTCCACTGCGAGCGGTAGAGGTAGTACCGGTCTTTGGGCAGCGATGCCAAGTCGATGATGCCGAAGAGGGAGCTGTGGCTGGGCCATGCGTCGGTGTCGTAGGGCGACGGCTCGCCCAGGTAGTCGAAGCCGGTCCAGACGAACTGGCCGAGCACCCAGGGTTTTTCGTCCATCAGGAAGTCGATGTCCGGGGTGTTGGACCAGAAGCAAGTCTCGTTGTCGTAGCTCGAGCTCTGGTGGTCGGGGTGAAGCACCTGGTTGTGCTCGATGTCGAACGACACGGGGAAGTGGTACACTCCGCGCGACGATACCGTCGAGGCTGTCTCGGAGCCCAGGATGAGGCGCTGGGGCAGGCGCTCGTAGAATTCCTCGTAGTACTGGGGCTTGTAATTGAAGCCGGGGATGTCGAGCGCGGCGGCAAAGCCGTTGTCTATCACGCTGCCTATCTGGTCCATGCCGCAGGTGACGGGGCGCGTGGCGTCGAGCGACATCACCAGCCCCTGCAGCATCGTGAGCTCGTCCATGCCGGTGGGCCCCCACTGGCTGGGCACCTCGTTGCCTATCGACCACATCACCACCGAGGGGTTGTTGCGGTAGTGTTTCACCATGTTGGTGATGTCTTTTTCGGCCCAGTCGTTGAAGAAGCGGCCGTAGCCGTTGGGCGATTTGGGCCGGAAGCCCCAGTCGTCGAAGGGCTCTACCATCAGCATCATGCCCATCTCGTCGCACAGCTCCACCAGCTCGGGGGCGGGCATGTTGTGGGAGGTGCGTATGGCGTTGGCGCCCATGTCCTTGAGCAGCTGCACCTGGTGGCGCAGGGCCGAGCGGTTGACGGCCGCGCCCAGTGGCCCGAGGTCGTGGTGGTTGCACACGCCCTTGAATTTCGTGGGCACTCCGTTCAGGAAAAAGCCCTTTTCGGGCACATATTCGAGTTTCCGGATGCCGAAGCGCGTGGTGTAGCTGTCCACAGTGTCGCCATCCACGCTCAGGCGCGTAACGGCAGTGTACAGCGCGGGGTTCTCCGGGCTCCACAGCTCGGGCGCGTCGACCAGGAAATTCTGGGCGAATTTCTGGCCGCGGGCCACATATTGCGAATTGTTGCGGGCCACCACGCGCCCGTCGGGTGCCACTATATCAGTGGCCACGTCCACGCGCTCGCCGCGGCGCGCTCCATCTATTTCCATCTGCAGATGCACCGAGGCCTCGCCGGCTTCGACCTTGGGAGTGGTCACGTATGTGCCCCACACGGGGATGTGCACGCGGTGCGTGTCGATGAGGTGGACGTTGCGATACAGGCCCGCACCGGGATACCAGCGCGATGCGCGCTCGAAATTCTCCAGCTCCACCACCAGGTCGTTGCTCCCGGGGCGCACGGCGCCGTCAAGGTCCACATAGAACGAGTTGTAGCCGTAGGGCCACACGGCCACTTCGCGGCCGTTGAGCTTCACGAAGGCGTTGCTCATGGCGCCGTCGAAGAGCAGCGTGATGCTGCGGCCGGCCGTGTCGGGCACTTCAAACGTGGTGCGGTACGTGCCCTGCCCGATGAACGGCAGACCACCGGTGCGACCCGTTTTTTCCGTCTCTTCGGTTTCGCCATTCTGCTCCACGGCCACCACCTGCAGGTCGTTGGCGCGGTCGAAGGGGCCGTAGATGGCCCAGTCGTGGGGCACGCTCACCTGCTGCCACGCCGTCGTGGCATCCGGGCGCCCCTTGGTGAACTCCCATCCATGGCGCAGCGTGGCGGTCGTGCGCCCGGCATGGGCGCTGAAAGCAATAGCGCCCGAGAGCGCTATTGCCGTAGTAATGATGTATTTATTCATTGGAAACTCAGTGCTTTATTCAGTCTTGAACGCGTCCAGCGCCACCGTGGGAGCATCGTTGTCGAAGCATCCCAGCGTGTAGCCGCCGTTGTAGCCGGCCGGAGCCTCGGGCTCCCAGTAGAAGATGCCCTCCACATCGGTCGCCATCATGGTTTCTATCAGTTGGCGGCACGTCTCGCCCTCGTCGTAGGGCATGCCTATCTCGCATATCATCACCGGCTTGCCGTATTTCTTCTTAAGATGGGCGATATTGGCTATGCAGTCCACGGCCACCTTGGTCCAGCCGCCGGTCTCGCCTGCCAGCTGTGCCCAGTAGGGGTAGAGCGACATGCCTATCATGTCGTATCGGCCGCCGTTGGCTTCCAGCAGGTCGAACATGCGGTCGTAGGGCTCGCGGAAATTGCCGCCGTCGAGATGCACGATGGTCTTGGCGGCGGGGAACACCTTCTTTACGGCATCGTGGCCGGCATTGTTCAGCCGGGTGAGCTGCACGGGATTGTCCACCGAGCCGGCCGGCAGCATCATGCCCGGGGTGGTCTCGTTGCCTATCTGCACCCATTCGGGCTCAACGCCGGCGGCCTTCAAGGCCAGCAGCGTCTCCTCCACATGGGCCGCGAGAGCCTGCTCCAGCTCGTCCTGCGGAAGGGCGGTCCAGGCCGCGGGCATCACCTGATGGCCCGGGTCGGCCCAGGTGTCGGAGAAGTGGAAGTCTATCATCACGCGCATCCCCAGGTCGCGGGCGCGGGTAGCCTTGGCCACTACGTCAGGAATGCCGTTCCAGCCGTCGGCGGGGTTCACCCACACGCGCAGCCTTATGGAATTGACGCCGCAATGGTCGCGCAGCAGCTGCATGCACTCCATGGCCTGGCGCGCCGAGTCGGGCGTGTAGAACTGTCGTCCCTCGGCCTCCATCTGGCTGAGCCAGCTCACGTCGGCCCCTTTGGCAAATCCGGGTTTCAGCGCCCCGGCCTGCTGCCCGCAGCAGACGGCGGCGAGCAGCAGCAGGGCGTGTGCTAAGAATCGTCTCATGACAGGCTCAGATGTTTTCCTTGAACACATCCAGGGCCTTGGTGGGGCGGCCGTTGTCGAAGCAGCCCTTCATGTAGCCTTCGGCGGCGGGCGCTTCCGGCTCCCACCAGAAGATGCCGTCTACGGCGCCGCTGGCGGTGCAGCCGGCGTAAAGGCTGCGCATCATGGCGTCGGCTGCCTCGGCCTCGCGGTAGTCCATGCCCACCTCGGCTATCACCAGGCGCTTGCCGTAGGTGGTGGCCAGGGTGGAGATGTTCTTCACGCAGTCGTCCACGGTCTTGCTCCAGTTCGACGGGTCGGGATAGAGCGACATGCCTATCATGTCGTAGCGTGCGCCGGCCGTCTTCAGCTTGTCGAACACGCGGGTGTAGAGCCAAAGCTGGTCGCCGCAGTCGAGGTGAACCACCACCTTGGCCTCCGGGAATACCGCCTTAACGGCCTCATAGCCATTGTCGACGAGCTCGGCAAAGTGGGCGTCGATGTCGCCCAGAGGCAGCATCATGCCGCCGCGGGTCTCGTTGCCTATCTGCACCCATTCGGGCTCCACGCCCACGGCCTTGAGCGTCGTCAGCATCTCATCCACGTGGGCGGCCATGGCCTCCTTGAGCTGCGGCAGGTCCATATCGGCCCAGGCGGCCGGTGTGATCTGCGCCCCGGGGTCGGCCCAGGTGTCGGAGAAGTGGAAGTCTATCATCACGCGCAGGCCCAGATTATTGGCCCTGCGGGCCTTCACGGCCACGTCGTGGATATCGTTCCAGCCCTCGGCCGGATTCACCCACACACGCAGGCGGATGGCGTTCACGCCGCAGTCGTCGCGCAGCAGCTCCATGCATTCCTTTTCCGTGCCGGCGGCGTTGGCAAAGGTGTAGCCCTTGTGCTCGAGCTCGGTGACCCAGCTCACGTCGGCGCCGTGGGCAAACTTGCTGCGGTCTATCACCACGGCGGCGGGCTCGCCCCCCTCGGGGCGCACCGTCACGGGGCTTTCCTCGGTGCAGCCGCATGCCAGGAGAGCGGCGCCTGCGGCCAGTATGTTGAAAAAGCAGTGTTTCATTTCGAATAGGAATATGTGCCTTCGCACAGATTAACAGTAAGGGTATATTCGCCGTTTTCCAGCTCGTTGTCGCCGTCGAAACCGTCCTGGTGCAGGCGCAGCATGCCGCTGCCGCCGCCGAAGGCTATATCCCAGTTTTCATTTATCACGGCCTTCACGCCCCAGGGAGTGTTGGCGCTCTTGGCCACGGTGGCGGTGTACACGCCCGGCACGTCGGTGGCCGTCATGGGCGTCAGGCTCCAGTCGTCGTTGAGACCCGTGTAGCACACGGTGTTCACCGGAGTGAGCTTGTAGGTGAGGCCGGAGAGCGACACATCGGCCACATACAGGCCGGGGTCGGGAGCCCAGATGTTCTCGCCGTCGTTGGCCAGCAGCTTGCCCTCAAGGCCCGTGCCGCCGTCCACCATTCCCCAGAATTCCTCCCAGTTGTTCTCTTCCTTGTAGAGCTTGTAGCCCCAGAGCGAGTGGATGTTGAGGGCGCCGCCGTAGCAAGCGTTGTCTTCGTTGTAGAGGCGCAGCCACGAGTCGAAGTTCCATCCGCCGGTGATGCCGTCGTTGTGGCCCACCACCCAGATGATTTCGCCCGGGCCCTCGGCCGGAGGAGCCACGGTGCCGGTGGAGAGCGTCCATTCGCGCGGGTTGTTGAGGTCGAGAATCAGGTCGCACTCGCCGCCGGGCAGAGCTATGGTGATGTTGCCGGCCGTGAAGTCCAGGGCCGCAGCATCGCCGGAGAAGGCCACGGGGGTGGCTATGGCTGCGGCATCGTCGGTGCCGGTGGCGGCATTATACTGCTTGCCCGAGCCGCTGATGGTGATGACGGCGCTGCCGCTGCCGCCGGCCACGTGGAGCGACCACTGGTTGGCCTTGCGGTCGTAGGTCATTTCGCCCTCGATGTCGCCGCCCACGGCGAGCGATTCCACAAGCAGGGCCGTCCACTCGTTCTTGGGGGTGTTCACCACCGTGTAGTAGCATCCCGAAACGCCGGGATACCAGAAATTCCACGATGTCGATGCCGAGGAAATCACGAAGGGCGTGCCGCTCACTCCGTCGTTGCCCCAGGTGGTGCCGTCGCCTTCGCGCAGCCACCAGTTCTCCCAGGCGCCTGCTCCGATGAAGCCTGCATATACGCCGTCGTCGCCGGCGCTGTACAGCTCGTGCACCTGTTCCATCGACGTATTGAGATAAAGACCCGTGGTGGTGTCGATGTGGTAGGGTGTCACGTTCACCTTAAGCACCTGGGAGTAGGTGGGTGCCAGATTGTCGGCCACGCGGCCGCCTATGCGGATGTAGAGAGGCGAGCTCACCTCGGGGCTGAAGCCCAGTTTCGACAGATAGCCGTTCAGGTCGCGGGTGGTGAACTGATATTCGTAGGTCCCGGCCTCGACGCTAATCTCGGTTTTGGTCGAGAAGGCCTCGTCGGCAGCCAGTTCGATGGTGTTGCGCACCACGTTTTGCGGTGCGTCCACGCGCACGTCGCTGGTCGAGAGCGAGCCGTTGTCGTTCCAGTACAGCGTGAGGGCCAGGGCGTCCAGCGCGTCGGCCCGCAGCACGATGTCGCCGTCGTTGCCGGCGAGCACTATCTCGTCGGGCTCGTTGATGTATATTATGTCCCTGTCGTTGTCGCAGGCGCCCAGCATGGCGGCAGCCAGCAGCGCGGCGCACGGCAGAAGCTGATTTCTGAGTTTCATCGTGTATTAGTATTCGGGGTTAGACAGGTTGGGGTTGGCCGAAACTTCGCTGGCCGGGATGGGGTAGCGGTTGTAGCGGGCGTCTACGGCGCGTCCGGCGGCCACGCCGCCCTTCCACTGCCAGATATAGGCACCGGTGGTGAACTTGCCGTGGCGCACCAGGTCGGTGCGGCGCACGTTTTCGTAGAGCATCTCGCGGCCGCGCTCGTCGAGGATGAAGTCGAGGTTGAACTGGGCGTCGGAGATATTGCCGCTGTCATCGCCATAGGCGCGGGCGCGAATCTCGTTGACGAGGCCCAGGGCCTCGCTGCGGCTCATGCCCGTGCCGCCGCGCAGCACGGCCTCGGCGCAGTTCAGGTAGATTTCGGCCAGGCGGAACATGGGGAAGTCCGTATTGGCGCCGCCTGTGGCGGGGTCGCCGGACATCTCGCCCTCGTCGGTCAGATTGGTCCACTTCTCGGAGTGGTAGCCGCAGGTGCCGTCGTCCAGGGCGTTGTCGAAGTACTGGTTCTGGCCGTCGGTCCACAGCAGGCAGCGGCCGTCGGTGCTGGAGGCCACGTCGCCGAAGAGCTCGGCATATTCGCCACGCACGCGGTAGTTGCCCCAGCCGCTCTTGATGCCGTACTTCGTGGGGTCCTGCGAGTTGTCGCTGCCGCATGAACCGTGCACCAGATTCGTGCCGGAGCCCCATGTCATGGCGTTTTCGCCATCGGCATAGATTCCGTAGATGATTTCATTGGTGCGCTTGTGGTTGTCGGCGTTGAACAGCTTGGCAAAGTCGGGCTCCAGCGAGAAGCGGCCGGTGGCCATGATTTTCTTGCAGGCCGAGATGCACTCGGTGGCGTAGCTGGTGCCGGTGTACACCTCGGCGTTCAGGTAGAGACGGCTGGCGAGCGCCCAGGCCGTGGCCTTGGTGGCGCGGCCGTAGTCGTTGGTGTCAGGCAGCAGGCCCTCCAGCTCCTGCAGCTCGCTCTCGATGTAGCTGAAGAGCTGCTTGGAGTCGTAGGCCTCGGGTGTGAAGGCGGTGGTGGGCGTGTTCACGTCCACATAGGGGCCTTTGCCGTAAAGGTCGAGCACAAACCAGTAGTCCAGGGCCCTCACGAAGCGGGCCTCGGCCTCGAAGCCGCGGATGGTCTCCTGCGTGGCGGCATCGAATCCGGCGATGGCGTCGTCGCCCGTGTGGCGCAGAAATTCATTCACCACGGCTATGGAGTAGTACAGGCGGTAGTACACGTCGCTCACGCCGGGGTCCGATGCGTCCCACTGCATGTAGGCCAGCGCATAGAGGTTGTCGCCGGACATCCAGCGGAAGGCACACTCGTCGGTGGGGCCTTCCTGCAGGTTGAACAGGCAGCGCAGCAGGTCGTGGCCGCTGTAGGAGGCGATGTCCACGCCGCCGCCCTTTTCCTGGCCCACCAGCGTGTAGGTGCCGTAAATCTTGGCCAGCACGGAGCGGTAGCCGTCGAGCGACGAATACACCATCTCCGAGGTGAATCCGGTGTGGGGTGCCTGGTTGAGATGGTCGGTGCAGGAGGGCATGCCCAGCGATGCCACGAGCAGCGCACCGGCGGTGAAAGTCTTGAACAGTATGTTTTTAACTATATTCATGGCTGTGGAGTATTAGAAGTTGAGACCCACGGTGAGGGAGAAGGTGCGCGGGCGCGGATACACCGAGTTGTCGATGCCGCCGGCCACCTCGGGGTCTACGCCCTTGTACTTGGTCACGGTGAAGACGTTCTGCACCATGGCCGAGACGTGCACGTTCAGGGTGCGGTACACGCGGCCGAAGTCGTAGGTGAGCTGCAGGTTGTCCATGCGCAGGAACGAAGCGTTCTGCAGGTAGTGGTCGCTCATGTACTGGCGGTGGCGGAACTGCGTGTCCAGGAACGACGCGTTCAGGTTGTTGATCTGGCCGGCGCTCCAGGTGGTGCACTCCCAGGCGCCCATGTTGGCTGCCGAGCCGTTGTAGAGATAGTGGCCCACGTTGGCGCGCAGCGAGGTGGAGAGCGTCCACTTCTTGTAGTTGAGCGATGTGCTGAAACCGAAAATCCAGTCGGGCAGCGGGCTGTGGCTGTGGTAGCGGTCGGCGTCGCTGATTTCGCCGTCGCCGTTGAGGTCGGCGTAGAGGCCCTCGACGGGCAGGCCGGTCTCGGCGTCGTAGAGCTGCTTGTACAGGAAGTAGCTGTAGGGAGCGTAGTCGGTGGAGAACACCTGGATGGGGGTGGATTCTATCCAGCCCACGGGAGTGTCAGGGCTGGGCGACTCGGGATTGAGCGTCAGATTGGTGATGCGCACGCGCTGCCAGGTGGCGTTGAACGTGGCCGTCCAGTTCCAGTCGCGGGTGTTGATGATATTGGCGTTGATGGCCAGCTCCACGCCCTTGCTCGACATGTTGCCCACGTTCATGAGCATCTCGCGCGTGAAGTTCGTGCCGGCGGGCACGGGCACCGTGGCCAGCAGGTCCTCGGTGCGGCGGGTGTAGAAGTCGGCCGTGCCGTGGATGCGGTTGTTCATGAAGGCGAAGTCAATACCGAAGTTCCACGACTTGGTGGTTTCCCACTTCAGGCGGTCGTTGTAGGCCTCGGGGCGATAGGTGGGCACCAGGGTTCCCACGGGATAGTAGGCGCCGGGCAGCGAGATGGTGTAGGAGGGCATGAACAGGTAGTTGCCTATGCCGTCCTGCTGGCCCGTGACGCCGTACGATGCGCGCAGCTTGAAGTCGTTCATCACGCCGGCTATTCCCTGCCAGAAGTCTTCCTGCGACACGCGCCATGCCAGAGCGGCCGAGGGGAAGGTGCCCCAGCGGTTGTCCTTGGCGAAGCGCGACGAGCCGTCGCGGCGGAAGGTGGCCGTGATGAGGTAGCGGTTCATGAGCGTGTAGTTCAGTCGGCCGTAGTACGACTGCAGGTTGTGGCGCTCGTCCACGGCGGGCGAAGTCGATGTCACCTCGCCGGCCACGTTCTTCACGTCGTACGACGGGATGGTGTATTTCCAGTGCTGGTAGTCGTAGCCCAGGGTCACGTCCACATTGGAGCGGATGGCGTCGAAGTCCTTGTTGTAGTTGGCATAGACCGTGAACAGGCGGTTGTAGTTCTTCTGCGGACCCACGCGATAGTCCTGGCCGCCGTTGCTGAACTGGCTGAAGTTCTCGGCGGGCACGTAGTTGTCGGTGTAGCCCGTGGAGTAGTCGTAGGCGCCGGTGACGTGCAGGCGCAGCTCGGGAAGGAAGTGCAGGCGGTAGTCCACATCGGCGTTGCCTATGATGCGCTTCACCTTCGACTTGTAGCTCGACTGCATGAGCATGGCCATGGGGTTGGCGATGGCGCCCTGGGCCGGGCGGCCGGAGTTGTCGATCACCTCGTAGAAGCCGCCGAAGATGCTTTCGGGGTCGTAGACGGGGCGGGTGGGGTCGTAGGCCATGGCGTTCCACACGGCGCCGGTGTTGGCGAAGCGGCTCTTGGAGTAGGTGCCCTTGGCCGAGAGGTTCACGCGCAGGTGGTCGGCGAAGAACGAGGGCGTAAGGTTGATGTTGGCCGTGTAGCGCTGGGCGTTGTCGGTGTGCAGGATGCCGTTCTGGTCCATGGCGCCTATCGACACTCGGAAGGGCAGGAAGCCCACGCGGCCGCCCACGCTGATGTTGTTGTCGGTGCCGAAGGCCGTGCGGTAGATTTCATCGTTCCAGTCGGTGCGCGCGCCGTACAGGGCCATGCCCTCGTCGAGCAGCGTGTTCTGGGCCGCGGTGCCGAAGGTGCGCACGGCGTTGATGAACTCGTCGTAGCCCAGGTTCTGGGCCACGCGTGTCTTGTGCGACACGGAGTTGGTGGTGGAGAACGACACCTTCACGCCATCGCCCGAACCTTTCTTGGTGGTGATGATGATTACGCCGTTCGACGCGCGAGAGCCGTAAATGGCCGTCGACGAAGCATCCTTCAGGATGGTCATGCTCTCGATGTCGTTGGGGTTGATGAGGCTCAGGAAGTTGCCGCTGCCGTTGATGGAGCCGCCCACTTCCATGGGCACGCCGTCGAGCACGATCAGAGGGTCGTTGGAGGCGTTGAGCGAGGCGCCGCCGCGCACGCGGATGGTACTGCCGGCGTTGGGCGAGCCGCCGGCGCTCGTGATCTGCACGCCGGCAATCTTGCCGTTGATGAGTTCTTCGGGCGAAGAAATCATGCCCTTGTTGAAATCCTTTTCGCTCACGCTGGAGATGGCGCCCGTGAGGTCGTCTTTCTTCCGCACGCCGTAGCCTATCACCACCACTTCGTCGAGCGACTCGCTGTTGGGCGTGAGCGTCACGTCCAGCACGTCGCCGGTGATGTCGGCCGTGAGGTTGTTGTATCCCACATAGGAGAATGTGAGCTGGCGGGCGCCGTCGGGCACCTTGATGAGATAGTGGCCGTCGATGTCGGTGGCCACGCCTATCGACTGGCCCACGACCTTGACCGATGCGCCTATCAGGGGCTCGCCTGTCTCGTCGGTCACAGTGCCGGCTACGGAGCGCTGGGCCTGTGCCTGTGCCGAAACGGGGAGGAGAAGCAGGGCGAGCAGCGTGGCCCACCATCTCAGCTTCCTTTCGGTTTTGCCGATTGCTTTGTTCATAGTATGTGTTTTTATGGTTTGTTCTTTTACTGGCTTGATTTAAGTGGCGCAAAGATAGCTCCTATATAATAAAGGAGCAAGAAGAAATCGGACAATAGATGCAACATTTCCGCCCCGTGCCCGATTTGTTGCATTATTGTGGGATTGCACCTTAGAGTAACTATTCAGCCAGTTGAGAAAGAACGCGCCCCCGGCGCGTCGCTCGTATTCCGTCTTTGAGGGGGGACGCTTATTGACTCAGATTAAAAGCCGCGTCGGAGAGGCGATGTCATTACACAAATCTGTGTGTGAAAACAGCGCATCTCCGAAGCGCCGGAACCTTTTGGACGGTCCCTCAGGCCTCGCTGCGCTCGACCTGAGGTTAAGGAATGTCGCGTCTCCGACGCTCTCCGTTGTTGAATCACAACTACTTGTAAGAATTCTCTGCGCGATTTTTCCCATATACAATGCCAATACGCTGAATAGTCACTCTTACACGTTGTCGTCGCTGCGGTATTCGCTGGGCTTCACGCCGTAGCGCTCCTGGAAGCACTTGGCGAAATACGACGGCGTCTTGAAGCCCACCATGTAGCTCACCTCGGCCACCGTGAAGCGTTTCTGGCTCAGGAGCACCGCCGCTTTCTGCAGCCTCACGCTGCGGATATAGTCGAGCGGCGACATCCCCATGTATTTCTTGATCAGGCGGTAGAGCTGCTTGTTGGGTATGTCGCTTTTCTCGCACAGCAGATTCACGTTCAGGTCCGGATCGGAGATGTTTTCCTCTATAGTGCGGGCAATCTTGGCCAGGGCCTTCTCCGTGGCCGTCTCGGCCTCGATGGGGCGCGCCTCGGCCTCAGCTATGGCCTGGATGCGCAGCCGTTCCTTGATTTCCCGGCGCGCCTTCAGCAGCTGCTCTATGCGGCCCAGCAGGGCGTGGGGCTCGAAGGGCTTGGCCATGAACACGTCGATGCCCAGCTTGATGCTCTCGTTTTCGGTGGCGTTGTCGTTCTTGGCCGTGAGCATGATTATGGGGATGGCGGCCAGGCGCGGATTCTGCTTCAGCTCCTTCACCATCTCAAGGCCGCTCATCACGGGCATCATCTCGTCGGCGATAATCACGTCGGGCACGAAGGAGGCCGCGATGGACAGCCCCGTGCGGCCGTTGTCGGCCCGCTGCACGGTGTACTTGTCGGCCAGCAGTCCGGCTATGAAGCCGGCAATCTGCTGGTTGTCTTCCACCAGGAGCACGCCGGGCAGCCCGGCCGCTTGCCCCCCGTGGCTCTGCGCCGTGGCGGCGGGGTATGTCTCGGCGGCGGGCAGCTCCACAACGAAGGCCGTGCCCTGTCCCTCGCGGCTGTAGAGCTCGATGGTGCCTCCCATCAGCTCGATGTAGCGCTTTATCAGGTAGAGGCCCAGGCCGGTGCCGTCGCGCAGCTGCGATGTGGCCGGCGCACGGAACATTCGCTGAAACACCAGCGGCTGGTCTATCTCGGCTATGCCCAGGCCGTCGTCGGACACCACTATCTCCACGCGGCCGTCCTTGCGGGCCACGCCGCACGATATGGTGGCGCCGTCGTCGGAGTATTTGCAGGCGTTCGACAGCAGGTTGGTCACCACCGATTCGAGCTTCACGGCGTCGGCCTCTATGAAAACCGGGGCCTCGGAGGCGTGAAACACGAAGTTCTTCGACGGATTGTTGTCCTTGAACACGTCGAACACTCCGCGGCAGAAATCCACCACGTCGAGCGTCGACAATATAAGCATGCTGTCGCCGGCGTCCTCGAGGTGCTGCAGCTCCAGCGTGCGGTGTATCATGTTGTTGAGGCGCACGGCGTTGTCGTAGACGGTTTCGAGGCTGCGGCGGCTTTCGGCATCGCCGGCCTTCTCCTTGAGCATGCTCACGGGGCCGAGTATCATCGACAGCGGCGTCTTCAGGTCGTGGGAGATGGTGGAGAGGAACGAGAGCTTGCGCTCCACGTTTTCGAGCGCGGCCTGCCGCTCCTGCTCGCGCAGCGCGCGGGTGTTCTTGCGCCGCAGATACCACACCAGCCAGCACACGGCCGCCACGGCCACCAGGGCATACAGCGCGATGGCCCACCACGACAGGGCCGCGGGAGCCTCGACGCGCAACGGCACCGTGGCGGGCGGCGCATCTGAGCCCAGCACCTTCACCAGCACGTTGTAGCTGCCCATGCGCAGGTCGGAGAGCGTGATGGTGTTGGCGCCCTCGGGCAGCACTATCCAGCTCTGGGCCGGGTCGTCGCCCTCGCCGTCGCCCGTGAGCTTGTACATGTAGCGCTGCACGGCTTCGGGCGAGTAGTTGAGCGTGCCCACCACCAGGGTGAAGCTGCCGCCGTAGGGTATCGTGAGACCGCCGGCGCCGCTCATCAGGTCGGAGAGGTCGAGGCGGCCGCCGTGGTCGTCGAGCACTATCCTTATGGTCTTGTAGTCGCGCTCCACGGCCATTTCCTCGAGGTCCACCTCGAGAATCTCGTCGGTGCCGCCGAGATACACCTTGCGGCGCCCGGGGTCTTCGTAGATGGCCGTGTAGGATTTCTGGGGGATGGGCAGCAGCGTGGCCTCGCCGCTGCGGGTGTCGATGCTCCACACGTTGCTCTGGGTGGACACCCACACGCCGCCGCCCACCCTGCCCATGGCCAGGATGGACTCGTCGCTGCCCGTGGGCGGAAAGTGCACCGTGCGGTGGCTGCCGTCGCGGTCTATCACCGTCACTCCGCCGCTGAAGGCGCAGCACATGCGCCCGGCGCTGTCGGTGGCTATGCAGTTGGGATACTCGCCGGCGATGCTGCGGATGTCGTAGCCCGTGGCATCGCCCGTGGCGAAGTCGTAGCGCGTGAGCACGCTGTCGCGGAACAGGAGCACCCACAGGTTGCCGTCGCGGTCTTTCTCCACGTTGTTCACCAGGTCGTTGCGCAGCCGCAGGCCCCGGGAGTCGGCGTTCACGGAGCGGTCGGCCACGATGGTGGCGCCGCCTGGCGCGAAGCGGCTCTTGTCCACGCGCTGCAGGCCGCTCAGGAAGCCGCCCACCAGGTAGGAGTCGCCGTCGTCCACGATGGCGTAGACCCAGTTGGAGTTGTGCTCGCCGGCGCTGTCCGTCACGTGATACACGTCGAAGGCGCCACTGCGGCGGTTGAAGCGGTTGATGCCGCCGTCGGTGGCCATCCAGATGTCGCCGGCGGCGTCTTCGTGCACGTCGCGGATGCGGTTGTGCGACAGCGAGCCCGGCGTGCCGTCGTGGCGATACCAGCGCGCGCCGGCGCCGGCGTCGAGGTGTATGGCGCCGTTCGAGCCCGTGAGCCACAGACCGTCGCGGCTGTCGCGGAAGATGTCGTAGATGTCGTTGCCCTCGCCGGAGTTCACCAGGTCGCTCAGCTTCACGGTGCGGATGGAGGCGGAGTTGGAGGCTATGGAGAAGCCGCGCTCGTGGCCGGCCCACACGTTGTGGTCGCCGTCGGCGAAAATACACCATATCTCGTTGTCGGCCAGGCTCAGCTCGCGCCTGGAGTTGTGGCGGTAGTGGCGGGCGCTGTCGCCGCCTATGTCGAACACGCCGTTGTCGGTGCCTATCAGTATGTGGCCGCCCTCGCCGTGGGCCATGCTCTTGATGTTGTTGCGGTCCACGGCCGGGATTCTCTCCCAGCTGTCGGCCACGGGCGAGTAGCGGTAGAGGGCGCCCTCGGTGCCCACGTAGATGCCCTCGTGGTCGATGTCTTCAAGCAGGCAGTTGGCGAAAAACACGCGTGGAGCCTGCCGGCCGGCGCTGTCGCGCATCCTCACGGCCTCGAAGGCCCCCGTGCGGCTGTTCAGCCTGGCCAGACCGCTGTAGGTGCCGGCATACACCACTCCGCGGCTGTCGCGCAGGATGGAGTATACCGAGCGGTGGGGCAGGCCGGCCGAGAGGTCGCGCAGGCTGTCGGCCTCGGTGTCGAGCACGTAGATGCCGTTCAGGCCTCCTATCCACAGCTCGCGCTCGCCGGCCATCAGGGCGCGTATCTCGCGCGGCGCATAGAGCCCGGCGTCGGAGAAATCGCCTGTGGCATAGTCGAGTATGCGCAGGCCGTTGTTGGTGCCCACGTAGAGGCGGCCGTCCATCTCGGCCAGCGCATGCACCTGCGAGCCTGCCAGCTCGCGGCGCCCCACGGCGTGGGTGGAGGCGCCGTCGTAGAAAAACAGGCCGTTGTTGGTGCCCAGCCACATCAGCCCGCGGCTGTCGCGCAGGATGCTGAACACGGCCACCTTCTTGCCGTCGACCGACACGTTTTTCCACGCGGGCTCGGTCTCCGGCAGCTGTGGCGCCGCCGTGGCGCGCAGCCATGCGGGCAACGCCACAAGCATCGCCGCCAGCCAGGCCCTTATTAAAGATGTGAATTTTATGTTGAAGACAGTTTGATTGTTACACGGCATTTTCATCGCCGGCCAGGGCGTTGATCACGGTGCGCACCATGATTTTCATGTCCAGCAGCAGCGTCCAGTGCTCGATATACCACACGTCGGCCTCCACGCGGCGCTCCATCTTCCACAGCTCGTCGGTGGGGCCGCGCAGGCCGTTGACCTGCGCCCAGCCCGTGATGCCGGGCTTCACGGCGTGGCGCGCCATGTAGCGGTCTATCAGCTGGCTGTAGTCGTCGGTGTGCTTGAGCATGTGGGGGCGCGGACCCACTATCGACATGTCGCCGCGCCACACATTAATAAACTGCGGCAACTCGTCGATGCTGGTGCGGCGCAGCCATGCGCCTATGCGCGTCACGCGTGGGTCGCCGGCCGTGGCCTGGCGCCTGTCGGCGTCGCTGCTGCTGCGCATGGTGCGGAATTTCAGGCAGGTGAAGGTGCGGCCGTGATAGCCGGTGCGCTGTTGCTTGAAGTAGACCGGGCCTTTCGACGACAGCTTGATGGCTATCGCCACCGGCACGTAGATGAGCGGATACAGGCACAGGAATGCCGAGCTCACCGCGATGTCGAAAAGTCGTTTCACGGCGCGGTTCACGGGCGATTTCAGCGGGTTGCGCTTCACGGCCATCACCGTCATCGTGCCCACGGTCATGAGGTCGAAATCGCGCTGCACGTAGCGCGACAGGCGCGGCACGAAGAAGAATTCCGAGCCGCAGTCGTCGGCCACCTTCAGCACCTCGGCGGCGCGCCGCCCGTCGGTGCTGCCGCTGCCGCTGCCGCAGTAGAACACCTGGTGCACGCGCTCGCGGGCTATGAAGTCGGCCAGCTCGTCGAGCCGGCCCAGATACTTGCCGCTGAATCCCTCGGGGCATTCATCGTCGAAGAATCCCAGCAGGCGGTAGCCGTAGCCGGCGTCGCGGCACAGCTCGGAGGCGAAACGCTCGCCGGTGGCGGTGGCGCCCACTATCACCACGCGGGCATAGCTGCGGCCGCGCCGGCGGTAGTGTTTCAGATAGGCGCGCGACGACAGGCGCAGCAGCAGCATGCCGCCGAACATCATGGCGTAGAACAGCGCCAGGTCGGCCACCGGGATGCGGTCCGGCGCCGCTATGGCCAGCAGGGATATGAAGAAGAGGGCGTGCAACGCCGTGTCGCTCAGGGCCTGGCGCGTCACCACATCGAGCTGCAGGGCGCGCCACAGGCTGCGCCGCAGGCCCCACCACAGCTCCGGCACCAGCGCCAGGTTCACCAGCAGCGCGGGCAGGTGCCAGCTGCCGCCGGCGGCTATTTCCGGCCGCAGCACGCACAGGAGCGCAAAAAGCGCGTTCACCATTGCCACGTCGGCTATGGCGAAGAGCAGCGGTATGTAGCGACCGCGGGCAACGTATCCCGGCTGAATCATTGGCCTGCAAGGTTATGGCCGGGCGAGCCGCGGCTCGCCCGGCGCGGGTGAGTTACTGTTTATTTCGCAAGGGTCTTCAGCTGCTCGGCCATTTCGGCGATGTCGGCTTTCAGACGCTCTATCTTCTCCTCGAAGCCGCGCAGCAGCGAGTTGCCGCTCTTGCTCTTGGCGTTGAGGAAGCCCAGGTTGTTCTCCAGGGTGCGCAGCTCGGCGCGCTTGGCCTCCACGATGCGGGCCAGGCGGTCGCGCTCGCGGGCGGCGGCGTCGCCCTCCATGCCGGCCACGGCGGCGGCAAACTGCTCGCGGCGCTCGCGGCGGCGGTTGTTGCTCATGCCGTCGCGCAGGCTGTCGAGGCAGGCGCGATACTGGTCGTAGATCTTATCCTTCTCCTTGAAGGGCACGTGGCCTATGGTCTGCCACTCGTCCTGGATGGCCTTGATGGCGGCCTGCAGCTCGGCGCGGGGCTGGTCGGCGCTCAGGGCCTTAAGGCGCTCCACCAGGGCGCGCTTGGCCTCGAGATTGGCGTTTTCCTCGCTGCGCTTGCCGCTGCCGGCCTTCTTCTTGCTGTCGAAGAAGTGGTTGCAGGCATCCATGAAGCGGCGCCACACGGCGTCGCTGTGGCGCTTGGCCACAGGGCCTATCGTGCGCCACTGCTGCTGCATCTCCACGAAGCGGGCGCCGGCTTTCGACCATTCGGTGCTGTCTTTCAGCGCCTCGGCCTCCTCGGCCAGGGCGGTCTTGGCGGCAAGGTTGGCGGCCAGCTGCTCGCGGGTGTCGCGGAAGTATTCGGCCTTGGCGGCGAAGAACTTGTCGCAGGCGGCGCGGAAGCGGGCGAAGAGCTCGCGGTTGGCGCGGCGCGAGGCATAGCCCTGCTCGCGCCACTGCTTCTGCAGCTCCTGGATGGCAGCCGTGGCCTTTTCCCAGGCGTTGAAGCCGGAGAGCTCGGCCGTGTCTATAGCCTCCACGGCAGCGCACAGGGCCTCCTTGGCAGCCTCGGCTTCGGCCTCCTTGGCCTTGCGCTCCTCGAAGTAGGCCTGATAGCGCTTGCTCACAACGGCGCTGGCGGCGCGGAACTTGTCCCAGATCTCGTCGCGCAGCTCCTTGGCCACGGGGCCGGCCTGGCGCCACTTCTCGTGCAGTTCCTGCAGGCGGCGGTGGGCCGTGATCACGTCCTGCTCGTCGGCCAGCTTCTCGGCCTCGCATATCAGCAGGGTCTTCGTGTCGAGGTTCTTCTTGAAGTCGTAGTCGCGCAGCTCCTTGTTTATCTTCAGGTTGTCGCTGAAATGCTCGCGCGCGTCCTGGAAGCGCTTCCACACGGCCGTCTCCTCCGTGGGCTCCACGGCGCCGATGGCGTTGAACTCGTCCTGCAGCTCGCGGTAGCGCGGGAATGTGCGGTTCACATTGTCGGTGTCCTCGGCCAGGGCGTTGATTTCGGCTATGATGGCGTTCTTGCGCTCCAGGTTGGCAGCGCGCTGGGCCTCGAGCTGTGCCGTCCACGACGCCTTCTTGTCGCGTATCTGCGCGAGAATGGCAGCGAACATCTCCTCCTGCTTCACGGCCTCGGCCACAGCCTGCGCGTCGGGCTCCTCGCCCTCGCCTTCGGCCGGAGCCGACGGGCGCAGCATGTTCCATGCCGAGCGCAGGCGGCGCACATCGTCGCTCGTGATTTCCGACGCCTCGCGGGCCAGGATGTCGCAGGCAGCTGCGATCACCTCTTCGGCCGTGGCCGGGCGATGGCTGTGCTCGGCGGCGTCTTCCTGTTCGATAGCTTCAGTCATTTCCATCTCGGCGGCAACTTCTGCAGCTCCGTCGGGTGCTTCGGCACCGGTTGCGGGTGCCGGGGTGAGGATTTCCTCGGCGTTTACAGCGCTCAAGGAGGATTCGTTCGTTTCCATATTTGCTTATTAAGTGTTTTACGCACAAGGCGCAGCCCCAAAATTAGCAATAAAAATCGAACTACATGCAAAAAATCCCCAAAAATCGCAAAAACCCGTCAGCCGGCCCATAACTATAGGACCGGCAAATGCGTGGAAACAATCGCGCAGAGGCGCAGAGAGGGCTTGCCCTATATCATTAAGGGGAGAGAACGCCGGTCAGCGCATCCGGGCGCCACCACATATTTTTCTTAGAAGGTCGAGAGCGGCAGCGCCGCTCCACGTATATAGCCACATGCAAGCGCGGCAGAACCGTGCGCAGCTTGTGGTTGCCGCCCCCCCAGGCCACAGCGCCTCGAAGAGGTGCAACTGTTGATGCCACAGACGCCCCGCTAATGCGCGGAGCTCGTTGGGTGGGAGCGGTGCCAACGCGGCTAACGCCGCCGGTCATCTGGGGGGAGCGTCGGAGACGCGATGTCCCTTAGCCTCAGGTCGAGCGCAGCGAGGCCTGAGGAACAGCCGAATCCATGGAAGAGCCTCGGAGAGGCGATGTTATTGCACAAATTCGTGTGAGATTACAGCGCATCTCCGAAGCGCCCCTTTGCTTTGACGTTACCCGACGCGGCTAACGCCGCCGGACTGCCGGGGGGGGAGGTATTGGAGCATTGTCGGAGGGCCATGCGGGGAGGGGGACGCTTGAAAAGCGTCCCTCCAAGCGCCTTTGAAATTACACTGCGGCTCCGAGCGAGGCCAACCCCCAGCAATTTTTTTTTGTTGCTTTTGCCCTTTTTGATCTTTTGTATCAACGATATACACAAAACTATTGCCGGAATGAAAATTTCTTTCTATCTTTGTGGCGCAGGCCGCAACGCAGAAGCCCGGTCAAGGGCCAAGCGGGCGGGTTTGCACACATAATTAATAAAAGCGTTACTCGGCGCTCTTTCTTGGCTTGTTGAAACCTGGAAAATTTCGATCTTCGTCAAGAATGAAGCAAACAGTAGACGTCTCGTGGATATGTATTATCTGCCGGATTACGCGCGGGAGCGTGTGCATCCGGTGTATCTGCATATATTCTGCGTGAGGCTTCTGCAGGTTTGCTCGTTCTACGAAGATGGGCAATTCCAGGGCCTCAACAAGCGGAACGGGCAACAGGTACGGCCCCACGCTTTTCGTTTTCTAAACATCTAAATATCAGCCATCAAGGCGGCCGGAGGCTTAACGGAATCATATCCTTATGAAAAAAACACTCAACCTCTTGCTGCTCCTGTGGATGGCACTGCTCGCAGCCTGCAGCGCCGACGAGCCGCAGACCGTCTCGCCCACCGAGGAGTACAACCGCGAGTTTGTCAAAGAGTTCGGCGTACCGGCCCAGGGCCACGACTTCTCCATGGCCACCACCGCCGGCCTCAAGGTGACCAGCGCCGCCGGCGACCACATCACCGTGACGGCCGAAATCGATGGCGAAGAATACCTCTTCGCCGACTGCCATGTGCCCGCCGGCACCACCGCCGTGCCCGTGACCATCCCCCGCACCGTGTCGCAGCTCAAAATCGCCACCAATAAAGGAGCCCGCACGGTGGCCACAAATGCCCTTGTAAATCTCGACGAGATTAAGGACGAGATGGTGATAAATCCACCTAAAAACCCTGGCGACAATCCATATCTTGCATTTCGACAGTCGGATTTTCTCGATGAATTCTTCTCAAACTATCCGCAGGAGGAAAGCAAGCTTAAGAATCGCGGAGATTTATATCTGTTTCGCAAGAAGGAAGGTTATATATTCCCCGTCTACTATAGGGCCGACAGGAATAATATATCGGACTATAAGGTGCTTATTTCCGACTCGCGGTATGGAAGGCAAGATGATGTGTGGACTGCCGAATTGAAGTTTGATTACAACACAAATCCCTTCAGTTCGCTCAAATACATGCCATCTACATATAGTGAAATTGGAGAGATAAAAAGTCTTTATGACCACGCTTTTTCATCAAAGCCCTATCCTGGGGAAGAATACACTGATGAAATCATATTGTGCCGAGGAATTAAAGTGGAAGATGTACTCGATCCGGAACGAAAACTTTGGAGCTCAAAACAGTGGTATCTTGAACTCCAATATGGATTCGGCAATGGGGGCGACTTCTCCTTGAGCTCTGAAAGTCCGTATAGAAACCAGGCTTTCTGGGACGGTTACTATGATGTGCCTTTGCAGGGATTGAATCTGGCATATTTCAGTACCTGCCATTTCTCGCCCAAAAATAAGGACTATTACATCTACGACAATAAGAATAACCTGAAGGGTGACGACGGAAGTTTTTTTGCAAAACTAACCGTAGACGGGGTGTTTTTAATAGGATTCAACACTGCGCCCACTCAAATAGCATCGGATGACATACGGGATTTTTGTGACGTAGTATTCCTATACATACCTACTCAGAGATCATCATCGGCCACCGTAAGCTCTCCGGATAAATATATCTGGACAATTGCCGCCGAAGATCTTGGAGCTACCGACGACTGGGATTTCAATGATGCTGTGTTTACATTCTCCGACCAGATCAGGGATCTTAATACAGAAAATTACGGAGCCTCCAACAATAATGTAAGGGAATGGGGTCCGCGTGATGCAGAGCCGGTGCGCGTTATCACCGTTACCCCGAAAGCTGCAGGCGGCACTATGCCCCTTTATATTACCTACACAGGCAAGGTGAGTCCAACTCCCGTTATCCCCGATGGACGCAACGAAACCGCGTTACTCAAATACTCTGTTGCAAACAACGCAGTAAAACAATTCACGGCATCGCTCGACAATCTTACTGAAGCAACCTATATCGTGGGCAAGGAGATTCATTCCTGGCTTGGTGCCGATTCGTACACTACTATGGTAAATACCGGCGAAAAGGATCAAAATCTGAAGCCAAAGGCTGTGGAATTTGCCATTCCCATCGACACTCAGCTTGGCGTGGGCTACGACGTAGCCAGCGGCACCTTTGAAAACAGCACGCTTCATGCATCCGTAGCCAATAAGACCCTGGCCGGATTTGCCGTAGTGGTCGACAAGGAGAACACCTTAGGCATCGATGCCATGAACGACACCGAGCAAGGCATGCACCGCGCCGACAATCTCGTGATGGGTCAGGGCACCTACGTAGTGGGCCGCCCCAACCCGAGCAAGGGCGAAGTGGCCCCGCAGATGATTCTCGTTCCGGGCTACACCTGGTACTGGCCCCAGGAGCGCGTGAACATCAGCGAGGCCTACCCCGACTTCACCAAGTGGCTCGCCAATCCCGCCGCCGCGCCCAAGTGGTCGTCGAACTACGTCAAAGAAAAAGTGACTTATTAACCTACCTCAACGCTCAGCGAGCCCGCAGCCCCGGTTGCGGGCTCGTTTTGTTTTGCAGCGGGAGCCCATCAGGCTCGCATGACCCCGCGCGGGCCGCTCGCCCGATTGTGAAGGATGTGGGCCATAGCCGCGCTCCCCGGCGCGTCCTTTATTTTCTATTATAGCTATAGTAGCTATTATAGCTTAAATAGCTATTTTAGGGCGCCATGCGGGGGTGGACGCTTAAAAAGCGTCCCTCCAGGGCTACAGCTTGTTAGGTTCTTCTCTGCGGCTCTGCGCGAGGCCATCCCCTCAAAAAAATAGCCTGCGCGGTGGGGCGCAGGCCTTTTTGTTTCTTTTGGCTTTTTGTCCTTCTGTATCTACGTGCAGACGAGGGGCTGGCTCAGAATGTGCAACTGAAGGTGAAGCCGGGGGCGCCGCCCACGTTGGCGGGCATGATGGACGAGGTGCGGCCGTGGCGACGGGCGGCTTCCACGCGGGCGGGGTTGCCGGTGAAGAGGCCCATGAGCTCGTTCACGGGGTCGATGATCACGCCCACGATGTTGCCCAGCACCTTGGAGCCCGCGAGGCGGTAGTCGTTGGCCACCAGGTGGCGCTTCAGGCGGTAGAAACCTTCGCCTATGAGGCTACCCACGCCGGGCGTGATGAAGATGTCCTGTATCGACGGCGGTTCCATGAAAGCCTCGATACCGAACTCCCAGAACACCGTGCTGATGAAGGCCGAGTAGAGCATGCTCTGGCCGAAGTTGAAGCCCACGGAGCGGGCCGACATGAAGTAGACGGCCCCGGCATAGGGGTGCATGATATAGTTGAAAATCCAGGAGTCGCCGTCCCAGGTGGGACCGATTTTGAACACGTTTCTGTACCAGCGCTTGAACATGGGCACCTGGCGTATTTCGGCGCGGTTCCAGCTGGTGGCGTCCTCGGGCAGGCATTCCAGCACTCCCAGGGTGCCCACCATGGCGCCGGCATAGACGGCGGTGTTGAGCCACAGGCGGTGCCAGTCGGGGCTCTTGCCCTTCCAGGAGTAGGGGAGCTCGTAGGGAGAAACGGGTGTGTGCTTGTCGTCCGTGTGGTCGATAGCGGTGAGATAGTCGGTGGAGATGGTGGCCTGGGCCAGAAGGTCGTCAGTGTCGGGCACAGGGATAAGGGTGATTTCGGAGTCCTCCACTGCCACCACGTCGAGTGCGCTGATGCCCTCTCCGGCGAATGCCCGGCCCGCACCCAGCGATGCGATGCTCAGTATCAGCGATATGGCGGCTTTGTTGATCATGTGATGAGTTTTTATAGTTGAAACATTTATTAGCTGTATGCAATTACAACACTCATCCCCCCGATTTTGTTGAGCCGCCCGTCTCCTCGGGCCGAAATCAGGCCAGGGTGCAGTCGTAGCCGGCGGCGGCCACGGCGGCAATCACGGCCTCGGGAGCGGCTGTGCCTTCCACCTGCGCGCGGCCTGCGGCAAGGTCTACCGACACCTTCTCCACGCCGGGCACGGCGGCGATGCTTTTTTCTACGTTGGCGCGGCAGTGGTTGCACATCATGCCGTCAATCTTGTATTCTTTCATAGCTATTGTGTTTTGATGATTATGTTCGTTGCAGCAGTAGCAGCCTGGGGCGGGGCGCTTGCGCAGGATGCCGGTGCGCACGGCCAGGGCCCGCAGCAGCATGAGCGACAGCACGATGCCGCTGGCCAGTTGCACCCAGCTGTTGTGCATGCCCGTGCCCGCGCCGCTGTGGTGGGGACACGACAGGGTCTCGGCCATGGGCAGCTCAAACCACGAGGCGGGCATGAAATAGTCGGCCAGCAGACCGAACACCATGGCACCCACCACGATGGCACCCACGTAGAACACCTGCACGCCGCGGCCCAGCGCCTTGTGCACCACCATGAGCGATGCAGCGTTGGTGGCCGGGCCGGCCATCAGGAGCACCAGGGCGGCGCCGGGCGACAAGCCCTTGAGCATCAGCGCCACGGCGATGGGAATAGACCCCGTGGCGCACACATACATGGGCACACTCAGCGCCAGCACCAGCAGCATGCTCAGCAGCGGGTAGTCGCTGAGCGACGCCAGGAAGTCGGCCGGCACGAAGGCGGTGATAAGGGCAGCGATCACCAGGCCGATGAGCAGCCAGCGGCCGATGTCTTCCATCATGTTGCCGAAACCATAGACGGCGGCCGCACGCACGCGGGCCATGAAGCCTGCGGGGCGCGTGTCGGGGTTGCCTTCGGGCTCCTGCACGGCTGCGGCGTTGCCGCCGCGGCGCGCAAAGCGGTTGGCCAGCGCGCCGCCTCCCACGGCCGTGACCAGCGCGGCCACCGGGCGCAGCAGCGCGAAGGGCAGACCCATCATGGAGTAGGTGGCGGCGATGGAGTCGACGCCCGTCTGGGGTGTGGCTATCAGAAACGACACCGTGGCGCCGCGCGAGGCACCCTCGCGTTGCAAGCCCATGGCCGTGGGCACCACGCCACACGAGCACAGCGGCAGCGGAATGCCGAAGAGCGCGGCCTTCACCACCGAGCCGAAAGTGTTGGGCGCCAGGTGGGTGCGATATAGCGATGCCGGCACGAAAGCGTGCATCACGCCCGCAATCGCAAATCCCAGCAGCAGATAGGGGGCCATCTCGCAGAGCATGGCCCAGAAAATCTCTATAATGTTCATATCGCAAAGTTACGAAAAAATCCCCGCAACCCGGTTGCAAAGTTCCGGCTGTATGGCCCTCGCGCAGAGACGCGGAGAATATTTTTAAAGGCTGAAATCCGGATAGTGCCTTTCCCTGATTTGGGTTGACTGTCAGGAGTCATAGACCCTGTCACATCAGATATGGGCTGTATCTTATTATTCAGGGAGATATATGATTTTCTCTGCGTCTCTGCGCGAGTTTTCCACGCGGTCTGTTGCCTGGGGCGGGGCTTACATGCCGCAGGCGGCGAGGAGGGTGGCGTAGGCCACGGCCACGTTGCGGCGTGCGTTGATGTGCATCCGCACCACCTCGGCATAGCGCTCGCGCATGTCCATGAGCTCGACGAGCGACACATCGCCGTGACGGTAGGAGTCGATGTAGGCGTCGTAGATGGTGCGGGCCTCGTGCATCACGCTCTCGTCCAGCTCGAGCCACGCGGCGCGGGCCAGGGTGTAGCTCTCGGCGGCGGCGAGTGCCTGGCTGCGCACCTCCACGGCTGCCTGGCCGGCTTGCAGCTCGGCCTGCTCGTGGCGCAGGCGCGCGGCCGTCACGGCGCCGCGGTTGGAGTTGGAAAACTTCAGGGGGATGCTCACACCCACGCTGATGCCTCCGAAGCGGGGCGCCGGGGCTATCTCGTTGCGCACCTCGGTGTTGTAGTTGTAGCCCAGCGAGAGGTCGAACTCCATCTTGCGCTCGGCCTTCTCCACGCGCAGCTGCCGCTCGGCCACGGTGGCCGATTTCATGGCGGCGCGCAGGTCGGCCCGCCGCTCCACGGCCATCTCGGCCACCTCGGCGGCGCTCACCGTGGGATACAGCATGCGCGCAGCCGTGTCGGTGCGTATTTCGGCCGCCCTCTCCGGGCAACCCATCAGCGTGGCCAGCGCCAGGCGTGCGTTGTGCATCTCGGCGGTGGCTGCTGCGGCCTCGGCTGCGGCCATGTGCGAGGCTATGTGGGTGGCCGAGGCGTCGACCGGGCGCACCTGACCTATGGCGGCGCCCACGGAGTCGCCGCGGGCAATGTCGGCCATGGAGCGCGCCATGGAGGCGGCCACGTCGTTGAGCATCTCGGCGCGCATGGCGTCGAAATAGGCCGTGGCCGTCACGAGGCGCATGCGCTGCAGCTCGGCGTCGAGCATGGCGCCGGCCAGCTCGCGCTCGCTTGCGGCCAGGCTGCGGCGCGCGGCCCGGCGGCCGGGCGAGAGCGTGTAGCCCAGCTCCACGGCCCAGCTCTGGCCCATCTGCATGCGGTGGTCGTCGTTGTTGGCATATTCAAATCCCAAGGTGGGGTCGTTGAACACGGCCGCGGCGCGTTCCTCGGCCTCGGCTATGGGCAGGTTGAGGCGCTCGGCCGCCAGGGCCAGATTGTCGCGGGCCACGGCGCGCAGGCAGCTGTCGAGCGAGAGCGGGGCCGCCGCGGCCGGCGCTGCGGCCAGCAGCAGTATGATGGTTGAAAATTTCATTTCTCTTTGCTGATATATCGTTTTTCAATAGCGTAGTAGAGCACGGGCAGCACATAGAGCGTGAGCACCGTGGCGAAGAGCAGGCCGTAGACTATCACCGTGGCCAGCGGGCGCTGCACGTCGCTGCCGATGTTGGTGGACAGCGATGCCGGCAGCAGGCCCAGCACGGCCACGGAGGCCGTCATCAGGATGGGGCGGAAGCGGTGGGCGGCGCCCTCGGCCACGGTGCGCTCCAGCCGGGCGGCATCGCGGCGCCGCCGCAGGATGTTGATGTGCGACAGCATGATCACGCCGTTCTGGATCGCCACGCCGAAGAGGGCGATGAAGCCCACGGCCGACGACACGTTCAGCGTCATGCCGCGCAGGTTCAGGGCCAGCATGCCGCCGAAGAGCGCCAGCGGCAGCATGGCGAAGATGGCCAGCGCCATGCGTATCTTGCCCAGGGCTATGATGAGCAGCAACAGCATCACGGCCAGCGCCAGGGGCACCACGATGGCCAGGCGGCCGTAGGCTCGCGACTGGTTCTCGAACTGGCCGCCCCATTCCAGGCGGATGCTGTCGTGGTCGTAGGGCACCTCGCGCTCGATGCGTCCGCGGGCCTCGGCCAGGAATTTCGACAGGTCGACGCCGCGCAGGTTCACGCGCACGATCACGTTGCGGCGGTTCATCTCGCGGGTGATCATGGATGCGCCCGTGGTCATGCGCACGTCGGCCACCTGCGACAGGGCCACGGCGCCGCCGTCGGGCGTGGTGAGCCGCAGGGCCCCTATCTTTTCGGGGGTGTCGCGGTAGCTCTCGTTGTAGCGGCAGATCACGTCGTAGCTCTTGCTGCCCACGAAGATGCTGCTCACGGCCTTGCCGCCTATCACGAGCTCGATGAGGTCGGTGACGTCGGACACGTTGAGGCCGTAGCGGGCGATGCGCTCGCGGTCGACGATTATCTGCAGCTGCGGCATGGGCGGCTCCTGGTCGACGGCCACGTCGACGGCGCCGGGAATGGTGGCGAGCACGCGCTCGATGGCCTCCGCCACGTGGCGCGTCGTGTCGTTGTTCTCGCCGTAGACCTTGAGGGCCAGGTCGCTGTGGGCGCCGGCTATCTGGTCCATCACCATGTCGATGATGGGCTGGGAGAAGCCCACGGTGATGCCCGGGATGTTCTTGAGCTCGGCATCCATGGCCTCCACCAGGGCGGCTTTGTCGCGGCCGGTGGTCCAGCTGCCGTAGGGCTTGAGGCCCACGCCCACCTCCACGTGGCTCAGGGAGAAAGCCTCGGCGCCTTCGTCGTCGCGTCCCACCTGGGTCATCACGTAGCTCACCTCGTCGAACTTGCCCAGGCGCTCGCGCAGCTCGTCGCCTATCTCGGTGGAGCGCTCCAGCGAGATTCCGGCCGGCAGCTGCACCTGAATCCAAATCGAGCCTTCGTCGAGCGGCGGAAGGAAGTCCTTGCCCACCGTGACGCACAGCACTGCCGCGGCGGCCACGATGGCGCCCAGCGGCCACGCCAGGCGCCGCGGGTGCTTCATCAGCGCCAGCAGCTGGCGCTCGTAGGCGGCCGTCATGCGCTCCATCGTGCGGTTTCGGCGCACCGGCTGCGGCTTGCGGTACACCAGATAGGCCATGCCCGGAATAAGGAACAGGGCCACGCACAGGGCGCCGGCCAGGGCATAGCCCACGGTGTAGGCCATGGGCGTGAACATCTTGCGCTCGATGTGCTCGAAGGCGAAGAGCGGCAGATAGGCCACGATGATGATGAGCGTGGAGAAGAAGATGGGGCGGGCCACGTCGGCGGCGCGTTTTATGATATTGTCCTGCTCCAGCGGTGCGTCGGGGTCTTGCTCGCGCTTGCGCAGGATGGTCTCCATCATCACGATGGCGCCGTCCACCAGTATGCCGAAGTCGATGGCGCCCAGCGACAGCAGGTTGGCGGGAATGCCCGTGAGCTTCATCATTATGAAGGCTATGAGCAGCGACAGCGGGATGGTGGCGGCCACCAGCAGGGCGCCGCGCCAGCTGCCCAGGTAGATGATGAGCACCACCACCACGAGCACGATGCCCTCGAGCAGCGTGTGGCCCACGGTGTGGAGCGTGGTGTCCACCAGCTGCGTGCGGTCCATGAAGGGCTCGATGCGCACGCCGCCGGGCAGCGTGCCGTCGTTGAGCTCGGCCACGGCCTCCTTGAGGCGCCCCAGCACCTCGCTGGGATTCTCGCCGCGCAGCATCTGCACGATGCCCTCCACGCAGTCGGGGCGGTCGGTGCCGTCGCCGTCGCGGAAGCCGAACACGCCCTTGCGCTCGAGGTTGCCGTATTTCAGGGTGCCCACGTCGGAGAGATACACCGGCACGCCTCCCTCGGTCTTCACCATTATGCGGCCCAGGTCGTCGAGATTCTCCACGAGGCCTATGCCGCGCACCACATAGCTGAGGTCGCCGTGCATGAGCATGGAGCCGCCTGCCGAGGCGTTGTTGGCCTCGATCTTCTCGGTGATGTCGGCCAGCGACAGGCCGTATTGCTGGAGCTTCACGGGGTCGAGCTCTATCTGAAACTGTGTGGTGATGCCGCCGAAGTTGCTCACGTCGGCCACGCCTGCCACTTGCCGGAGGCGCGGAATCACCACCCACTTGTGCAGGTCGGTGAGCTCGCGCAGGTCGCTGCTGCCCGTGAGCACATAGCGGTAAATCTCGCCGGTGGGCGATGTGAGGGGGTTGAGCTCGGGAGTGGCGTCGTAGGGCAACTCCAGCTCGGCCAGGCGCCCCTGTATGAGCTGCCGCGCCCAGTAGTCGTCCACGCCGTCGTCAAAGACCACTATCACCGTGGATAGCCCGAAGGTGTTCTTGCTTCGCATCACCTTCATCGACGGGATGCCCGAGAGGGCGCGCTCCACCGGAATGGTGATCTGCTGTTCGATTTCTTCGGCTGCCAGGCCGGGCACCTGCGTCACCACCTGCACCGTCACGTCGGCGATATCAGGGTAGGCGTCTATCGACAGCCCGCGCCAGCAGAACCAGCCTATCACGGCCACCACGCCGAAGGCCGCGAACATCAGCTCCCGCCGATGTATCGCATGGGATATGAGCTTGCGCATGGCCTCAGATGTTCTTGGCTTCGGGAAGGTAGAAAGCGCCGCGTGCCACGATGCTGTCGCCGGGCTGCAGGCCGGCGCGCACTATCACGTTGCCGTCGGCGTCCTCGGCTATCTCCACGGCTGCAGGCACATAGCGGCCGCTGCCCGCGGCGCGCATCACGTAGGCCTTGTCGTCGCGGCGACGGATAGCCTCCGCAGGAATCTGAATCGCGCCGGCAGCTGCGCCGGTGAAGGCCGCCGTGCCGAACATGTTGGGCTTGAGCAGCCCGGCGGCGTTGTCTATCTCGATGATCACCTCGGCGCTGCGAGTGGCCGGGTCGAGAATGTCGTTGATGTGGTAGACGCGGCCCTGCAGCAGGGTGTCGGGCAGCGCGTCGGTGCGCACGTCCACGCGGTCGATGCCGCCGCGCAGCAGCCGGAAGTCGTGTTCCTTCACGCTGGCCACGGCCCACACGCGGCTGAGGTCGGCCACGACGATGGCGGCCTCGGCGTCGTCCTTGACATACTGGCCCGTGACGAGCGTGTTTTTCATCACCGTTCCTGCGATGGGCGAGCGCACCACCAAGGGCTCGCCGGGCACCACGCTGTTGATGTCTACGCCCATCACGCGCAGCGATGCTGCCGCCTCGGCAGCGGCTCGGGCCTTCATGTCGGCCTCGGCGCGTGCCTCCTCGAGCTCGCGGTCGCTGGCCATGCCGGTGGCGTGCATCCGCTGCGCGCGGGCATAGCTGCGGGCTGCCTGCTCTTTTTCGCTGCGGGCGTCGAGCGCCGCGCGGCACAGGTCCATGAAGTCGGCCGAACTGATGCGGAACAGGGGCGTGCCTGCGGCCACCTTCTGGCCGGGAGTCACGAGCGAGGCGGCTATGCGCCCGGCGAAAGGCACGCCCACCTCGGCATACTGTGCCGGCACGGCGCGCACCTCGGCGGGGGCGGTGAAGCGGGGTGTGTAGTCGCCTATGCCCACCCGGGCGCAGGCGATGCGCGAGGCGAGCGACGACGCGGGGGCTACCACGACGGTGTCGCCATGGAGCTCATAATCGGCCGCCGGGATGTCGGCGGCCTTGGTGCCGCAGCCCGTCAGCGTGGCGGCGCATATAGCAGCGCACACCGCGCCCGCAGCGGCACGAAATGTAATGAATTTCATGTAGAGGGAAATGATTATGTGGTTTATTGCTTAAGAAATTGAATCTCAAGCAACAAACGGCGGCGCGCGGCCCTGGGCCGTGGCCACGCAGGCAAGCACGGCGCGTGCCTGCGGCATAATCATCAGGGTGGTTTCGCCGCACTCGCCTCGCTCCGGCACCTCCACGTCCTGCGACGGTTCCGTAAGGATAGTGTTCAGCATCGAGATGAGACTGAACTGAACGTCGCTGTGGCTGTGCGAAGAGTTAGGTAGATAGGGGTGGGAGTGCGTCTCGAGGCCATGCCACGTGTGGTGGCTGTGTACGAAGAGAGTAGAACCGCAATAATACAGGGCAAAGAGCGCGAGCAGCACGGCCGCTCCCGTAGAGCGACAGTCGCGTGCTATGCTGTGTTTTCCGTCCTTTGCCATGATTGAGCCGCAAATTTACGATTTTTTGCCAAAAAAACCGCATCCCCTCCCCGATATTCTCACGTCCTTGCCGTTTTCTTGATTTCCGCAGGGTTGATATTTCTCAATCTTTCCCGGGAATAAGAAAAGGGGAAGCCAGTGACTTCCCCTTTCCTTGGATACAGTTCAGGCTTATTCCACGTACTTCTTGTAGCTGCCTTCGGCCGTTACCACAATGTAGATGCCTTTGGGGGGATTTGCCTCCGAAAGATTGCCATCGAAGACGAGGATTCCAGATAGGGTGTAGATTCTTCCACAAGTATCTTCCTTGGCCGTCACAATTGATACTCCGGACGAGACTCCTTTGATATTCTCAAATTTACCCCATATCTGATGACTCTTATAGAGCTCAACGGATTCATCGGGGACGTACAATGTGGCATTCCGGAAGTCGCTGTCGCAGAAATGACCTACGGATACTGCAATATTCGGCGGAGTGGTATTAAGACAGGTCACAGACTCTGTGAAGCCATAACCTGACATGAAATTCGCGCCTATTTCCTCCACGGATGCAGGGATTACGAGCGTCTTTAAACGGCTGTCGAAGAACGCATTGTTGCCGATGTATTTTAAGTTGTCGGGTAAGACGGCACCATTTAGCCGAGCTAATTCCATGAAGCACCAATCGGGGAGTTGATGCTGCCGGTGCATCATATTCACGTTATATAGATATTCAAAAAAATCGCTTTTCAGATGCGGCATCTCACATTCTTCGAACGTAGCGCCTTTCATGTCGATTTTAATCAACGACTGACAGTAGTCGTTGATATACCATATATCGTACACGTTCAACGGACCGCTCAAGGACAGCTCTTTCACGCAGCGAGCCTGTTCCTTTGTCAACTTCGTGCGCAGTTCGCCGGCCTTCTCATTGGCAATCGACAGAGTCAGAGGTGCGCTGATGTTTGCAGTAATGTGATACTCCTTCTTGTTTGAGTTGATCATGCCATTGTATTCATTCTCCGTGAATGAGTCCAAAATGATGCGATTGTCTATTATGCCACCATTGAAATAGCCGTCGACATCGAATGTGAGCATTCCGCCACGGGGTACTTCCAATCTGAACTTGACCTGCGCACCGCTCAAGCAACTGAAACTGCTCTTATTATATGGAGTGGCCTTGGCTTCCTCCCAAGCGGGACCATTTATCGCTACCGATACCGAAATATCGTTATCGGTATTGAAATGAATGGTCGTTAAGTCGGCTTGGTTTCCGTGCACGGGTATTTCGGCCGGAGCTTCAATCGTTCCTTCCACGAATTTCCAGACGTCCTGTCCATCCTCCATAGTCACGATGCAAAGCCGGTCGTCGTCGTTGATTGATTCCAGTCCGGACACCACATTGCTGATGGCTGAGAATTGCGGCACGGTGTAAATATCCACATAGCTGTTATCGACATTCATTTGCCACAGAATTTCGCGGATGTTGTTTTGTGCGTCCTTGATGGCAAAACCGTACTCGCCCACAAAACCGGGCGGGAAGAACAATTGATTCACGGAAATATCGAAAGGCACGCCGGGCTCGATGTCCTGCACGCTCACCCGCAAACCCACGTTAAGCTCAAAATCACCCGAAAGGCGATAGGGATATTCCACGACGACGGGAGAGAAATCCGAACCGGCTCTGTCGGGAATAATATTTATGACCATGGCTTGCTCCTCCGGGTAAGTTGCGTAACCTTCGTTATTTGTGGCCGACAGGGTCAGAAAACCGTTGCCGGCACCATCCCAGCCCCAGTTAAAGTGGTAGAATTCATCATCTTTGGTATATCCATCCAGAACCCAGGCATGGCCGGCACCCACTTCCGAATTATATCCTTCGTAAATGACGGGATGGCCCTCGTCAAGCTGTTTACGAATCAACGAGTGCCACTGCTCATCATTGAAACGGCGACGCTGGATGTACTGACACGATTTGTCGTACTTGAAGAATTGCTTCAGGGCAGTTGGCACGTCAAAACAGGATGCCCCGGAGCCCTGGGACGAATACTTCATATTCACGGCTATGCCCGCGTGATAGCTGAGTGTTGCCAATGCGTCGACCGCTTCGGGAGATTCAGAGCCGCTGATTCTGTCGGGCATGAGGTCGAATTTGTACTCCGTATTCCCAAAATCAGCCGACAGCTCGGTGTCTGCAATGTAATCCCATTTGTATTTGTGTGCGCCACGGCCTTTATCGGGCCATTGATGGTATTTCATCACCGTGGACATGGCTGTTGCCACGCACCCTGCCATAGCATGTTCTCCGGCAACAACGGGGCATCCGGCATTGAAGGGATAGCCTTGACCCCATGAGGCTGTTTGCAGCAGAACGGCATCGGACCGGTCGGTCGATTGCTCTACGCTCCAGGATTCATCGTTGACGGCAGCTGCGACCAACGATGATATTTGACGGGCATATTGGTCGAGGAGCCAGCTTAATTGCGGCGGGATATTCTCAAAATCGAGACTGCTTTCGTGGGAGTAACCTAAGATTTTACGGGCCCGGGTATCTCCGGAAATAATTACGAATCCTTTCCCCTCCGGGGCGTTGAAAACATAGAAAGGTTGACTCTCGGCCGGATACGCCTTTCCCGTCGCCATTCTTATAGCACTTTTCATCTGCGGAGCATCTGAGCCCGCACTGAAGAATTTCGAAGCTTCAGCCTGGGCCTCCGCGGGGCTGATCTGACGGGCTGAGGCTGAAAGGGCGGTGAAGAGGATTAGATAGGTTAATAAGTGACGCATTCTTTAATCGTGCAGTCCCGCAACCCCAAGACCGTTAAGAAATAGAAAGAGGCGTGGGCTGCTATGCCACGCCTTAAATAGAAGGTGGTAGGAAAACCTTTGAATGCAGATGTGGATAAACAGCTCCACGCCATATGACGCGGAGACCGTTAAGCCAACTTCTTGCATTCGTTAGTAAGTTTCCTACGCTTCTCTATTTCAAGATGATGGGCATAACGCCTCTTATTAGCTATGTCTCGAATTAATGCGCATTAATTCATTTGCAAATTTATACAATATTTCCGAATATTCATACTTTAAGATGTAAAAATTTTCTCTGCAAGCATATATCCAGCAGCATCCTGCGCGCCCGCAAGTAGCCTTTTCTGTTTCTTTTGCTTTTTTGAGTTTTTGTATCTTTTTGGAAAAGAAAAGCCCGCGCCGGGGTGGCGCGGGCTCGTAGGGGGAGGTGTGGGGCGGGGGTCAGAAGAGGCTCCAGCTCACGGTGAGGCCGGCCATGACGATGGCCACCATGCTCATGAGCTTGATGAGGATGTTGAGCGAGGGGCCGGAGGTGTCCTTGAAGGGGTCGCCCACGGTGTCGCCCACAACGGTGGCTTTGTGGACATCGCCGCCCTTGCCGCCGAAGTTGCCTTCTTCGATGAATTTCTTGGCGTTGTCCCATGCGCCGCCGGCGTTGGCCATGAAGATGGCGAGCACGAAGCCGGCGGAGAGGCCGCCCACGAGCAGACCGATCACGCCCGGCACGCCGAAGATGAGGCCGGTGATGATGGGCACCACGATGGCGAGCAGCGAGGGGAATACCATCTCGCGCTGGGCTCCCTTGGTGGATATCTGCACGCATCGTGCGTAGTCGGGCTCGGCCTTGCCTTCGAGGATGCCCTTGATTTCGCGGAACTGGCGGCGCACTTCGTCGACCATGTGGGCGGCTGCGCGGCCCACGGCGTTCATGGTGAGGCCGCAGAAGAGGAAGGCCATCATGGAGCCGATGAACATGCCGGAGAGCACCTTGGGACTCATGAGGTTCACCTCGTAGAAGGCCATGAAGTCGGTGAAGGTGGCATCGTGCAGGGGCACGGCCTTGTCGCCCACCTGGATGAATGTCTCGCCCAGGCGCTGCAGGCCTATGCGTATTTCTTCGATATAGGAGGCGAGCAGGGCAAGGCCGGTGAGGGCGGCCGAACCGATGGCAAAGCCCTTGCCGGTGGCGGCGGTGGTGTTGCCCAACGAGTCGAGGGCATCGGTGCGCTTGCGCACCTCGGCGCCCAGGCCGCTCATTTCGGCGTTGCCGCCGGCGTTGTCGGCGATGGGGCCGTAGGCGTCGGTGGCCAGGGTGATGCCCAGGGTGGAGAGCATGCCCACGGCGGCGATGCCGATGCCGTAGAGGCCCATGGCCACGTTGCTGAAGTCGAAGCCGGAGGCAAACCAGTAGCTGAGGATGATGCCCACGACCACGGCGATTACGGGCACGGCGGTGGAAATCATGCCCAGGCCCACGCCGGAGATGATGACGGTGGCGGGGCCGGTGGTGCCGCTCTCGGCCAGCTTGCGGGTGGGAGCGTAGCTCTGCGATGTGTAGTACTCGGTGGAGCGGCCTATGACGATGCCCACGAGCAGACCCACAACCACGGCGCAGCCTATCCACTGCCAATTGGCGAGGCCCAGGAGCCACAGGATGAGGAAGGTGGCGCCCACGATGAGCACGGAGCTGAGGTTGGTGCCCAGCGAGAGGGCTCCCAGCAGGTTTTTCATCGAGGCGTCTTCGCGGGTGCGCACGGAGAAGATGCCGATGATGGACAGGAGGATGCCCACGGCGGCTATGAGCATGGGGGCGATCACGGCTTTGTACTGCATTACCACATCGCCGCTGAGCAGGTAGGCGGCGGCGCCCAGGGCCGAGGTGGCCAGGATGGAGCCGCAGTAGCTCTCGTAGAGGTCGGCGCCCATGCCGGCCACGTCGCCCACGTTGTCGCCCACGTTGTCGGCGATGGTGGCGGGGTTGCGGGGGTCGTCTTCGGGGATGCCGGCTTCAACCTTGCCAACGAGGTCGGCGCCCACGTCGGCGGCCTTGGTGTAGATGCCGCCGCCCACACGGGCAAACAGCGCCTGCGTGGAGGCGCCCATGCCGAAGGTGAGCATCGTGGTGGTGATCATGGCCAGCTTGGCTGTGCCCTCGAGGTCGACCACGGCATCGAGCAGAACGTACCAGAAGGAGATGTCGAGCAGACCCAGGCCCACTACCACCAGGCCCATGACGGCGCCGGAGCGGAAGGCCACGCGCAGGCCGCCGTTGAGGGAGTTGCGGGCGGCGTTGGCCGTGCGGGCCGAGGCGTAGGTGGCTGTCTTCATGCCCAGGAAGCCGGATAGGCCGGAGAAGAAGCCGCCGGTGAGGAATGCCACGGGCACCCAGTGGTTCTGCAGGTCGAAGCCATAGGCCATCACGGCGAAGATAATCACGAGGCACAGGAACACGCAGCCCACGATCTTGTATTGCTGCTTGAGGTAGCTCATGGCGCCCTTGCGCACATGCGAGGCTATGCGCTGCATGGTGTCGGTGCCCTCGCTCTCCTTCATCATCTGGCGGTAGAAGTACCACGCCAGCAGCAGGGCGATGACAGCCGCAGCAGGCACGAGCCAGAAAACGGTGTTTGTCATTCGGTTATGTATTTAAGGTTTTTCGTTGAGTTGTCGAAACGCGGTGTTTTCGCTCTCCAAAGTTACGAAAAAATCGGCCCGCGGCCAAAAAATTATTTCACCATCACCTTGGTGGCCCTGCCGCCGCTGCACATTATATATATGTGTCCGCTCTCCGGGCGCGCCACGGGCATGCCCTGGAGGTTGTAGAACAGGGCCGGGGCAGCGGCGTCGGGCGTGACTTCGGCGATGCCGGAGATAATCTCGCCGGTGTCGAAGCCGCGGTTGCCGGTACCGCGATACACACGGCCGTCCTCGGGGGTGATGTCGGCTGTCTGGTCGCCGGCGCCGTTGTTGAACACCACGCCGGTGCTTGCCGCCGGGATCGAGTGCATCCACAGCTGGGTGTAGCCGGCGGCGAAGTCGCGGGTGCCGTCGCTGGCAAAGGTCATGGTCTCGCCGGGCCAGGATGTGGCCAGGGGGCTGCCCCAGTGGTGGCACAGCACGCGCTGCCAGGCCGTCACGGAGTTGTCGTAGTACACCGTGATGGTCTCGCCGGGCTCTACGGGGCTGCCGAACGAGGGCACGGCCACGGTGGCGCCGTCGTAGTCGTAAAAGGCATCGGCGGTGATGCCGGTGATGTCGGGCGTCTGCGCGCCGTTGTGGCTGAAGATGATGTTTACGGCGTCCATGTCGGTGAAGGTGTGGCTGTACCACTCGCGGCCCTCGGCCTCGCACTTGTCGGTGAGCAGCTTGCCGGGCCATGCGCCGCAGGGCTCCACGGAGGCTCCGGCGCTGTTCTTGCCCCAGGCGTAGAGGGTGGGGGGCTCGGCGGCCGAGACGTAGACGGTGATGCTGGCGTCGGGGTCGGCCTTGCGGTAGGTGGCCGTGCCGTGGAACACCTCGCCGGATGCCGAGCTGGCCGTCCAGCTCACCTGCACGCTCTCTCCGAAGGCCATGTCGGTGCCCAGCGTGAACGTCGATGCGGAGCCGGGCTCGAGCGCCACGGGCGAGCCGGCGCCCACGGTGTAGCTGCCTGAGGCTGCCGCGGCATTGAGCGATGCCTCCACGGCGATGGTGGGCGTGGTGAAGGCTCCGCCGGCAGGCGAGAGCACAACGGCGGGCTGGCCGGGGGCGTCGTCGGCGGTATAATAGGCGCTCGCGCCGGGGTCGTCGTAGACCGGGGCAGGCGACGCCTGGGCGGGCGTTGTGTCGAAGATGAAGCGGGTGTCGTCCACGAGGCGTCCGCCCGTCCAGTCCTTCACGAGCACACGCAGCTGGCCCTTGCCGGCAGGCGCATCCACCTTGATGGTGCCCCCGCCCGTGTAGGTGCGTCCGGTCACGATGTCGGTGTAGTTGCCCGTGGGCACGCCCGTGAATGTGGCGCCGCCGTTGATGGCCACAAGGGCGTAGCTGTCGCGGTAGGCCCGCTTGAAGGCGTAGCCGCCGGCGGGTGTGCAGCCGTCGAAGGTGTACTGTCCCTTGCGCAGGGCGGGCACGGCCGCGCGCAGGCGGTTGAGGCAGATGATGTGGCGGGCCAGGTCGGCGTCGAGGGTGGCGGCCACCGGGCCGCTGGCCGTGAACCGGCCGAAGTCTGTGGCATTGACCGTGCCCTCGAGATAGTGGCCGAAATAGGCGCGCCCGGAGTCCTTGACGGGCATGTCGGTGCCGCCGGCGTCCACTTTCTTGCCGGCCTGAAACTCCACCTCGGAGCCGTAGTAGATGCAGGGAATGCCGCGGAATGTGAACATGAGCGACAGATTCTCAGCCCATTGCGCCGTGCCGCCGTTGAAGCGGGTGCCGTCGTTGGGCCCCGGGCAATAGTCGTGGGAGTCGACGTACACCACGTTGAACGAGGCGTCGTTGTAGAGGCGGTCGCCGCTGCGGGCTATGTTTACGGCTGCCGAGGCGTTGTTGAAATTGTAGTGCATGGGAAAGTCTATCACGGAGAATCCGGAGTAGTCCGAGTAGTCGGGCTCGTGCCATGCGCCGCTCTGCATCAGGGCGTTGTCGGAGTAGCGTTTCACGCTGGGCTCGGCGTCGCACAGCGCCATGTTGCCGTAGCGTCCGGCGTCGTCGCCCTCGCGGATGAATATGTTGTCCCAGAATGTGGCGTCGTCGTCCCATGCGGCCACGGCCTCCGGCGCCGACTTCCAGGTGTAGAAATAGCTCGAGAGGTTGGGCTGGTCGCGGTAGGTCACATCGCTGAATCGCGCGCAGCACTCGCCGAACATGAAGAACGGCGCGCCGTTGAGGCGCTTGTGGGCATACTGCTCGCCCAGGGCCAGGAACTGCGGGATGAAGGAGGTGTTGAACGTGAGGCGCGAGATATGGCCGGTGGTGTCGATGCGGAAACCGTCGACGCCCATCTCTATGAACTTGCCGTAGCACTCCACGAGGTAGCGGGCCACGGCGGGGTTTTCGGTGTTGAGGTCCACGCAGTCGCCGGCAATCTGGCCGTACCAGCGGTTGGGCAGGTCCCAGTTCCAGCCGGTGCCCACGTGGTGCCAGTAGTTGTGGTGGTCTTTGTTGGTGCCGTCGCTGTTCTTGAGATAGGGGAAGCGGGCGTGGTACTGCGCGTTGCCGTCCAGCGAGTTGTAGTCGGCCGGCAGCAACTCGTAGTTGGGGATGAGTGCCGTGGCCGGTGATGCCTGGTTGCGTATGTCCGAGCTGCGGCGGAACAGCGGGGCCAGCCGCGCCTCGCCGAAGTTGCCGGTGTGGTTCAGCACGATGTCGAGCACTATTTTCATATCGCGCGCGTGGGCGGCGTCTATCAGGTCCTGAAAACTCACATCCTCGTCGGCGCCCCACTCGCGTCGGCTCTCATAGCGCAGGTCCACCGTGGAGAAGTCCATGGCATGGTAGCCGTGGAAGTCGGTGCCGGAGCAGTTCTGCACCACCGGGGTGATCCACACGGCCGTGAATCCCAGCGCCTTGATATAGTCGAGCTTGTCTATCAGGCCCTTGAAATCGCCTCGCCAGTCGGGGTCGTTGTTGGCCACCTGCACGTTCTGGTGGTCCCAGCCACACACGTTGTTGGTGGGGTCGCCGTCGTAGAATCGCGTGGTCATGGCAAAATAGATGGTTTCGTCACGGAAGTCCGTGCGTTCGCTCTTGAAGTCGCCGGCCGTGGCCGCAATGGCAGCTGCGAGCATGGCAGCGCCCAAAATCTGTGCTTTCATGTGGAAGTACGATAAATCTCTGCCCAAAGTTACGATTTTTGCTTGAATCGGCCAAAAAAGTTAGGCTAAACGACAAGTCGATTTTAATTCATTGGGGAATACGCGGCTGCGCACACCGATGTGTCGTTGCCATATATAATAAGGAACGAGAGCGAACGGCCTATCGGATGAAAGGGCCGGAGGCGGCGCACCTTGGTCGCCCGCTGCCATAAAGTAGGCTCCGCCTGGTTTTCAACGCTTTATGTATTTTTATAGAACAAATATGTAGTGGCGCCTGGGAGAGCGGGCCGGAGGTCCGCCCGCTTGTTAACCCCGTGCGGGCCGCACGGGGTAGGTAAAACCAAGATAATCAGCCCCGGAGGGGGTGTCCCATCCTCAATGGCCGGCAGGACAGCCCTTCCAGGGCTGTATCTGTTGATATTGCTGTCCCCCGGCGACCCGCCGGGGGTTAACCAAAGGGAGGGCCTCCGGCCCTGCCATCAGACGGGCGGCTCGTTCTCTTTCCTTTATGATATAGGGCAATGCCCTATCGGGATACTCCGCGCGAGGTTCCCGGATTTGTTGGCTGCCCGCTATTTGTTGGTGAAGTAGTTCTCGATGGTGTTGAGCACCTTGGGCAGGAGGCGGCGCAGGCTGTAGAACCTGGGCACCTTGTAGCCGTACTTGCGGAAGGAGTTGTAGATGTTGCGGTGGGCTATCACCACGTTGCGCACGCTGCCGTTGCTCGTGCCTCCGGCCAGCATGCGCACGAGCGTGCGGGGCACGTAGTAGCTGCTTATGCGGTTCTTTTCCAGGAAGCGGAACATCAGGTCGAAGTCGGCCGAAATGTCGAGGCTGTTGTCGAAATTGCCGAGACGCTCGAAGCACTCCCGGCGCGCGAAAAACGTGGGGTGTGCCGGTTGCCAGCCGCCCGAAAAAATGCCCGGGCGGTATTGCGAGCCGCGCCAGTAGCGCCACACGCGTTCGGGATCGTCGGGGTAGACATAAATGAGATTGCCGTATATGGCCTCCACGTTTCGCTTCTGCAGCTCCTTGGCAATGATGGAAAGGGTGATTTCATCGAAATAGGTGTCGCCGGCGCCGAGAAAACCTATGGCATCGCCCGTGGCCATGGTGAGGCCCTTGTTCATGGCATCGTATATGCCGGCGTCGTGCTCGCTTATCCACTTGAGGCGGTCGCCCATGGTGGCCTGCCACTGTTCGAGCAGTTGCGGGGTGCCGTCGGTGGACGCGCCGTCCACCACGATATACTCCCAGTTGCCATATTGCTGCTCGCCGAGGCTCTGAAGGGTGCGCTCGAGAAATCGGGCGCTGTTCAGCGAGGCAGTAATAATGGAGAGCTTCATGATTTATCCTCTTGTGCCGCAGAAATCAAGAATCAGTTTATCCTCTCCGGCGGGCAGCGACTTAAAGGGCGTGTGGGCAGTGAGAAATACCACGATGTCGGCCCGGTCGAACGCCTCGCGATATGGAGTGAGGCTGAAATCGGGATGGGTCGCCACATTGGGTTCCGCCACCAGAATCTCGGCTCCCGTGCCTGCTGCCGCCACCTCGGCGGCAATCTTGCGGGCCGGCGATTCGCGCAGGTCGTCGATGTCGGGCTTGAAAGCCAGCCCCATGATGGCAACGACCGGCTGACGGCCGTGCTCGAGCCTGAAATTGAGAATAGCGTTCTTGACCTTTTCGGCGCACCACTCGGCCTTGTGGTTGTTCACCTCACGCGCGGTGGCGATTATGCGCGATTGCTCGGGATAGGCGGCCGTGATGAAATACGGGTCGACGGCTATGCAATGGCCTCCCACGCCGCAGCCGGGCCGCAGGATATTGACGCGCGGATGGCGGTTGGCCAGACTGATGAGCTCCCACACGTCGATGCCGGCGGCATCGCATATCAGGCTCAGCTCGTTGGCGAAGGCTATCTGCACGTCGCGCGAGGCATTTTCCGTGAGCTTGCACATTTCGGCCGTGCGGGCATTGGTGGAATGGAGCGCGCCCTCCACGAAGCGGCCGTAGAATTTCTTGGCCGCCTCCGTCGAGGCCTCGTCCACGCCGCCTATCACGCGGTCGTTGTGCACCAGCTCGTGTATCACATTGCCGGGGAGCACTCGCTCGGGGCAATATGCCACGTGGATGCGTCCGCGCAATTCGGGCCGCATCCCGTATATAATGTCGGCCATCGCCTCCGTGGTGCCCACGGGCGAGGTCGATTCTATCACGAAGAGGTCGCCCTCCTTGAGGAAAGGCACTACGGAGCGGGTGGCCGCCTCGACGTAGCTCACGTCGGGCTGGTGCCCGTCGCGGAAAGGCGTGGGCACCACGATGAAGAATGCATCGGCCTGCTCGGGCGCGGTGGTGGCGCGCAACTTGCCGGCGGCGAGCACCTCCCGCAGCATATCTTCCATGCCGGGCTCAATAAAATGCAGATGTCCGGCATTTGTCTGGGCCACGACATCCTTATTGATGTCGACACCCACGACATCCACACCGCCGCGGGCGGCAGCGATAATCGCCGTGGGCAAACCTATATAACCAAGTCCGATGAAGCAAGCTTTCATTGCTACTTTTACCTTAAAAAATTGTACAAACCTTCTATAATACGTTCCGAGGCGAAACCGTCGCCATAGGGATTGACTGCATTGGCCATCTCACGATAGGCCTCGGCGGAGTCGAGCAGCCGCGACACTTCCGCCACTATCTTTTCCTCGTCGGTGCCCGTGAGCTTCACGGTGCCGGCCTCCACTGCCTCGGGGCGCTCGGTGGTGTCGCGCATCACTATCACGGGCTTGCCCAGGCCGGGAGCCTCCTCCTGGATGCCGCCGCTGTCGGTGAGCACTATGTGGGCCTTGGACATCAGCCGCACGAACGAGAGATATTCCTGGGGCTCGATGAAAAACAGATTCGTGCTGTCGCTGTGGCCGAACATCTCGGCTATGGGGCGGCGCACATTGGGATTCAGATGCATGGGATAGACGAAATCCACATCATCGTGTGCGCCGCTCAGGCGGGCGATGGCGCGGCAGATAGCCTGAAAACCTTCTCCGAAATTCTCGCGGCGGTGGCCGGTGATGAGCACCATGCGGCGCCCGCCGGCCAGGCGGGCGGGGTCGTAGCCGGCACTGGCGAGCTTGCGGTCGAGGTCATGGGCAAGGGCGGCGTCGCCCTGAATCTTGTCTACGACCGTGCGAAGGGCGTCTATTACGGTGTTGCCGGTCACGACCACTCGCGAAGGATCGACGCCTTCAGCCTCGAGATTGGCCCGGCCGGTGGCAGTGGGGGCGAAGTGCATCGAGGCAATGCGGCCCGTGATCTGGCGGTTCATCTCCTCGGGCCAGGGCGAATACACGTTGTGGGTGCGCAGCCCGGCCTCGATGTGTCCCACGGGTATCTGCCTGTAGAATGCAGCCAGGGCGGCAGCGGTGGAGGTAGTGGTGTCGCCGTGCACGAGCACGCAATCGGGGCGGGCGCTGGCAAGAACATCGCGCATGCCCAGGAGCACGCGCGAGGTGACATCGTAAAGGTCCTGACCCTGACGCATGATGTCGAGGTCGTAGTCCGGCACGATGCCGAAAACCTCGAGCACCTGGTCGAGCATACTGCGATGCTGACCGGTGACACACACGAGCGTACGGAACAAATCGGGTCGCTTGCGCAGCTCTAATACGAGCGGGGCCATCTTGATTGCCTCCGGTCTCGTACCGAACACCACCAGCACCGTTTTTGTTTCGTCTGTCATCAATACTTTCCTTATTTTATATTATTACGTTGACGCCGTCGATTTATTGCCACATTGAGCCAAATATTCGCAACCGTGAAGATGAGAATGTCGATAACGAAGAGCAGCGTGATGTTCAGATATATCGCCAGCCAGTAGTTGAATCCCGAGAGAAGCAGCGAAAACAGCAGTATCGACACCATGGCCGTGCGCTGGGGCAGGCCTGCCTCCAGCAGCTTGTGGTGGATGTGGGACTTGTCGGGCAGGAAGGGGTTGGTGTGGTGACGGATGCGGCGGATGTACACCCTCACAACGTCGAAGCACGGCACGAGCAGCGGAGCGAAAGCAATCACCAGCGAGTCGCCGCTCAGCCCCACTACGCTCTGGTCGATACTGCACACGCGCAATGCAAGGAAGCAGATGATGATACCGGTGGTGAGGGCGCCGGTGTCGCCCATGAAAATCTTCTTGCCCACCTTGGCGTTGCCGAACACATTATAATAAAAGAACTGAATCAGGGCGCCCAGCGTGCCGAAGGCCACGAGGGCGTAGGTGACCTCGCCGCAGCCCAGCATCACCCAGCCGTAGAACAGCATGGCGATGGAGCAGAGGCCCGAGGCCAGGCCGTCGATGCCGTCGATGAGGTTGATGGCGTTGGTCACGAACACCACCACCAGGATGGAGAAAGGCACCGAAATCCACAGGGGCAGAGCATAGATGCCGCAGAATCCGTCGAGGCTCGTGATGGCACCGCCGGAAACCACCAGAAAAATGGCGGCGATAATCTGACTCACGAACTTGGCGCGGTAGCGCACGCCCACGAGGTCGTCGGCTATGCCCACGAGATACATGATCATGAGCGCGCACAGGCCGAAACAGCAGCGCACCACATCGGCCTGCGACCAGGAGAAGCCCGTGAAGTTGTAGAGCAGGAAGGTGCCGCCTATGGCAGCCACCGAGAATATCATGGAGGGCATGAAGGCTATGCCGCCGAGGCGCGGCACCTTGCCCTGGTGGATCTTGCGCTCGTCTATCTCATCGAAAAGATTCTTTCGGAACGCGATAAGTAATATCTGTGGAATGATAATACCCGCGAGCAACAGGCTCACGCAGAAAACGGCCAAGCATTCAAGAGCAGTCAGATTCATAGGGACAAACAGATTAATGCGGAGGTTGCGACCTCCGGTTTCATGGTATTACGGCTGCCGAAACGCCCGTGGCTGATGCCCTGCGGCATGGACAACGGGATAATATTTATGTGTGCTTTATACATGCAGCGTTGTGATAGCTGTGCTATGTGATAATGATTTTCCGCAAATTTATACATTAATTTACAACTCTCCAAATAAAGCCGCATTAATTTGCTCAATCCTGCATTTTTTGCGCAATAATCGGCAGAATGTGGCCGTGCATTTGATAATTTAAGATTTTTTCACTAACTTTGCACCCGTTTTTCAATAGGTTTACAATTATAAATACGTCGCAGACTGCGACTTAACTGTCATTTCACATGCAGCTCTCGGGTACAATTGATTTTCAGCCCAAACTCATGGGCACCCTGCGCCACTACAGCATGGAGCGTTTCCGCACCGATCTCACGGCCGGCATAGTCGTGGGCATAGTGGCCCTTCCTCTCGCCATCGCTTTCGGTATCGCCTCGGGCGTGAGCCCCTCCGTGGGTCTCATCACGGCCATCATCGGCGGTTTCCTGGTTTCGGCCCTCGGCGGCAACAGCGTGCAGATAGGCGGCCCCACAGGTGCCTTCATCGTAATCGTCTATAACATCATAGCCCAATACGGCCTCCAGGGGCTGGCCATCGCCACCCTGATGGCCGGCATCATCCTCGTGGCCATGGGTCTGTTCCACCTGGGCACCGTGATCAAGTTCATCCCCTATCCCATCGTGGTGGGTTTCACGGCCGGTATCGCCCTGACAATCTTCTCCACGCAGATCAACGACTTCTTCGGGCTGGGACTGCGCGACATCCCGGGCGAGTTCATCCCCAAGTGGGGGATGTATTCCCGCAACTTCGGGGCTATCGACCTGAGCACCACGCTCGTGGCCGCCGTGTCGCTGTTCATCATCATCGTGACGCCAAGAATATCGAAGAAGCTGCCGGGCGCACTCATCGCCATCGTGATAATGACCGCGGCCGCCTTCCTCGCCACATTATATATACCGGGCTTCCACGTCGAGACCATAGGCGAGCGCTTCGGCTCCATGAGCACCGACATCCCCACTCCCCGCGGCTTCACAATCAACATGGCCACCATCAACCTGTTGCTGCCCTCGGCCTTCACCATTGCCATGCTGGGCGCCATCGAGTCGCTGCTCAGCGCCACCGTGGCCGACGGCGTCACGGGCTCGCGCACCAACAGCAACACCGAGCTCATAGGCCAGGGTATCGCCAACATAGCCGTGCCCTTCTTCGGCGGCA
>CAYUUN010000012.1:0-45901 GCA_964447895.1 uncultured Bacteroides sp. | reverse complement strand
AAACGAAGGGGGTTCTTCTGACCGCGGGGTGCGCTACGCTTACCCCACGGCTATGTCTCGGGACGCGCCCCCGGCGCGTCGCTTGTATTCCACCTTTGAGAGTGGCGGACGCTTTTTGATGGGCGTACTTTTTAGTCGTCTTCTTTAAGAAATGACCTATCTGTATGATTTGTAGTTCGTTATATATTCCTCTGCGCCTTTGCGCGAGTTTTCTCATAATGCAATGCCAATTCGCTGAATAGTTACATCATCAAATACAAAAATCGCGCCCCGAAAAACCCGGAGCGCGATTTCTGTATCGTGGGAGGGGGAGGCTATCAGCACACGCCCTGGCCCATCATGGCGTCGGCCACCTTCATGAAGCCGGCGATGTTGGCGCCCTTCATGTAGTTGATGTAGCCGTCGGGCTGCTTGCCGTATTTCACGCACTGCTCGTGGATGTCGCGCATGATGGTGTGGAGCTTTTCGTCCACTTCCTCGGCGCTCCACTGCAGGTGCATGGCGTTCTGGCTCATCTCGAGGCCGGAGGTGGCCACGCCGCCGGCGTTCACGGCCTTGCCGGGAGCGTAGGTGATGCGGGCTTCAAGGAAGGTGTCGATGGCCTCGGGGGTGCAACCCATGTTGCTCACCTCGGCCACGAGCTGCACGCCGTTGGCCACGAGCTGCTTGGCGTCGTCGCCGTTCACCTCGTTCTGAGTGGCGCAGGGCAGGGCGATGTCGACCTTGCGCTCCCAGGGCTTGCGGCCGGGGAAGAATTCGCTGCCGGGGAATTTCTCGGCGTAGGGAGCCACCACGTCGTTGCCGCTGGCGCGGAGCTCGAGCATGTAGTCGATCTTCTCGGCGTCGAGGCCTGCGGGGTCGTAGATGTAGCCGTCGGGGCCGGAGATGGTCACCACCTTGGCGCCCAGCTCGGTGGCCTTGAGGGCTGCGCCCCATGCCACGTTGCCGAAGCCGGAGATGGCCACGGTCTTGCCGGCAATCTGCTCGCCTTTTTCCTTGAGGATGCTCTGCACGAAGTAGAGGGCGCCGAAGCCGGTGGCCTCGGGACGGATGCGCGAGCCGCCGAAGCTCAGGCCCTTGCCGGTGAAGGTGCCGTTGTGCTCGTTCACGAGGCGCTTGTACATGCCGTACATATAGCCCACTTCACGGCCGCCCACGCCTATATCGCCGGCGGGCACGTCGCGGTCGGGACCCAGGTTTTTCCACAGGCCCAGGATGAAGGCCTGGCAGAAACGCATGATCTCGCGGTCGCTCTTGCCGCGGGGCGAGAAGTCGCTGCCGCCCTTGGCGCCGCCCATGGGCAGGGTGGTGAGGGCGTTTTTGAAAGTCTGCTCAAAGCCCAGGAATTTCAGAATCGACAGGTTCACCGATGCGTGGAAACGGATGCCGCCTTTGTACGGACCGATAGCATTGTTGAACTGCACGCGATAGCCTATGTTGTTCTGTACTTCGCCTTTGTCGTCGAGCCAGGTGACGCGGAAGGTCACGATGCGGTCGGGTTCGACCATGCGCTCAACGATTTTGTTGCGCTCGAATTCGGGGTGTTCGTTGTACACGTCCTGAACCGACATGAGCACTTCCTTTACAGCCTGGAGGTATTCCTTTTCGCCCGGATGCTTGGCTTCCAGGTCGGCCATGATTTTGTTAATATCCATGAGATATAAATTGGTATAGATGTAAGAATTTTACACCGCAAAAATAGCAAAAGAAAATGACATAACCGCCGCTTTCCCCCATTTATTTGGGGCTCCACTAAAAACTATGAGCAAGAAATGTCCCGGCAAAGGCATTTTGCCATAGCGATGGTGTCTTTCAGCTTTGGAATATCTGTTTTAACAGTGCTGAAAATAATTTCTGAATCCAGCTCGAAATAGCCGTGGGCTATATGATTGCGTAAGCCAACAATCGCGTGCCAAGGAGTAGCAGGAAAATTTGTTTCCAGAAAGCCTGGTGTAATTCTACATATTCGATTAATGCCTTCTCCTATAGCTGTAAGCAATGTGCAGCTGGCTGCCAGGAGTTGCATCCCGTGCTGTGTTGAATAATAATCGTCATGCTCATGAATGGAATTATTCCATTCAATAAGCTTATCAATGGCGTCGGCTATCGATTCGAGAGTGAGAAAGGCCTGTCCAGCCCGGTTGTTACAGGAGTTTGACGGCATCTTGGGAGATTTGAGTCAGGAATCGGGTGGATAGATGGGCATGATAGCGCACCAGGTCTACCGTGGTGTTGAGCTTTTGCTCGAGATATTGCTTGAGGCCTTGTAATTTCGTGATATGAGGAGGCATGGCCACCAGGATGTCAACATCGCTGTCCGGACCGTTTTCGCCACGAGCTACAGAACCGAACACACTGAGCGCCTCCACGCCGTATTCCTTCTGGATGTGTGGCAGGCAGTTTCTTATGAGGCCTATGTATTCTGTCGAGGTAAGCATTGTAAAATCGAGGCGTTAGGGTCGCACACCGCAAAAATAGCAAAAGAAAATGACATAACCGCCGCTTTCCCCCATTTATTTGGATAATCGCTCTCATGCGAAATGAAAATCGCGCAAAGGCGCAGAGAAAAATGTAAGTGGGGGGCGCACGCGGCCCGCATGACGCCTCGCCGGCCCGCGCGGCGGCTCTATTTTAATAATCAATTTTGCGCGAGGTTTACCAAAAAATAATTTTTTTGTTTCTTCTGCCGCTTGTGGCCTTTTGTATCTCTATCCCTTCAAGAGGGCGGGGATGCTGTCGACGGGCGGGTTGTGGGCGAGGATGCGGCCGTCGGGGGCCAGCAGCAGGGTGCCGTAGGTGCCGGGGCGCAGACTGTAGTCGCGCAGCAGCCGCTCGGTGCGCTGTTCGGAGAGGCGGAACTGCAGCTCCTGGTTCAGGCCGTCGCGCTTCACTATCTCCCGAAACAAGGTCTCGTTCTTGTCGAGGTTGAAGGCCAGCAGGCCCACGTCCTGTGCCTCGCGGCGCTCAACCCAGCTGGTGTAGCGGCCCACGGCTTCGCGCGACGGCGCGTTCGTGGTGGCCCAGAAGCACAGCAGCACATACTTGCCGCGCAGGGCCTTGAGGGCATCGCCCGGCTCGCTGTCGAACGACAGCGCCGGCGCCACGTCGCCCACGCGCGTGCGGGGATGGCCATCGCGGTAGGCCACCGACACTATCAGCACGCTCACGAAGATGGCGGCGAGAAACAATGTGCGCTTGATCCGTTTCATGTCTATATAACGAACCAGGCGCCGCGGGCGTTCAAAGCCACAAAAAAAGAGTTGTTTCACAACAACTCTTTCCAGACCTTTATCCTTAATCTAATACTATAAAAAACACACGTGCAAAGTTAGTGCTTTTTTTGGATATGCAATAGGTTTTGGAAAGAAATTTCAAAAATTTGATTGATTTTTTAGTGAAAAATTATTAAAATTATGTGACAATCTATACGCTCTATGGTGTCAAAGTGTTGATTTATATAAAATTAAGCCTTTTTGACGCATTTTTCGCGCTTATACTCCTCCGGATAAAATAGTACCATCTTCACGGCGGCTCTCAGATCGCTATTCCGCAGATGATTGTATATCCGGGAATACTCGTGAAAATAATATGTAGAGAACTTGCCGGAGGCCCGTTCCTTGGTTCCTGCGGGCGGGTCGCGCGTGGGGAGCCGTATCAACGGATGCAGCCCGGGATGGGATATGCTGCCGGCTATTGAGGACGGGACACCCACTCCGTGGCTGCCACTGGGGTGTGGCAATACCCCGTGCGACCCGCACGGGGTTAACAAGCGGGCGGACCTCCGGCCCGCGTTTCCCGGGCGCCACCAACTATTTATTCTATAGTAGGCGCAGAGAGCAACATAAGCCACTGGCAACCAGGCGTGGGGCGTAGCCACGTCGGCACCGCGCGGGGCGTCTGAGCGGCAGGGAGTTGGACCTCTACGAGGCCCTATCGCCCGGGGGCGGGCGCCTGTCACCACAAGCTGCGCACGGCTCTGCCGCGCTTGCATGTGGCTATGTACGTGGCTGCGGCGCTGCCGCAGGACTGCGCGCACGGCTCTGCCGCGCTTGCCGCTCCCGTGGGCTGGACGCTTTGAAAGGCGTTTCTACTATAGCTTGATTTACAGCTGTTTATATTATTCTCAGCGCCCACTATAGTACAAATATGGTACTGAAGCCACGTGCGCAGCCCCCGCGTAGCGAAAACTCCGCGTAGCGGGGTGCCAAAGTTAGCCTATGGCAAGTGCCGCGTTTAGTGGCGCGCAGCCATAGGTTCATGCCCGCCCCAAAAAAAATACTCCGCGTAGCGGGGTGTCTGAGCGGCAGGGAGTTGGACCTCTACGAGGCCCTATTGTCCGGATGGGTGTTGCTGTCACCACAAGCTGCGCACGGCTCTGCCGCGCTTGCATGTGGCTATGTACGTGGCTGCGGCGCTGCCGCAGGACTGCGCGCACGGCTCTGCCGCGCTTGCCGCTCCCGTGGGCTGGACGCTTTGAAAAGCGTTCATGCGACAGCTTGATTTACAGCTGTTTATATTTTCCTTGCGCCCTTGCGTGCGTCGTCACGACCAAGGCGCCGCGTCAGTGCAGCTCGGTGCGCAGGGGGTAGGTGTTGCGCAGGGCCTCGAAGTTTTCGGGGTGGGCTTTGAGGGCGGGGGTGTCGGCGAGCAACGGATTGTAGGATGCGGCCACGGCGCGGGCAGTCACGGCTTCGGGCACCGGGGCCGGCGCGGGCTCGTCAAGGTGCAGGGGCGGCAGCGAGAAGCGGTCCGCCACGGCGTCGAGCGCCATCTGCGACGCGCGCCACTTGCCTTCGCGCGAGTAGCCAGCGATGTGGGGCGTGGCCACGGCGGCGCGCTCCAGCAGCTCGCGCGAAATGCGGGGCTCGCCCTCCCAGCAGTCTATCACGGCGGCGCCGGCGAGCCCGCGGTCCAGGGCGTCGACGAGAGCCGGCGTGTCCACCACCGGGCCGCGCGCGGCGTTTATCACTATGGGGCGGCGCTGCAGCGAGGCGAAGAAGCAGGCGTCGGCCATGTGCTGCGTGGCGTCGGGCCCCCGGGTGGTGAGCGGCGTGTGGAAAGTCACGATGTCGGCCTCGCGGGCTATGTCGCCGAGGGTGTACCATCCGTCGCCGCCTTCGGCGCGGGCGCGGGGCGGGTCGCACGGCATCACGCGCATACCCATCGAGCGGGCCCAGCGCTCCACGATGCGCCCCACGTGGCCCACTCCCACGATGCCTATGCACAACTCATTGAGCGGCTTGGCGGCCAGCGCGGCCACCGACCCCAGCACGTACTGGGCCACGGCGGGGGCGTTGCACCCCGGCGCGTTCACGGCCTCGATGCCGTGGGCGGCACACCAGGGCAGGTCTATATGGTCGGTGCCTATGGTGGCGGTGGCCACGAGCTTGCAGCGAGAGCCCCGCAGCAGGCGGGCGTCGCAGCGGGTGCGGGTGCGCACGATGAGCGCGTCGGCATCGGCCACAGCCTCCGGCGTGATGTCGTCCGGGTCGAGATACTCCACCGTGGCGTAGGGCTCGAGCAGGCCGCGCACGAAGGGCACCTTGCTTTCCACCACAAATTTCAATCCACCATTGTCCATATATATAATGAGAGATATACGGCGAGCAGCCCGGCGATGCCCATCCACGAGCGGTCGGAGCGGTGCAGCACGAAGAACTGCGCCGCCTGGAGCGCCGCGCAGGCGTTCATCAGGGGCAGGTAGCACGCCACGTTGTTGTAGTCGATGGCCATGGCCAGGATGGTGATGAAACCGGTGAGCACCACCAGGCCGTTGTAGCTGCGCGACCGCGCGTTATAGGCAATCGTGCGGAAAAAGTCGAGCACCACGGAGGCCGTGAACACGCCGGCGGCGGTGACCACGGCGGTGCCCAGTTGCATGCCCTCGCTGAAGTCGATGTAGCTGAGCAGCGAGCCCGGCTCGGGCACGCGGATATCGGCCGGCTGCACTATGCCCAGACCCAGGAGCAGCCACCACGGGGTGACGAGGCCTATCAGGGCCGCCAGGGCCGCGCGCGCGCTCATCACCCTCATCTGCCAGCACGCCAGCAGCATCACGGGGATGTAGACGGCGTAGGCATATTGCGTGGCAGCGCCCGCCGAGAGCAGGAAGAACACCAGGAATATCTGCCGCCGCTTCCACGGCTGGCTGTAGATTCCGAACATCAGGCCCATGCAGCCGCACACCACCAGGGCCAGCAGCGGGCCCGTGTAGAACCGGGCCGTGATGTGGGGCGTGGCACACTGCATGGCGGCAAAGAGCACCGCCGCCAGCATCGTCATGCTGCGCAGCAGGTTGTAGCGGTTGTTCAGGATTATCAGGGCGGCCATTATGGCTACGTTGCAGGCCAGGGCGGCCCAGGTGGAGAGGTCGGCATCGGCTATCCAGCTGTAGGCCGGGGGCAAGGCGGTGCCGCCGGCATCGACGCGCAGCGGCGTGCTACCGTCGACATGCGTGCTCCAGGCGGCAGCTATCATCAGCACTCCCGCGGGGATGGCCGCGTAGCGCGAATGCATGAATTTGGTGATACGGTCAGGCATCGCCCTTCTTTTTCCAGCCGCGCTGGCGCATCACGGGGCCTTCGGCCGGCGGGAGCGAGGGCTTGCGGCCCACGAGCGAGCGCAGGGCGCCGGGATTGCGGCGCAGGGCCAGCGGGTTTTCCGACTCGCGGGCGGCGGCGCGCTCGGGCGACTCGGCGGCGGCGTCGGGCTTGCGGGGCGCGGGCTTGCGGCCGGCTCCGGCCCAGGGCTTCTTGCGGGGCTCGGCGCTGTGGCGGCCTGCGTGCTGCTCGCTGCGCGCGGGGCCGTTCTTGAACTTGCCGCCGGCGGCGAGGAAGCTTTTCTTGTCGCCGTCGAATATCACATACTGGCGCAGCTCGCAGTCGAGGGCGCCGTTGTAGAGCTCTATCTTGCGGCTCACGGCGAGGCCTATGTTGCGGAAGTGCTCGTCGCGGTAGCCTATTATCCAGGCCTGCCAGCCGCAGAACTCGTGCTTGAGCGTGCGGCCTATGGAGGTGTAGAGGGCGTCCATGTCGGGCGCGGAGATGCGCTCGCCGTAAGGCGGATTTGTCACGACATAGCCCGGGGTGGCGGGCACATCGCCGGCCGTCCACTTGGCTATGGGGCGCACGGCCAGCTCCACGTAGCGGGCCACGCCGGCGCTCTTGAGGTTGGCGCGGGCGATGTCGATGGCCTTGGGCGAGATGTCGGCGCCCACGATGGGCACCTCCACGGCGCGCTCGTGGCTGTCGTCGTTGTAGATTTTCTCGAAAAGCTCGGCGTCGAAGTCGGGCCACGCCTCGAAGGCGAAGCGCTTGCGGAACACGCCGGGGGCTATGCCGGCGGCTATCAGGGCGGCCTCGCACAGGAAGGTGCCGGAGCCGCACATGGGGTCGACCAGCGGGGCCTGGCCGTTCCAGCCGCTCAGCATGATGATGCCGGCGGCGAGCACCTCGTTGATGGGGGCCTCGGTCTGCGCCACGCGGTAGCCGCGCTTGTGCAGCGACTCGCCGCTGCTGTCGAGACTCAGGGTCACGTCGGTGCCGGAGATGTGCACGTTTATCATCACGTCGGCGTCGTGCAGGCGCACTCCGGGTCGCTTGTCCTCGCCGTAGCGGTCCTTGAACCAGTCTACGATGGCGTCCTTGATGCGGTAGGTCACGAAGCGCGAGTGGGAAAACTCGTCGCTATAGGCCACGGTGTCGATGCTGAAAGTCTTGCTCAGCGACAGGATGGAGCTCCAGTCGTAGGCCTTGGCTTTCTCGTAGAGCTCGTCGGCGTCGCGGGCCGTGAACTTGAAGAATGGTTTGAGAATGCGCAGGGCCGTGCGGCAGCAGAAGTTGGCACGGTACAGCAGCTCGCGGTCGCCGGTGAACGACACCATGCGGCGTCCGGCGTTTATATCGGCGGCTCCCAGGCCGCGCAGTTCTTCGGCCAGCACTTCTTCCAGGCCCTGGAAGGTCTTGGCCACCATTTCAAATGTTTCGTTCGGCTTCATGCTGCAAAATTAACTATAATTTTTGATAGCAGCGGAAAAAACAGGGCGGAAAATTAGCTCAGAAGCGCACATCAAAACGCTCGCGGGGCGCTCCGCGCAGTCCCACGTACACGGTGGCGCCGGCGCCGTTCACGAAAGTGTGGCCATAGGGCAGCCGGGCTATCGTCTCCAGCAGCAGCGCGTCGCCCTCGCCGGTGGGGGCGGGCAGGTAGAGGGTGGCACCCGCGGCGGCGGCCTGCGCGGCAGTCTCGGCCTGGGCCCGGGAGCAACCGCCCACCACCCAGAAAGGCGTTTCGGCGCAGCCCTCGGCCACGACGGCGCGGGGGCAGGTGGCACGCACTATTTCGGCCGCCGGAACAGCCTGCCGCCCGGGCAGGCACAGGGCCACGGCCGGCGGGTCGAACCGCGCCAGCAGGCGCAGCAGCAGGCGCGTGCCGGTGCTTCCGCCGGGCCATGCGGCGGCGTGGGCGTCGGCCAGCTCGTAGCCGTAGAAAGGCAGGGGCTCGCACAGCACCTCGCGGATGAAGCGGTAGGCCGAGGGCGAGTGCACGCCGAAACCGCGGCTGTGGCGCAGGCGTCGCCACCAGCCGGGCTGGGGAATGGGGCTCATCGCTTGGTCTCCCCGGCGGGAGTCTCGCGGTGCACCGTGGCCAGGAACAGGGCGGCCAGCACGAGCAGGTAGATGAGGCTCACGCAGGCGTAGGCCACGGCGCCGGTGGTGTGGATGGAGTCGGGGTCGAAGGTCATCACCACCTCGTGGGTGCCGGCGGGCAGGTGGATGGCGCGGAGCAGGTAGTTGACGCGCGCCAGCGGGGCGGGCTGCCCGTCGATGGTGGCTTTCCAGCCCCAGGGGAAGTAGACCTCGGAGAACACGCCGGTGCCGCCGGCGGCCGTGGTGGCGCGGTAGGCTATGCGGTTCGGGGTGTAGGATGTGAGCTCGATGGTGTCGCCGGGTGCGAGCGAGGGGCATTCGGTGCCCAGCACGTCGGCGAAGCTCCGGTCGGCCACCGCCCGCGTGTGCAGGTCGGTGCGTCCCAGCGCGGCCATCTCGGCGTCGGCGCCGTCCACATAGTCCACGCCCTGCACCAGCCATGCCGGGCCCATGGCCGAGGTGTTCACCACCACGGGTGCGTCTTTGTCGCCGGTGATGATGTAGCGGGCGTTGAGCATGTCGAGCACGCCGTAGGCTCCGGCTATGGCGTCGGCCACGCGGCGCTCGTCGCCCTCGTAGAGGCCGCGCACGCTGTCGCTGCGCAGCTCGGGGTCGTAGCCGTAGTGCATCACCAGGTTGAGCTGGCGCTGTATCAGGTCTTCAAAGCGGTTGAGCTTGGCGGCGTGGTAGCCTCCCACCATGTGGTGGTGGTAGCTGCGCTGCGGGCTGTTGAAGCCGGGGATGTCCATCACGCGGTAGGCCGGGTCGGTGTCCTGAAGGATGGCGCGGTCTATGGCGTCGGGCTCGAAGGGGTCGGTGGCGGCCACTTCAGGGGTGCAGAAACTGCTGTGGCTCACGTAGCGCTTGTCGGCGCCGTAGAGGTCGACGAGCACGGAGGCTGCAAGCAGCAGCACGGCCGTGGGGCGCTTCAGGCGGCCGCGCAGCATCAGAGCCAGCAACGCGAAACCTATGAGCAGGAATATGGCGGAGCGCATGGCGTCGTCGCGCACCAGGCCGTAGCGCAGGCTCTCGACGGCTTCGGCCACGGCGGGGTTCGACAGCGAGAAGTTGTAGGCCGACTCCTGTATTTCGGCCGGCGAGGCGCCGTATTGCTGCCCCATCTGCACTATCTGCTGCTGGATGGCCTGCGACGTGGCCTGGTCTTGCTCGGTGATGGCCGAGCCGAAGATTCCCGGCGCGAGCAGGGCCGCTAAGCACAGCACCAGGGGCACCCCGAAGGCTATGCCCAGGGGGCGCATCATGGCCTTGCGCTCGTCGGGCGACGCGTTCAGCAGCCGCGTGACGCCCATCACGCCCAGCACGGGCATGGCGAACTCGGCCACCACAAGGATGCTCTCCACGGCGCGGAATTTATTGTAGAGCGGGAAGTGGTAGATCATGAAATCGGTGAGCCAGCTGCAGTTGCGGCCCAGGGCCAGCAGCAGCGACAGCACGGTGGCCGCAAGCAACGCCCACTTCAGGGCGCCGCGCACCACGATGCACCCCAGCAGGAACAGGGCGCACACGATGGCGCCCACATATACCGGGCCGTTCGTGCCCTCCGAGTCGTTGAAATACTGCGGCAGATAGCTCAGCAGCTGCCCCAGCGGCTGCGACTGATAGCGGGCGGCGTCGGGAAGCCGGTCGAGGCCGGTGTAGACCATGCGGCCGCCCTCGGGGCGCGCCGTGGCGCCTCCCTTGATGTTAGGCACCAGCAGCGAGAAGCTCTCGGCGCCGCCGTAGCTCCAGCCCACTATCTGGTCGTAGGGCATGCCGCCGGTGGGGCGGGGGGCGTCGGCCTCGGGTTCGTCGGCGTGCAGCGGCGTGAGCTCGCTCTGGCTGCGCTTGGTTTCCTTGGAGTATTCATAGGTGTTGTAGAGGCTCGGCGCATTGGCTCCCAAGGCCAGCAGCCCGGCGCCCAGCACCACGGCCGTGGCCGCGCACCAGCGCCGCAGCTTGCCCTCGCGCCACGCCGTGTAGAGCGCCGCCAGGGCCACAGCCACCATCACGAAGAAGAAATAGTAGCTCATCTGCGGATGGTTGGCCGCCAGCTGCAGCATGGCGAAGAGCGCCAGCATGGCCGCGCCGGCCACGTAGCGCCCGCGGTAGCACAGCAGCAGGCCGCCTATCGTGGGCGGCACATAGCTCAGCGCCATGAACTTCCATATATGGCCTGCGCCTATGATGATCACGAAATAGCTCGACAGGCCCCAGGCTATGGCACCCAGCAAGGCCACATACCAGCGCATACCCATCACGTACAGCAGGATGAGCATGCCCAGCATCATCATGAACAGCAGGTTGCTGGGCTCCGGCAGCCACAGGCCGTACACGTCGTTGAGCCACTCGAAGAGGGCGTTCGACGGATAGCTGGGCGAAATCTGGAACGTGGGCATGCCGCCGAACAGCGAGTTGGTCCACAGCGGTTTCTCGCCCGTGGCCTCCTCGTAGACCTGCGTCTCGTGGCCGTTGGCCAGGCCCTGCTGCATATCGGCCTGCCGCAGACTGCCGCCGTCCACATTGTCCGGATAGAAAAACGCCACGGAAATCACGGCCATCACGGCCAGCGAAACAAAAAAGCCCCACACTTGCGAGTTGCGGGCGCTTGCTGCTATATCTTTAAGAGTCATTGCGTTGGGTGTTGTATTTGTACCCCGGAGCAGAATCGAACTGCTATCAAAAGTTTAGGAAACTTCTATTCTATCCGTTGAACTACCGGGGCATGGCAATCAATGCGACTGCAAACTTAACAAAAAAACGCCACATATCCCACCCCCTCACCCAAAAAACTTCCACAAAACGGCACAAGCCTTTCTACCGGTGCATAGGAGCAACAATGTAACAATTACTATTATCAAACGCGTAATCCCGTAGGGACGCTCCATGGAGCGTCCGGCAGGGCAACAGGGTAACTTTTTAATATCCAACAATTTGCGCGCCATGGTTAGCTGCGCTGGCCGCCGGACGCTCCATGGAGCGTCCCTACAAGACTTTATCGTTGTCTATTTTTTTATCTTATTGCACCGGAAATACGGCATGAGCCCACAAAACCCGCCCGATTGTCTCCATCATGGTAAGAAACAAGCCGCACCGGCGAGCGCGCCCCGAGCGATAGCTTTGCATAAGGGAAAAATCGCGCAGAGTATTTATGTATTAATTTGGAACTCAGATTAAAAGCCGCATCGGAGACGCGATGTCATTACACAAATCTTTGTGAGAAAACAGCGCATCTCCGAAGCGCCTGCGCCTTTTGGGGTGGTCCCTCAGGCCTCGCCTCGCGTACAACCGTCCGCGGTTGCAGGTGTGGGTCAAAAGATAGCCGTCCAGGTTTTGGGCGGCTATTTTTGGGCTGGCTTCCAGCGGTCGGGAAGAAGTTCGCGGTATTTTTCTATGGGTGTGTTTGGTGGCCATGCGGCGCATCTGTCTATGATGTCGCTGAAGTATTCAAAGACGTTTATTCCGTTACGGCGACAGGTTATGGCCAGGGAGTGGTATAGGGCTGCGGCCTCGGCTCCGGTATGTGATCCGATGGTAAGGCGGCGGCGCGTCAGGGATATGTAGCGGTTGATTCGCTCGACCTGGTTGTTGTCCAGGTTGTAGGTTGCGGAGGCGAAGATGCGGGGTATTTCATTCCATTGCTTCAGGGCGTGCGCGGTGGCGGCGAGCAGCGGGTCGTCGGCGCCTCGCTCGACCTGAGGTTAAGGAATGTAGCGTCTCCGACGCTCTTTAGCCCCTATTTTTCAGCTCTTTATATAATTCTCTGCGCCTACTATAGAACAAATATGGTACTGAAGCCACATGCGCAGCCCCCGCGTAGCGAAAACTCCGCGTAGCGGGGTGCCAAAGTTAGCCTATGGCAAGTGCCGCGTTTAGTGGCGCGCAGCCATAGGTTCATGCCCGCCCCCCTAACAAAAAACTCCGCGTAGCGGGGTGTCTTCAGAATCAAGGGTTCAACAGATGGCGCTGAGACGCCCCGCTAAACGCGGAGCTCGTGATGGTGGGGCGGTGCGACAAACCTACGGCTGCGCTCAGCTAAACGCCGAGCTTGCCGCAGGCTAACTCCGGCGCACCGCTAAACGCGGCGCTGACGCGACTAACGCCGCTGGCCATGCAGAGGTGGATACTTTTTAGCTATACCGCCCGGTTTTCCGTCAAAATAATATGGTGCGCCGCGGGATAACTCGGCCCTCCCGCCCTTACTTCCCGTTCTCTCCCCTTTATGATTTAGGGCAACGCCCTATCGGGATACTCTGCGCGAGTTTCTTCTTACGGTGCTTAGCATATTGCTGAATAGTTACTGAGTGAGCGGAATATGTTAATAGATTATAAATATCGGCACATTGTTTTATGTATCATAGTGAATGTGTAACTTTATGGCCGCGGAATAAACACTATATTGCCGAATTATGGAAAAGTTATTTCTGATTCTCTTAGCCGTGATATTTGCGTTCTCGCTAATGTGCTATCTCAAACTTGAGTCCCTTGAGAAGCAGCTGTACCACTTGGCTGGGCAGCTGAAGAAGAAAGAGGAAGAGTCCGAGTCGCCCGGCGTGCAGCCCACCGGCGTGGAGCAACCGCCGATTGAGCCTGTAGTCCCGGAATATCAGCCGATAGAGGATGAACCGGAAGCGCCCGAGAGCGAGCCTGCGCAACCTGTTGAGATGGTCCCGGCTCCGGAGAAAAAGACTTCGGGCTCGCGTTCGCGCCGGTTTGAAAAACTCGTGGGAGAAAATCTCATGAGCAAACTCGGAGCTCTGGCATTGGTAATAGGAATTGGATTTTTCGTTAAATTCGCCATAGATAAGAACTGGATTAACGAGGTAGCGCGCACTGCACTGGGGCTGTGTGTGGGTTTCGGCCTTTGGGGCGTGGCCTATCGCCTGAGGGATGCGTACCGGAATTTTTCGTCGGTGCTGGCCGGTGCGGGCTTCGCCGTGTGTTTTGTCTCTATAGCGGTGGCCTACAATTTCTACGAGCTCTTCGGCGCTCCCGCAGCCCTTGCCAGCCTGGTGTCTCTGGTGGCTATGCTCACATGGATAGCGCTGCGCTACGACCGCCGCGAGCTGGCTGTCACGGCAGTGCTCGGTGGCTATATTGCTCCGTTTTTATCCGCCGGCCCGAACGGCAGTTTATTGATATTGTTTGTCTACACTGCATTGCTGTCGGGGGCTGTGTGCTTCATATCTTTCAGGCGCAATTGGTGGATTCTGCCGGCATTGGGTATGCTGTCAACATGGGCTATCGTGGTGATAGCCACCCAATTTAACCGCGTGGCTACAGAACAGAGTGTAGTGGTCGCGGCCTTCGCCACGCTTTACTATTCGCTGTTCTCGCTGCCCATAGCGACTGTGCTCAGGCGCTTCGAGCAAAACAACGAGCTGTTTATATTTCTTTTGATTGAGGTGGTGCTCAATCAGATAGTATATTTCATAGTGGGCGTCGACGCGATGTCTTCCGAGCCGGCGCTCAAGCACGTGCGCGGCATTGTTCCGCTGTATATAGGATTTCTGAATGCGTGGCTGTGCCGGAAGTATTATCGCGACCGCAGCGATTTTGTGGCCAATGTGTTGTTATGGATAGCCGTTATAGGATTCGGGCTGTTCATACCCGTGCAATTTACAGATGGCAGGCTGATGGGCGCCCTCTTGGCCGTTTATGCGCTGCTGCTGGTGGCTGCAAGCGTCAGGTATCGGATAGAAGGGTATCTCGTAGCGGCGATGATTGCTACGTCCTTTGATTGGATGGTCTTTATCATTTCGCTGATATTTTCAAGCAATAAGGATTCATATTTCATAACCTATCTTATCAGTGGAGCTTGCTATATTGCCATAGCCTGGTACATGTGGCGATACTACGGCTATTTCTTAAAAACGATAGGCCGCTGCGTGGCTGCCTGTCAGGGCGTCGTGCTCAATGCCGGCTGTGCTATTCTCGCGCTCGGGATAGCCTGTGCGGGGGACTTGCTGCTCCCTGCCGTGAGTTCGTTTGTGTGGTACTATGCCGCCGGCATGATAGTGATGTGCGCCGTGGCATTTACGTGGCGTCCGGGTCTCTACACCTCCGGTTTTATGCCCCTGCTGGGCGTGCTGTGGTTCACGATATTTATCCTCTCCGCAGAGTCTCGCGATGTCGCTTCACAGATAGTGGCCTGGACAGGCTTCGCAGCCCTGGGGTGGGCCATTGTGGCATTCACGCACAAGAAACTGTCGAAACTGCACCCCCGGCGACAGAATAAGGCGCTGCTCTACTATGCGATAATCAGCACCGTATATATTATTGACTTGCTTGAGGCAGCCGTATACACCAGCGCCCTTAGCGCATATTACAGCGCTGCGTTTTCCGTGGCGTTGATTATATCGGGAGCGGCTGCCATGGCCCTGGGACTGCACTATCGCCGAGTGGTGTTGCGCATGACCAGCCTGGGCATTTTCGGCGTGCTGCTTGTAAAGCTTATCGCCTACGACCTGTGGCGCCTTCCCATAGCCGGCCGTATCTGCGTTTTCATCCTCCTCGGCATCGTGCTTCTGAGCCTGTCGTTCCTCTATCAGAAACTGAAAACCACAGTGTTTGCCAACGACGACACCCCCGCCCGCCCCTCATAGAACTCATTCCCAAGCTGCCCCCGCAAGCACCGGCCCGAGAGGTAGATGCATGGCAAGCATGCATCCCCGCTAAGCGCGGAGCTGAAGCGGCTAAGGCCGCCGCGGCCCTCTAACGTGCGCGGCTCGCGTGCGAGCCGTAACAGGGTGGCCGCGGCGGAGACGCACCGGCGAGCGCGTCCCGAGCGATAGCGCGGGTTAAGCGCAGCGCACCCTGCGGTCCAAAATACCCAAATTTTCTATCCGGCTTCCGGGTCTCATGCAGCTCAAAAAAATAGGCACGAACATTTACTGCTCATGCCTTGGCTATATTGCTGGGTGGGATTATGCGTGGGGCGCTCCGAGGGTCACCGGCTCGGCATCGATGCCGTTCAGCGAAAATTCGGCCGTGAGATTCAAGGCGCGAAGCACTTTCACGATGGTGGAGATGGTGAGGTTGCGTCCGCTCTCGATTTTTGATATTTGGGCAGGCTGCACGCCCACGCGTTCTCCCAGCTGCTTCTGGGTGAGATTGCTCGCCTTTCGGGCTTCTTTTATTGATGCCCCGATCAGGGTCGCTTCCACCTCTGCATCGAAGTTTTCGCGTGCCTTACTGCCTTTTGGTCCGATGTGCTTTTCAAGCATTTCATCGTGGGTATAGAATTTCATATAGAGTTCTCCTTTCAAATTATAAAACAAATGTGTCTATGGGCAAGTTTATGGCTTGCCCCTTATGTCCATCCCGCTCATTGCTTCCATAGCCTTAAGATTTATGGTGTTTCTGAGCGAAATACTCTTTTTGAATGGCAATGGCTCTCTTGATTTCCTTTGCCGGAGTTTTATTGGTTTTCTTACAAAAACCATGCGTAGTAACAATCAAGGCCCCTGTTTCCGTGTCCCAGAAGGCCAGAATTCTGTACCATATCCCGGCATATAAGGTTCTGAATTCCCATATCCCGGTGTCGCCAAGTTTTTTAAACAAATTGGAGTCGACCACCCCATGTGCGACAAGACTGATATTGTAAAGAATTTTGGTTCTTGGCTTCTCTGCCAAGCTCATTAGGAAGTTGTTTACTTCCTCGGAATATAAAACTTCTTTTTTCATATAAATTATTATATATTGTGATAAAAATATTCTAATATTTTCGGTTGCAAAGATATAATATTATTTCCATATATGGAAATATTTTCGTGATTATTTTGGGTGGTACGCGCATTCTACGTCTGCTGCATGGGTTGTTGAACCGCTACACGGCTCATTATCAAGGGAGGGACGGCGCGGCACCACAAGCTGCGCACGGCTCTGCCGCGCTTACTTGTGGCTATATGCGTGGCTGCGGCGCTGCCGCAGGACTGCGCGCACGGCCACGCCGCGCTTGCTGCCCTTTTTTGATGGGCTTATATGCTGGAGACGCCACGCGGAGCTGACGCGGCTAACGCCGCTGCGGCCCTCTAACGTGCGTGCCTCGCACGCAAGCCTTAACCGGGTGGCCGCAGCAGAGACGCGCCGGCGAGCGCGTCCCGAGCGATTTCCGCGGGGTAAGAGCAGCGCATCCCGCGGTCCAAAATACCCAAATTTTCTATCCGGCGAGCGATCCACGAGGGCATAGCCCGAGCGGGGTCATGCGAGCCTGATTCCCGATTGTCGCGCTGCGGGCAGCGCGACAATCGGGTGGGAGAGGGGGGCGGCTTTCCCGCGGGGTGCGCTACGCTTACCCCACGGCTATGTCTCGGAACGCGCTATCCTGCGCGTTTTTTCTTTGCCGGGCATTAACTGCGCGCCCTCTTGCCATCATTTTGACGGGGCGCGGTGGGCTGTCAGGGGTTGAGGCGGAGGACGGCGCCGCCGCCGGGGGCGAGGCGGAGCTCCAGGGGGGTGCCGGGAACCACGGCGGTGGAGGCCACGGTGTAGTCCCCGGGGTGCTTGGCGGCGTTGGGGCCGTCGCGCAGCACGGTGGCGGTGCAGGCGGGGAGCATGGAGGTGTCGATGCTGACGGTGCGGGGCTCGTCGTTGCCCATGACGCCTACGTACCACACGCTGCCGGCGCGGCGGGCCATGACCACGTACTGGCCCACGCGGCCGTCGAGCACGCGGGTTTCGTCCCACACGGTGGGGATGGAGGCGATGAAGTCGGTGAAGGCCGGCTCGCGGTCGTAGGCCGTGGGGGAGTCGGCCAGCATCTGCAGGGCGCCGTCGTAGACCACATACATGGCTGCCTGGTGGGCGCGGGTGCCCACGCTCATGGGGGCGTCGTTGCTGGGGCGGTAGGAGGCGCGGGTGGAGTTGGTCATGGCTCCGGGGGTGTAGTCGAGGGGGCCGGCTACCTGGCGGATGAAGGGGATGGCCACGTCGTAGCGCAGCTGGTCGGTGCCACCGGGCCCGAAGTTGCCCCACTTGTAGTTTTCGAGGCCCTTGACGCCCTCGTAGTTCACGATGTTGGGCCAGGTGCGCTGCAGCCCCACGGGGCGGAAGCCGTGCAGGTCGAGCAGCAGCCGGTTTTCGGCGGCGGCCTGGGCCATTGCGGCCACGGAGGCCACTACTTCCTGGTCGTCGCGGTCGAAGAAGTCGACCTTGAGGCCGCGCACGCCCATTTCGGCGAAGCGGCGCATCAGGGCCGGGTAGTCGTCCTTGAGCTGGCGCCATGTGGCCCAGAGAATGATGCCTATGCCGCGCTCGCGGGCGTGGGCTATGATGGCGGGCAGGTCCACGTCGGGGTTGATTTCGTCGAGGCTGCCGTTGTCGCGGGCCCAGCCTTCGTCGAGAATCACGTATTGCAGCCCCTTGCGGGCGGCGAAGTCGATGTAGTGCTTATAGGTGGCGGTGTTGATGCCGGCCTCGAAGTCGACGCCGGTTATGCCCCAGTCGTTCCACCAGTCCCAGGCCACTTTTCCGGGCACTATCCACGAGGTGTCGGCCACGCGCGAGGGCTCGGCCAGGCGCATGGCCAGGTCGAGCTCGGCCAGCCCGGCATCGGTGCGGCTCACGGCCACTGCGCGCCAGGGCAGCGCGAAGCTTGCGGGCACGCGGGCCGTGAAGGGCTCGGCGGCCGTGGGGATGAGGTTGAGGCGGTTGAACCCGCCCACGCGCGAGGCGGCGGGGCGCGGGGCGTGCACGGCGGCCAGGCCGTCGCCGGCAGGCGTGCGGCGCAGGAACATGCCCGGATAGCGGTCGAGGGCGCCCTCCATCACCAGGGCCTTGCGGCCGCCGTCGAGCTCCACGAGCAGCGGCGTGCACGACAGGGTGTCAGGCGGCATCTGCGCCAGGGGCATCTCGTCGTAGTAGCTCTCGAAGGAGAAGGCATAGGGGTAGGCCGGGTCGCGCAGGTCGTTGACCAGCGGCAGCCACGCGCGCCGCTCGCCGCCGAAGCGGAACTCGGCCGTCTCGGAGACAATATCTACGGAGTCGGCGCCCGGCATGTCGAGCAGCAGGCGGTAGGCCGCGGCATCGTCGTAGGCCCGCAGCTGCAGGGCGCAGCCGCCGCGCAGCCGCAGGGTGAGCTCGTTGTAGCGGTCGGCCACGGCCTGCTTGCGGTAGAGCGGCGTGGGGAAGGAGCTGTCGACGCTGCGGCGGCTTGCCGAGGCCACTTTTGTGCCGGCGCCGGCGGGCGTTCCTGCCGTGGTCGTGAGGGCGATAGCCGAGGGGCGCAGCACGGTGTCGCCGTCGAGCGTCACGCTCCAGCTCAGGCCTGCGGGCGTCGCGGCCACGGTGGCGCGCAGGCTGCCGTCCGGCGAGGCCACGCTGTAGTCTCGGGCGGCGCAGCCCAGCGCGAGCGCCATGGCGCAGAGGAAGGCAAGGTTTCTCATAGCGTGGTGTAGGTGAAATCGGTGAATGTGGCTTCGGCGCCTTCGCCCACGGCGAAGAGGCCTATGGTCATGCCGGTGAAGCCGCCGGCGGTCTCGGTGGAGAGATAGCGGGCGTTGGCGCGCCCGGCGGGGATGAAGCTGCGGCCGCCGTCGGTGCTGATGCTGAAGCTGTACATGTCCGGCTCGCCTTCCACCCTGAGCACCACGCGCTCTCCGGCGCGCAGGGCTATGGGCTCGAAGCTGTGGGTCACGGCCTGCAGCCGCAGCGTGCACACGGCCTCCTGGCGGCCGTCGCCCAGGCTGCGCACGGCCAGGTCGTAGTGGCTGCCGCCGTCCATGTACACCGTGATGCCGGCTTCCGAGCCGGCCGGCGCGTGGCGGTCGAGGCTCATGGTGGTGGAGGCCGCGAAGTCGTGCTCGGTCTGGCGCACGCCGGTCCAGGTGGGGCTGTCGCCGTCGTCGAGCGTCACGGCCGTGCCCTTGAGCTTGAGGCCGCGGCGGTCGAGCGTGTAGTTTTCCATGCGGGGGTTGCGCAGATACACCCAGTGGTGTCCCGGGGTGCGCGTCTTGGTGAAGTCGGTGCGCGCGGCGGGTTTCTCCACGGGCGCCGCGGGCAGCATGGCGGGCGTGGTCATGAGGGTGTCGAGGGTGCCGTCGGCGTTCACCACGGGCCAGGCGCCTTCGTCCCAGCGCACGGGCGCCAGCATGGTCTCGCGGCCCAGGGTGTGGCAGCCGTTGCCCATGGTGCGGTAGCCCAGGGCCACTATCCACCACGAGCCGTCGGGGGCGTCCACCAGGTCGGCGTGGCCCACGCCCTGTATCTTGCTGCCCTGCGCCGCCATTCGGAAGTTGGACAGCACGGGGTTGTGGGGCGCCGGCGTGTAGGGCCCGTAGATGTCGCGGCTGCGGGCTATCGTCGCGCCGTGGCCCAGCTCGGTGCCGCCTTCGGCTATGAGCAGGTAGTACCAGCCGTCTTTCTTGTAGATGTGGGGCGCCTCGGGATAGCGGCCGCCCGTGCCCTGCCAGATGGCGCGCGAGGGCGTGAGCTGCTTGCCCGTGGCAGGGTCTATCTCACACAGAAATATGGTGTTGTCCGGGTTGCTCGTCATGTAGGCGCGGCCGTCTTCGAAGTAGAGCGAGGGGTCGATGCCGCCCTGCTCCAGCGCGATGGGTTCCGACCACGGCCCGGCCGGGTTCGTGGCCGTGACCATGAAATTGCCGCTGCCCGAGGCCTGCGGTCCCACGTTGGTGGTGATCATGTAGAACGTGCCGTCGTTGTAGCGGATTGTGGGCGCATAGATGCCCAGCCAGGCGCTGGCCTGCCCCAGCGGCAGCTGCGACGGGCGGTCGAGCACGTTGCCTATCTGCTCCCAGTTCACGAGGTCGCGGCTGTGCCACACCGGCACGCCCGGGAAGAACTGAAACGAGCTGTTCACGAGATAGAAATCCGAGTCGACGCGGCACACGCTCGGGTCGGGGTAGAAGCCCGGAATCACCGGGTTGCGGTAGCTGCCGGCCGTTGCTGCGGCGGCCGCGCAGAGGGCCAGGGCCCAGATGGCGAGTTTTTTCATGGCGGTGTGTGAGGTAGGGGGGGTTATTCGGCGTTGTCCTTGAGCCACTGGGTGCGCACCTTGTCGGGCAGCTGCGTCACCTTGAAGTCGGAGAACGTGGCCTTGAAGCCGTCGCCGTCAGGGCAGGCGGCAAACATGCCTATGCGCACCGGCCGGCGGGCCTCCATCCAGGCGTTGCGCATCATGTGGTACTCCTTGTCGTCGAACGAGTAGAAAATCTCGATGGCGTCGAGCCGGCGCACGGCCTTGATCCAGATGGCCTCCACGGGGCGGTCGAGGGCTATCACGCTCCAGTCGCTGGTGGTGTGGGTCACCACGGTGCTCAGGTTGTACTTGCCGTCGACATATTCGATGCCCGTCTTGATATAGTTCTCGTGGTCGATGCGTATCATCATGCCGGCCTGGTCGAAGCGCACCTTGTAGTCGCCCGTGATTTTCACCTTGGCTTCGAACTCGCCGCCGTATTCGGCATAGTAGAACGGCGCGTCGTCCACCGTGAATCCGTAGTGCGAAATGCGCCAGTAGTCGCTCTTGGGCGTCACGTCCATCGTCAGGCAGTCGCCCGAGATGCTCCACGAGGCGGGCTCGTTGAACCAGTTCATTTTTTCGAGGGTCTGTGCGCCGGCTGGCATGCACAGCAGCGCAAGGAGCGCCGCAAGCAGAATGTTTCTCATATCTCTAAGGTTGTTTTTCGATTTTCCTGATCACGCGGCAGGGATTGCCAGCGGCCATGGTGCCGGCGGGGATGTCGCGGTTCACCACGCTGCCGGCGCCTATCACGCAGTTGTCGCCGATGCTCACGCCCGGTAGCACCGACACCCCGGCGCCTATCCACACATTGCTGCCCACGCTGATGGGCCGTGCATATTCCAGCCCCCGGTTGCGCTCCGTGGCATCCAGCGGGTGGCCGGCGGTGTAGAAGCCGCAGTTCGGCGCCACGAACACGTTGCTGCCGAAGGTCACGGGCGCCTCGTCGAGAATCACCAGGTTGAAATTGGCGTAGAAATTGTCGCCCACGGCAATGTTGTAGCCGTAGTCGCAGTAGAAAGGCTGCTCCACCAGCAGGCCCCGGCCCGTGCTGCCCAGCATGGCGCGCAGCAGGCGGTCGCGGCCCTCCATGTCGCGCGGCGGCAGGCTGTTGTAGTCGCGGCACAGCTCCTTGCAGCGCATACGTTCCTCAATCAGGGCCGGGTCGTTGTTGGCATCGTAAATCATGCCCGCGAGCATCTTCTCTTTCTCAGTCATGGCATTGCGTGGTTTTCTCCTGCAAAGATAGCACCTTATTCTTTAGCATGCAACCCACCGCCCGAATAATCCGGCACAAGCCTTTCTTCCGGTGCATAGGAGCAACTATGTAACAACTACTATTATCAAACGCGTAATCCTGAAGGGACGCTCCATGGAGCGTCGGCAGGGCAACAAGGTAACATTTTAATATCCAATGATTTGCGCACCATAGATGGCCACGGTCGCCGCCGGACGCTCCATGGAGCGTCCCTACAGCACTTTATCGTTGTCTATTTTTTATCCTATGCACCGGAAATACGGCGTGAGCCAAAAATCCGCCTATCCCCATAGCGGAACAATAGGGAAGCAAGCACGGCAGAGCCGTGCGCGCAGCCCTGCGGCAGCGCCGCAGCCACGGATATAGCCACATGCAAGCGCGGCAGAGCCGTGCGCAGCTTGTGGTGTCGTTGAATAAATTGCAGATGTAGAGCCGCGTAGCGGTTCAACTCCCTGAATCTCAGGTATCCAGCTATAATCTGCATATGAAGTTTGCAGCGGCGAGCGGTTTAGCGGGGCGTCTGCGGAGGGGGGATGTTGAACCGCTATGCGGCTCATTTTCAAAGATGTGGACGCAGATACCACAAGCTGCGCACGGCTCTGCCGTGCTTGCATGTGGCTATGTACGTGTGGCGGCTCTGCCGCCGACCTGCAAGCGCGGCTATGCCGTGCTTGCCGCAGTTATGGTTGAGTTTACGTGAAACAGGCGCCCCGCTAAACACGCGGAGCTGACGCGGCTAAACGCCGCTGTCCATCGGTGCGGTGGCCCCCCAGATATCCCGTGCTTGCCGCTTATTGAATAAAAAAAACCAGGCGCGCCGGATGGGGCGCGCCTGGTTTTTAGGAGGGGGCGCGGGGGATTAGAAGGGGTAGGTGCCCTCGGCGGCGCCGGCGAAGAGGCCTTCGAGCTGGTAGGAGCGGCGCACGGAGCCGTCGCGGCGGTTGATGTCGCCGCCGGTCTCCCAGAAGAAGGGCACGCAGCCGGCGTTCTTGGCCTCGCGGGTCACCACGAGGTTCCAGTCGCGCATACTGGCCTGGTGCTTGGCCTTGTCCACGCCGGAGATGGCCGAGCGGTCTTCACACACGCAGTATTCGCCTATCATGGCGGGATAGCCCTTGTCCACGTAGTAGGTCTTCATCTTCTGCATCTGGGTGCGGATGTCGGCGGCGGTGTGGGTGGAGTTGCGGTCGGAGCCGCTCACGAGGTTGCCCTCGCCCCAGTACCACCACACTTTGCCCCACGACTCGTCGTTCTGCATCATGTTGAACTGATAGGGGTCGTAGAAGTGGGCTTCGACCATGAGACGGTCGGCCACGGCGTCCTGCGGCATGCTGAAGAGGCCCTTGCAGCCCTCGTCGATGTTGGTGCAGGGCACCTGCATCACCAGCACGCGGTCGGCGTTGTTGCCGCCGGTGGCGCGCACGGCGTCGAGCATCGTCTTCTGATACTTCATGATGGCGTCGACGCCGGCCTGGTTGGTGCCGTCCGGCTCGTTCATGGCTGCGAGCAGCAGGTGCTGGTCGTAGTGGTTGAGCTTTTCGGCAATCTGGGTCCAGTAGTCGTGCTGCTTCTTGTCGATGGCGGCGTCCCAACCGTTTTTAAGGTTGTTTTCGAGCCAGCCGCCGTCCCAGTGGATGTTGACGATGGCAAACATGCCGTTGCCTATCACCCAGCCCACCACTTCGTCCACGCGGTCGAGCCAGGCCTCGTCTATCACGCCGGCGGTGGCGTGGCTGTCCCAGGCGCAGGGGATGCGCACGGCGTTGAAGCCCATGGCTGCGAGAGCCGAGACGTATTCCTGGTTGACGGGCATGCTCCAGTCGCCTTCCTTGCCGGGGCACTCCATGGTGTTGCCTATGTTGATGCCGGCATACATGGCGGCGGCCAGTTCCTTGGCGGTCTTGCCCGTGATGAGCTCGACGGGAGCGGGCTCCTGCGTCACGGTGACGCTGGCGCTGGCGTTCTTGCCCACGGAGAGCACTATCTCACCCTCGCGGGCTTCCCAGGCGTTGCGGGTGTAGGTGAGGGTCACGGAGCCTTCGGTGGTGGCTCGGCCGGAGTCTTTGGTGATCCACGCCGGCAGCGTGAGCTGCGGCTCGGCCGTGGACAGATATTTGATCACGATGGTGCCGCCCTGCGGGTCGAGCACGGTGGAGGGCTCCACGGCGCTTATCTGCACGGCGTCGCCGGCCATCTGCGTCACCTTCACGCTGGCCTTGTCATTGCCGGCGGAGATGCTTACGGTGGCGGTGCGGGCGTCGCCCGTGGGGTTCATGTCGGCCTGGAGCTGGGCGGAATAGATGCCGGCGCTCTGGCTCTGCACGGCGCCTATGTGGAGCCACGAGGCGTCGGTAGCCAGGGTGGGGGTGGCCGACGCCTTGATGTTGAGCGTCTGGGCCGTGGTGCCAGCCAGAGCCACCTCGCTCTTCACGGTGATGCCGTTGCCCCAGGTGGGTTCCGGCTCGTCCTTCTTGTCGCTGCAGGCCATGATGCCCAGGGCCATCAGGCCGGCGAGCAGCAGTTTTGTAAGTTTCATATTCGCGTCAGTGTTTTAGGTGTCTTTTGTGCCCGGCGGCAGGCGGGGCCGCGGGGCCGGTTAAAAAAAGCCCGGTTTTGATTCAAACCGGGCTTTTTTCGGTATAAGGTTCAGAAGATTGGTGTTCTGTGGGGGATTATTCGGCGTGTACGGGAGTGGTCACGCTGTTGACGGTGACCTTGAGCAGGGCGGGATCAACCAGGTCCTTGTAGAGGTCCTTGATGTCCACGCACCACACCACGGCGCCCTGGCCGTTGGCTTCGAGATAGGCGGGGAAGCTGTAGTCGCCGTCGCCGCTCACAACCACGTCGCTTGCGCCGCCGCCCCACCAGCTGGGCCACCAGCCTGCACATGCCAGGCTCATAGCGCCGGTGTAGCTGCCTGCGGCACCTGCCTTGAGGTTGCCGTCGATGCCCTCGAAGTGGAGGCTGGCCACGGTGGTGCCCTGGCCGAATACTACTGTAGCGAAGGGGTCGCCGGTGCCGGGGTTGCTGGGACCGTACTCGTTGTAGAACTCAAAACGGATGTCGGTGCCGTTGTCTTCCTTGTTGCCCACCCAGGGGTTGGCTACGGAGGTGTCGACGTCGGCATACATGGGCTGGTTCGGGTCGAGCGAGATTTTGATGTTGTCCACCGTCACGAGGGAGATGTCCTCGAGGTCGGCGCCCAGACCGTTGATGTCTACGCAGAACACTACGGCGCCCTCGGTGAGAGCCCAGGTGTTCATGCACACGCGGTAGTTGCCGTCGCCGGTCACGAGGCAATCCTGCGAGTTGCCGTCGAAGCCGCTCCAGTAGCTGGGATCCCAGCTTGTGTCGGCATACTCGAGACCTGCACGGTAGCTGCCTGCGGCTCCTGCCTTGAGGTTGCCGGTGACGCCGCCCAGGGTGAAGTCTACCACCATCTGCTTCTCGAAGGAGATGGCTGCGAGGTCAAAGCCGGGCTTGCCGCTGGTGCTGCCGTACTCGTTGTAGAGCTCGATGCGGATGCGGCCGTTGTCCTCGAGGTCGCCCACGGCTACCATCGAGGCGTCGACTTCGATCACGTTCACGTAGGGCTTGCGCACGGGACGCACCAGGGCGCCGGTGTAGCGCAGGGCGTTGGAGGTGGCCATGCCGTCGGTGCCGATGGTGGCCAGGGTGGCGTAGTCGGCTGCGGTGGCGCAGGCGTTGCCGGTCCAGTACATGGCCAGGTCGGTGCTGCTCAGCTCGGTGCCTTCGCGCTTGCCGGCGGCGGGCAGGAAGATGCTGTTGCCGGTCACGTTGGAGGTCACTTTCACGCCGCCTTCAACGGCCGTAACGGTCGAAACGGCCATCAGGTCGGCCCAGTCGGCTGCGGTGGGCACCATGCCCATGCCGGCTGCGGCGGCCACGTCGGCAGCGGTGCCGGTGATGTTGCCCGTGGCATAGTCGGCCACGTTGGTGGAGTAGTTCAGGCCGGTGATGTCGCCGTAGCCCAGGAGGGTGCCAGCTTCATTCTCGGAGGCTGCGCCCACGTTCACGCGGCACCACTCGAGGCGGGTGCCCATGTCCACGTAGAAGTCGAGGCTCTCTTCCTTGGCGTTCACGCCCACGGGGGTGACGATGGGCTTGGCCTCGGCGAGCACGTCGGCGCCGTTCACGGTCATGTAGGCTGCGTAGTGGTAGGCGGTGTTGGGCACGAGGCCGGTGAGCTCGAGGCTCATGGCGTTGTCCCCGCTCTCAACGGGCAGCTTCACGCCGGCTGCGAGGTCTACAGCGGCGGGAGCCACAACGAAGCCGCGCACCAGGCCGGCGGCCACTTCGCTGCCCATGCCGTTGACGGTGCCGCCCAGGATGGCCGAGGTGGCCTTCACGGATGCGGCATCGGCGGTGGCGATGGCGGCGTCGGTGGTGATGAAGCTCTTAACTTCGCCGTACTGCGACACGGTGCCCTGCAGGGTCACGAAGGTGGCGTAGTAGTAGGTCACGTTGTCGGAGAGGCCCTGGATGGTGGTGGTCACGGTGCCGTCTTCGGCCAGCGTGCCGGCTGCGCGGCTGCCGCCGGCGATGGGGTCTTCGCTGGTGCTGTACACCACGCCCACGGTGTAGGCCTGGGACGACTGGCCGGCCAGGCCCTTGACGGTGCCCGTCACGGTAGCCGACGTGGCGGTGACTTCGGCACCGCCGGTGGTTACTTCCTTGAGGATTGCGGCTGTGTTCACCACGGGATCGTCTACATCGCTGCACGAGGTGAGTGCGTACGATGCGCCCAGGGAGAGCGACAGCAGGCAAGCCAATATCTTAGTGTTCATATCTGTTTTCGATGGAATGTGATTCGATTGTTATTATTTTAGCCTCCCCGCGCGCCCGGTAGCACCCGGGGAGGCCTGGTTTGCGGCTGTTATTCCTTGGCAGGAACGAAGGGGCTGCCCGTGGAGAATTTAACAGTGAAGGTCACTTCAAAGCCGGTGGTGGCGTGGAACTCGTCGAGGCCGCTGAAGCAGCTTGCAAGACCCCAGGGGTTGCAGATGTAGCGGCGGGCGGCAGTGTAGCCGTCTTCCTCTACCTTGTCGGAGGCGCGGGTGCGGGAGATGGCGCTGTCGTCGAATGCCATGCTCACGCCGTCTTTCTTGATGTCGAGGATCACAACGTCGCAGTCTTCATGCTTCTTCATGATCTTGTTCACGTCGAGCCACAGGCAGGGATCGCCCAGACCGGCCGAGTAGGGAGCATCAAGCTTGATGGTGTAGGTGCCACCGTCCTCTACAAATATAGGATCGCTGTCGATTTGATTCCAGGAGCCGGTGTCGTTCCAGCTGAAGACGGCCTTGTAGGTCTCCTTCTTTTCGCCTCCGCCGAATTCAGCAACGAACTTGTAGCCGAGATACTGGTAAACTGTGCCGTTCACGTCCTTTTCGGGCAGGCCGAGCACGATGGTCTCTACGCGCTTCATGTCGTCGAAAGTAACGGCGATTACAGTGAGATCGTTGCCTTCGAGCTTAACGATGGAACCGCCCAGGGGCAGATTGCCGAGGCCATTGTTGAAGGACACAGTGCCTTCTGCGCTGACGGTAACGTTGCCGGTGAGCTCGCCTTCAGGCAGGGTGGCGGTGTACTGGCCGGGTTCGGGGCTGCACAGGTTAAGGCCATATTCGTCAACAGTAGTGCTTACGGGCTTGAACTGGTCGGGATAGTCGCTGCTGCTCTTGTAGTCGTTCAGGGCTTCTCCACCCAGGTTGTACCAGTCGAAGGGTACCTCGGAGTCAAGCTTCCAGGTGCAATATTTCAGCTGGTTGGCGAAGGTGTCGTACCAGCCGGCAGGGAGCTTAATTACCGTGGGAACGGGCTCGGTGTAGTTCTCGAAGTATTCCTTGGTCACGTAGTTGAGCGATACGCCCTCGGCGGGAGCCATCAGCTGCATGGCGTCGTCCGAGAGATAGAGCAGCTGCAGGAAGCGCTCGTGGGTGCGGGTGTCGGTGGCCTCGAGGGGATAAACGTCGGAGAACTGGATGGTGTGGGCCTCGGTGTCGAGCATGTAGGTGCCCTTGCCCACTACGTTGCCGTCGTGGTCGGTGATGGTCACGTTTGCGCCGTTGATAAGGTCGAAGGTGATGTAGCCGAAGTTAAGGTCCGTGGTTCCCTCCTTTATCATCCAAGTGTTGCTGGGATAATCGGCAAACCATTTCCAGGCGTCGTTGGGCGTGATTGCATCGGCGTCCGACCAGTCGGGATTGTCCATGTAGTTGTTGTACACGTTCTCATTCTCGTTGGCGGCGTGCAGGTTGTCCCAGGTGTAGTTGTTGGTGAAGAAGTAGTGGGGACCTTTCCATTTCGTAACCTTGAAAGAGCCGTCGTCGAGCATGCCCAGGTCGAGCTGCCAGGTCTTGCTGTTGCCCACGCCACCGCTGATGCGCTTCCACAGGAAGTGCTCAACGAAGTCGGCGCAGAAGTCGTCGATGGTGAAGGTGTAGGGATTGCTCCACACGTAGCCGCCGCGGGTGTCGACACCCATCTGCACTTCGTAGTCGCCGTCGAAGGGAATTGACAGAGTGGCCTCGGCGCCGGTCTTGCGGCCCTGGGGCGTCACCCACGCGATCTGATACTGCGCGGGCATGAGGCTCTTGAGGTGGATGATGTTGGGGTTCTGAGCATCGTGCTCCACCGTGAATGCCACGCCTTCCACCAGCTCCTCGGGAGTAATGTTGGGTTCAGGCATGGTGTAGTTTTCATCTGTGCACGACCATGTCGCGGTGGCACAAGCGGCGCCCACGAGCAGGTAGCTCAGATATTTGAAAGCTTTAGTCATTGTTGTGTTTTTGATTTAGAGGAGTAATGATTGATTGTGTTTTTCTGCATTGTCGTCGGCCAAGGGTCCGGTCATGGCCGAGCCGGGAATCTGTGCATCCGGCTCGACTATAACGCGGAAAATGATGGCTTTATTATGCAAAAGATGTTAAATATCACTATTCCCAGCCGGCGTTCTGGTGGAGCACGCCGTTGGAGAGAATTATCTGGTTCACGGGAATCTGGCTGAGACCCTTGGTGGCGATAATCTTGCTGCGGTCGTAGGACACGGTGGCGTCGTTGCCGCCGTTCTTCACGGGTCCGGCGGTGGCTGCGATAGCGTCGGCAGCCTTGTCGATGCCCTGGCGCAGGAGATCCCAGTAGCGGTGGCCTTCAAAGGCGAGCTCGAGGGCGCGCTCGTTCATCACGTTGTCGAAGGTGGCGGGGATGCTGGGCATGCCGGCGCGGGCGCGCACCTCGTCGAGAGCGGCCTGGGCGGTCTTGGAGGGCACGCCGCCCAGCTCGGCCACCATCAGGAGAACGTCGGCATAGCGCATGATCACCCAGTCCTGTGCGTTGGTGATCTGGAAGTCGCCGCTGCCGTCGGGTCGCGAAGCGCTCACGTAGGTGTCCTTGCCGCTGGAGTCCTTGATGAGGAATGCCAGAGGCGAGTACTTCTTCACGTTGAAGCCGGTGAATTCACGCCAGTCCTTCACGCTGTTGGCATAGTCGGGCGACGATGCCACGCCTTCGGCAGCCAGGTTGATGATGGATGCAGTCTGGCGGGGGTCACCTGCGCCGTAGCGGTTGAAGTAGGCGGGGGTGACGGTGGCTGCGCCCCAGCCCTTGCCGTAAGGGGTGAAGTTGAGCGAACGCATGCCCATCATCACCTGCCAGCGGTTGGAGTCGTCGTTGCCGTTGTAGTCTTGGGTGGGGGTGAACTTCTGCTGGAGAATCACTTCGCTGTTGGCGGAGCCTGCGTAGGTGGAGAGTTCGGGGTCCCACTCGGTGGCGTAGGGCACCTGCACCAGCGATGCGGCGGGCCACAGGTTCTTGAACTCGGGCACGAGGCTGTAGCCGCCGTTGGCCACAACGTCTTCGAGATAGTTCACCACCTCGGCCTTGGTGAGGCCTGCGAGGTCCTTGCCGTAGTAGCCGGTGTAGAAGAGATACACGCGTGCGAGCATCGACTCGGCGGCGTAGCGGGTGATGCGGCCGTTTTCGGATTCGGCTGTGTTCACGCCGGCGGGGATGCTCTCGGCAGCGATCTTGAGGTCGCTCACGATGGCGGCGTACACTTCATCCGGGTCGGCCTGCTCGCGGTTTTCGCTCACGGGCTCCAGGAACAGGGGGATGTTGCCCCACAGGCGCACCATGTCGAAGTAGAGAAGGGCGCGCAGCGCGTGGCACTCGGCCATGTAGAGGTTGTGGTTGGTCTCGCTCTTCCACTCGATCTGCTCTTCGTGGGCTATGAGCTCGTTGCAGCGGTAAACGCCTGCGTAGTACATTTTCCAGTCCTGCTCGTAGACGTTCTGGTCGGAGGGGCTCTTGCTCTGGTCGAAGCCGTCGATGAGCTGATAGCCGTAGCCGTCGCCCTGGCCGGTGGCGCCGTAGCATTCGTCGGACATCACGGTGGAGGCCACGTAGAAGCCCACGCCGGGCGAGGAGCTGATGCGGCGCCAGCCGTCGTAGCAGCCGATGAGCGCGCGCCAGGCGTCGCCTTCGGTCTTGTAGAAGTTCTCGGTGTTCGATTCGGTTTTGCTCGACACATCCAAGAAGCTGTCGGCGCATGCACCCGTCATGAGGCCCATGGCGGCGATGCCGGCAGTGAGTATGCTGTATTTGAACTTGTTCATGTCAAATGATGTGTTGTTGTTCTTGAGAGATTCGATTTAGAGCGTGAGGTTGATACCGATGAGGAATGTGCGGGGACGGGGGTAGTAGCCCAGGTCGATGCCGCTCACCCAGTCGGCAGTACCGTAACCGATTTCGGGGTCCATGCCGTTGTACTTCGTGAAGGTGGCAAGGTTCTGCACCTGGAAGTAGAGGCGGCACTGCGAGCACCATTTCTGGTTCATGATGGGCGCGAAGTTGTAGCCGAAGGTGAGGTTGCTCAGGCGCAGGAAGTCGCCGTTGTGGGTGTAGAGGTCGCTGAAGAGCCAGTTCACGTTGCCGTTGGTCACGCGGGGGATGCGGTTGCTGGTGCCTTCGCCGGTCCAGCGCTCGAGAATCTCGGTGGTGTAGTTGGCCTTCATGTTGGTCTGGTTGCGGTAGCTCTGCACCAGCTTGTTGCCGGCCACGCCGGTGGCCACGAGGCCGAGGTCGAAGTTCTTGTAGTAGAGGTTGATGTTGAAGCCGTAGGTGAATTTGGGAATACCGTTGCCCAGGTTCACCTTGTCGTCGTCGTTGATGACGCCGTCGTGGTTCTGGTCCACGAACTTCACGTCGCCGGGCTGCACGTTGGCCTGGAGGATGCCGTTGCCGGCAGCGATCCAGTTGTTGATGTCCTGCTGGTTCTGGAAGAGACCGTCGGTCTGGTAGCCCCAGAAGTAGCCGATGGGCATGCCGTTGGCGGCGCGGTAGAATTCAGGCGAGTTGTCGTAGAGCATGTTGGTGGAGCCGTGGATCATGCCGTCCTCGGTGGGGATGGAGCCCACTTTGTTCTTGTTGTAGGCCATGTTGAAGCCCACGCTGTAGCTGAAGTCGTTGCCGATCACGTCGTTCCAGTTGAGGCCGAGCTCGACACCGGTGTTGATCACGTCGCCGCCGTTGATGAAGGGAGCGTCGGTGCCGGCGGTGGCCAGGATGGGAGCCACGACGAGCCAGTCCTTGGTGCTCTTGCGGTACCAGTCGAAGTTCACGCGCAGGCGGTTCTTGAACATGGTGGCGTCGAAGCCCAGGTTCACCTGCTCGGAGGTTTCCCAGGTCAGGTCCATGTTGCCCAGGCGGCTGGGATATGCGCCCCAGTTGTTGCCCAGGATGGTGGAGTAGTCGCTGTAGGCGCCGTTCGGGCCGAAGTACTGGCCGAAGAAGTAGTGGGTGTTCGTGACCTTGATGGGAGCCAGATACTGGTAGTTGTCGATGTTCTGGTTACCCACGCGGCCCCAGCTCACGCGCAGCTTGAGGAAGTCGAGCCATGTGCGGCTTGCTTCCATGAAGCTTTCGTTGCTGATGTTCCAGCCTGCGGAGATGGAGGGGAAGGTGCCGAAGCGGTGGCCCTTGGCGAACTTCGACGAGCCGTCGGAGCGCAGGGTGAAGTTGATCATGTATTTCTCCTGCCAGTTCCAGCCGAGACGACCGAAGTAGCTGACGCTGCGGCTGTTGTCGTGGGGGTTGCCGCTGGCGCCGAGGCCGTCGGCGGTGGTGGCGGCGGTGCCGTTGCTTATCCAGGCATAGGGCCAGGTGTCGAAGCCCTCCTTGAGGTCGCGCTGGTTGGCGCCCAGGTAGGTGCCTTCGTAGCGGTAGGCTTCCATACCCACCATGGCGTTGAACTCATGCTCCTTGATGCTCCAGTCGTAGCTCAGGGTGTTGGTCCAGGTCATGCCCAGGCTGTGGTTCATGTTCTGGCTCACGCCGGTGTGGTCGTTGTAGTTGTAGATCGAGAAGTTGTAGATGGGGCTGTAGCTGCGGTATTCGCTGGAGCCGTAGACGGCGCCGAACACGGTGCGCAGTTTCAGGTTCTTGATGGGCTCGATCTGGGCGTAGACGTTGCCGGAGAAGGTGGCGGTGCGGCTGCGGTTGTTGGTGTTCACCATCATTGCGCCGTAGGGGTTGCCGTCGGCGTTGTTCCAGTCGCTGGCGCTGGTGCTGTTGAACTCGCCCTCATTATTATATATAGGCGAGAGGGGCGATGTGCCGAAAGCGCCGCGCAGGGTGTTGTTGTACTGGTTGCCCACGCCGATGCCGGTCTTCTTCACGTAGACGAAGCTGGCCTGCTCGCCCACGGTGAGGATGCCGTCGAAGAGCTTGTGGTCGGAGTTGATGCGGAAGTTGTAGCGCGAGTAGTCGCTCACGTCCTTGCCGCCGGCGATACCTTCCTGGTTGAGGTAGCCCAGGCTGAGGGCGTAGGTGCTGGTCTTGCTGCCGCCGGTTACGCCGATGGTGTAGCTCTGGGTGGTGGCGCCGTCCTTGAACATGGAGTCGACCCAGTCGGTGTCGTAGACGCCCAGGCGCTCGCCCTCGGCGTTGGTGCGCCAGATGCTGTTCATGCCGGCCCAGTCGTAGGGAGCGGAGCCCTCGGCAATCTGCTGCTCGTCCATGATTTCCATGTACTGGCGGGAGTTGAGCATGTCCACTTTCTTGGCCACGCTCTGCCAGCCGAAGTAGCCGTCGAAGCTCACGGTGGCCTTGCCCTCGCGGCCCTGCTTGGTGGTGATGAGCACAACGCCGTTGGCGGCCTGCGCGCCGTAGATGGCGGCGGAGGCGGCGTCCTTCAGCACGTCGATGCTCTCGATGTCGGCGGGGTTCAGGGTGGAGATGTCGCCGCCCACACCGTCGATGAGGTAGAGGGGCGAAGCGTTGCCGATGGTGCCGAGACCGCGGATCTGAACCTTCATGCTCTCGCCGGGCTGGCCGGAGTTGGAGCTGATGTTCACGCCGGGCAGCTGGCCCTGCATGGCCTGCAGGGGCGACGTGGTGTTCATCTTGGCGATTTCGTCGCCCTTGATCTGGGCGGTGGCGCCGGTCACGAGTTTTTTCTTCATCACGCCGTAGCCCACAACCACGAGTTCGTTGAGGTTTTCGGCGTTCTCGGTGAGAGCCACGTCCAGGCGGCTGCCCGTCACGGCGATGTCGCGGGGTGTGAAGCCCACGTAGGAGAAGGTCAGGGTAGCGCCCTGGTTGACCTTGATGGTGTAGTTGCCGTCAATGTCGGTTGTTACGCCGTCTTTGGCGCCTTTGACTGTGACGGATGCACCGATGAGGGGCTCGCCGTCGGCTGCCGATGTTACGGTACCTGTGACTGTGAGCGACTGTGCGCTTGCAGCCAGGCTACCCACCAGCAGACACATTGCCATGAGCAAAGCTTTTGCGGAGCTCAGCCAATGGTGCTGTTTGCAGAGTGTTTGTGCCATTGATAATGATTTTAGGTAAATATTGTGATTGTTTTGATTGATTCGTCAGGTCATGGTTTCGAGTATGCAAAGATAAGTTAATATTATTAATTTTTGATGTGCCCGACCAAAAAATACGCTGTATAAAGTGTTGTTAAATATTGTTATTTTGTTACTTTCGAGGGTATAAAATGTTGCATTTCTGCAAAAATGTGTTTTAAAACATAAAAATCATGTCTCCTAATGGGTGGTAATTGGTTACTTTTGTGGTGAAAATGTATCATCGCGATGGGAACAAAGTTCTACATAGCCATAATCGGCCTGCTATGCGGCCTGCGCGCCCTTGCAGGGGGCACGGGCTACCAGTTTCGGCACCTCTCGGGCGACCCGCAGCTGTCGAGCCGGCTCATCAACGTGATTCACCAGGCCGACGGCTTCGTGTATTTCGGCACGGCGTCGGGCCTCGACCGCTACGACGGCTACAGCGTGCGCAGCTACGACTGCGACTACAGCGACAGCACTGCGCTGCACGATAATTATGTGGAGCGCATCGTGGGCGCGCCCGACGGGCGCCTGTGGGTGCGCGCCGGCGGCCGCTTCGCCATCTTCGACCCGCGCGACGACCGCTTCATCAAAGACAAGGACCTGGAGCGCGAGTTCCGCGCCATGGGCATCGAGGGCTCGCCCTCGGTCGTGGCCTTCGACAGCGACGGCGCGGCATGGATTGCCGTGGACCACGACGGGCTCTATCGCCACGACCTGAACGGCACCGTGCGCGTGGCCGACCCCGACGGACTGCTCGGCGCAGCGGCCGCGGGCAGCCTCGACGAATTGCCCAACGGCCGCATGATGTACGTGAACCGTCGCGGCAATCTCGTGTTTGTCGACCGCTCCACGGCGCGCATCTGCGCCTCCACCCGCGTGCCGGACAGTTTTGTGGAGGCCGAGAAGGTGTACAAGGCCTATGCCGACAGCCAGGGGCTGCTGTGGGTCTACTCCACGCGCGGCCTCTGGACCTACAACCCCGACACGGGCGTGTGGTCGCACAACTACGGCTCTACGCCGCTGCCGCAGGGAAATGTCACTTCCGTGCTCCAGGACAGCCGCGGCCGCATGTGGATAGGCTACGACCATCACGGGCTCGTGGTGCTCGAGAAGAACGGCGAGCTGCACAGCGTGAAGAGCGACCCCTCCGATGTGCGCCTGCTCGACACTCCCACGCCCACGGCCCTGATGGAAGACCGCACGGGCACCATCTGGGTGGGTTCGCGCAAGAACGGCGTGTCGCTCTACAACGATGCCGCCTTTAAATTCGACTTTCAGGCTTTTCCGGATGTGAACTGCATAGCGCCGTCGGCCGACGGCAGCCTGCTGTGGCTGGGCACCGACGGCGACGGACTGATGTGTCTCGACCGCGCCACGGGCGACGTGCGCCGCTACGCCGTGCCCGCCCCCGGAGAGCGCCCGCAGGTGGTTGTGTCCGTGGCAAGCGACGAAGCGGGCCACGTGTGGGCCGGCACCTATGGCGGCGGACTGCTGCACGTGTCGCCCGCCGGCAGCCTCGAGCGTATCACCTCGGCCGCAGGGCTGCCTTCCGACAATGTGTGGGCCGTGCAGCCGCTGCCCGACGGCAAGCTGTTGGCCGGCACCCTGGGCGGCGGCCTGGATATTTACGACCCCGCCACGCGCACCCACAAGGTGCTCGGGCCGGACAATATGCCCGTGCTCTCGGGCTACATCGTGTCGATCGAGCCCGGCCCCGACGGTCTTTATTATATAGGTACCACCTCCGGCGTGGCGGTCTACGACCACGCCGCGGGGCGCATGAGCATGTACGACGCCGGCCGCTACGGCGCGGAAGGCTTCGGGCAGGAAAACATGAACCACGTGATGATGGACAGCCGCGGACTGCTGTGGATGGCCACACGCGACGGCCTGGAGGTGTACAGCCCCAAGGCCGACTCGCTCTACACCGTGTCGCTGGGCCGGCCGCGGCGCTTCGTGCTGGGCGTGGCCGAGGATGCCAATCACGACATCTGGGCGGCCGTGGGCGGCGAACTGGTGTCGATAGCCGTGGAGATGCAGCCCGACGGTGCCCTGGCTTTCGACACCCACACATATAATAGTAACGACGGTCTGCAGGCCTGCGATTTTAACCAGCGCTCGCTGGCGGTGCTGCCCGACGGTGAGATGGCCGTGGGCGGCTTCTACGGCATCAACACCTTCCGGCCCGACGTGATCCGCCCAGGCGCCGTGGCACCCCGCGTGTTCTTCACGGGTCTGTCGCTCTTCAACGAGGCCGTGCAGGTGGGGCGCGAATACAACGGACGGGTGCTACTGCCCCGTAGCATTTCCACGCTCGACAGCATAGAGCTCGACCACAGCGAGAACGAATTTGCGTTGTGGCTCTCCACCGACGACTATGTGAACCCCTACAACACAGTGTATTACTATCAGCTCGAGGGCTTCAACGACGAATGGCAGCGCCTGCCCGCCGGCAGCCATCACATTTCTTATACCAACCTGGCGCCGGGCCGCTACACGCTGCACGTGAAAGCCGAGAACGGCGACGGCGTGCCGTCGGCCAACGTGGCCACGCTGGGCATCGTGGTGCGTCCGCCGTTCTATGCCACCACCCTGGCCAAGGTGATTTACGTGGTGCTGTTCCTCCTGCTGGTGCTCGCTGCCCTTGCGCTGGTGCGCCGCCACGAGCGCTCGCTGTCGCAGCGCCGCGAGCGCGCCGAGGCCGCCAAGCAGCAGGAGGAGCTCGACCAGCTGAAATTCAAGTTCTTCACCAATGTGAGCCACGAGCTGCGCACGCCCCTCACGCTCATAAAGGCGCCCCTCGAATCGCTGCTGAAGCGCCCCTTCGACTCCGACACGCGCGGCAAGCTCGAGATGGTCAACGGCAACGCCGAGCGCCTGCTCGACCTGGTGAATCAGCTGCTCGACTTCCGCAAGCACGAGGTGGCCGGCATGACGCTCAACCTCTCGCGCGGCGATATCGTGGCATTCGTGCGCTCCATCTGCGACCGCTTCCTCTCGCTGAGCGAGAAGAAACACATCCATCTCACGTTCTTCAGCGCCGCGCAGGCGCTGCCCATGGAATTCGACGAAGACAAGATGGGCAAAATCATAATGAACCTGCTCAGCAACGCCTTTAAGTTCACGCCGGACAACGGCCGCGTGGATGTGGCGCTCTCGCGCGTGGACGACAACCTCGAAATAGCCATTTCCGACACCGGCCGGGGCATTCCGGACGACGACAAGAAACGCATCTTCGAGCGCTTCTATCAGAGCGGCAACGACATGGGCGGCACCGGCATAGGCCTCAGTCTGGTGGCCGAGTACGTGAAGCTGCACGGAGGCACCGTGGCCGTGGCCGACAACGCCGTGCGCGGCGCCGTCTTCACGGTGTCGATTCCACTGCGCGGCGCCGTGGCGGCGTTGCCCGCGGCCGATGCCGAAGCCGCGACCGATGCGCATGTGGGTCCGGCCGCGGCAGGGCAGGGCGCGGCCAGTCTGCTGGTGGTGGACGACAACCCCGACCTGCTGCAGTTCGTGGCCTCGGAGCTCGCCTCCGACTTTGCCGTGACCACCGCAAGCGACGGCCGCGAAGCCCTTGAGCAGATAGCCGGCCGGGTGCCGGACGTGATACTCAGCGACCTGATGATGCCCGGCATGGATGGCATAGAGCTGTGCCGCCGCCTCAAGAGCGACCCGGCCACGGCGTCGATTCCGCTGCTCATACTCACGGCCAAGCACGATGTCTCGGCAAAGATCGAGGGCCTCACCCTGGGCGCCGACGACTACATGACCAAGCCGTTCAACGTCGACGAGCTGCGCCTGCGCCTCAACAAGCTCGTGAACCTGCGCCGCATGGGCGCCCACCGCGCCGTGATCGACCCCGAGCCCCAGAGCATCGCCATAACGTCGCTCGACGAAAAACTCATCGAACACGCCGTGAACTACGTGGGCGAGCACATGAGCAGCCCCGACCTCTCCGTCGAGGACCTGGCCGCCGAATTGGGCATGAGCCGCGTCCATCTCTACAAACGTCTGAAACACATCACCGGCAAGACTCCCATAGAGTTCATCCGGGTGCTCCGCCTCAAGCGCGCCGCCCAGATGCTCCGCGAAAGTCAGCTGAACATCAGTGAGATAGCCTACAGCTGCGGGTTTAACAACCCCAAGTATTTCAGCAGGTATTTCAAGGAAGAGTTCGGAGTTTTGCCCTCACAATACCAGGAAAATGAAGGAAAAAGTTAACATTTGAGCACCCAACGGGCAACATTTGTAACCCTATCCGTATGTTGTATATTTGTAATTTTGCACAGAATCATGAAACCAAAATCGTTGCACATGAAACTCAGCACAATTTCCCTCTTGCTTCTCGGCATGGCCATGCCGGGCATGCTGGGCAGTTGCGCAAAAGCCTACTCTAAAGACACGCGCGGCGTGACCGTAGAGCTCGACCCTGCCAAGAGCGGCGGGGCAGCCAAGGTGCGCCTGCAGGTGCTCGGCCCGAAAATCATCAGGGTGAGCGCCACCCCCGACGGCAACTTTGCCGACGACGCCAGCCTGGTGGTGCTTCCCCAGGACAAATACACCGATTATACTATTAAAGAAGAGGGCGACACCGCCGTGCGCGTGACCACCCCCGAAATCAGCGCCCTGCTGAGCACCGTCACAGGTCAGGTCACTTTCTTCGATAAGGAGGGCAACCTCATCCTGGCCGAGAACGCCGAGGGTCGCAGTTTCAAGCCCATCGAGGTGGAAGGCACCGAGTCGTACACCGTGCAGCAGACATTCGCCTCGCCCGACGACGAGGAGGGTCTCTACGGTCTGGGCCAGCATCAGAGCAACGAATTCAACTACAAGGGTCTCAACGAAGAGCTCTTCCAATATAATACTAAGGTGTCGGTGCCCTTCGTGGTGTCCACCGGCAATTACGGCGTGCTCTGGGACAGCTACTCGCTGCTGCGCTTCGGTCGCCCCGACGACTACAAGCAGCTGGGCGAGGCCTTCAAGCTCTACGACAAGGACGGCGTGGAAGGCGCCCTCACCGGCACATACACCGAGGCCGATGGCAAGACCATCACCCGCCGCGAGCCGCAGCTCTACTTCGAGCACCTCAAGCGCGGCGACCTGGGCCACGTGGTGAACGCCCCCGAAGACTTCCGCTTCTACGGCAGCAAGGTGGTCTACGAAGGCGACATCGTGCCCGAGACCACCGGCGACTACAACTTCATCCTCTACTACTCCGGCTATCAGAAAGTCTATATCGACAACGAGCTGGTGGTGCCCGAGCGCTGGCGCACGGCCTGGAACCCGAACAGCTATAAGTTCACCGTGCACCTCGAGGCAGGCAAGCGCACCCCCGTGCGCATCGAGTGGGAGCCCAACGGCGGCGTGGCCTACTGCGGCCTGCGCGTCTATACTCCCGGCGAAGACATCAACAAGAACGACATGAGCTGGTGGGGCGAGATGCAGGACATGATCGACTACTATTTCATAGCAGGCGACTCCATGGACGACGTCATCAGCGGCTACCGCACCCTCACGGGCAAAGCCCCCGTGATGCCCCGCTGGGCCATGGGCTACTGGCAGAGCCGCGAGAAATACAACACCCAGGAAGAAGTGCTCTCCACCCTGGCCGAGTACCGCAAGCGCAACATACCCATCGACAACATCGTGATAGACTGGCTCCACTGGCCGCAGGACGCCTGGGGCAGCCACGAATTCGACCGCAACCGCTTCCCCGACCCCAAGGGCATGGTGGACAGCATCCACGCCATGAACGGCCGCGTGATGATAAGCGTATGGCCCAAGTTCTACGCCACCACCGAGCACTTCAAGGAATTCGACGAGAAGGGCTGGATGTATCAGCAGGCCATCAAGGACAGCATCCTCGACTGGGTGGGTCCCGGCTATCTCGGCTCCTTCTACGACGCCTATAACCCCGATGCGCGCAAGCTCTTCTGGGGCCAGATGTACGACCACTACTATCCCCTGGGCATCGACGCATGGTGGATGGACGCCAGCGAGCCGAACATCCGCGACTGCACCGACATCCAGTATCGCAAAGACCTGTGCGGCCCCACCTACCTGGGCCCGTCGGCCAAATACTTCAACGGCTACGCCCTGATGAACGCCGAGGCCATCTACGACGGCCAGCGCGGCGTCGACCCCGACAAGCGCGTGTTCCTGCTCACCCGCAGCGGCTTCGCAGGCCAGCAGCGCTACAGCACCGCCACCTGGAGCGGCGACATCGCCACCCGCTGGGAAGACATGGCCGCCCAGATTGCTGCCGGCCTCAACTTCGCCATGAGCGGCGTGCCCTACTGGACCATGGACATCGGCGGCTTCTGCGTGGAAGACCGCTACGTGGCCGCCCAGAAGCAGTTCGACAAGACAGGCGTGGAGAACGCCGACCTCAAGGAATGGCGCGAGCTCAACAGCCGCTGGTTCCAGTTCGGTGCCTTCGCTCCGCTCTACCGCGCCCACGGCCAGTGGCCTTTCCGCGAAATCTACAACATCGCTCCCGAGGGCCATCCCGCCTATGAGTCGATGCTCTACTACACCCGTCTGCGCTACAACCTCATGCCCTACATCTACTCGCTGGCAGGCATGACCTACTTCGACGACTACACCATCATGCGTCCGCTCGTGATGGACTTCCCCGCCGACAAAGCCGTGCGCGACATCAAGGACCAGTACATGTTCGGCCCGGCCCTGATGGTTGCCCCCGTGACCACCTACGGCGCCCGCAGCCGCAGCGTCTATTTCCCCGCCGGCCGCACCTGGTACGACTTCTACACCGGCAAGGCCATCAAGGGCGGCCAGGCACTCGAAGTGGCCGCTCCCTACGACCGCGTGCCCCTCTACGCTGTATCCGGCGCCATCATTCCCTTCGGCCCGGACATGCAGTGGAGCGGCGAAAAGGCTGCCGAGGTGATCAACCTCTATGTCTACACCGGCAACGACGGGTCCTTCAAGCTCTACGAAGACGAAGATCTAAACTATAATTACGAAAAAGGCGCTTACGCCATCATCCCCATGACGTGGAACGAAGCAACCGGTACGCTCACCATAGGCGAGCGTCAGGGCGAATTCCCCGGCATGCTCAAGAACCGAAAATTCAATGTGGTCAAGGTGGGTCCCGACAGTCCCAAAGGCTTTGACCGCGACGCTGCAGGCACTCTCGTCGAATACAACGGCGACGCCGTGAGCGTACAACTCTGACAGTCCTTTATCCGGGCTTGTAGGCAACTGTGCGATTATTCGCACAGCTTGCCTGCAAGCTTTATACTGTCTAAAACCGTGAACAACCGATAAAGATATGAACTGCAGAATTTTCCTCACATTCATCCTCGCCCTCGTGGCCACCGGCCTGCGCGCAGCCGACAGCCGCGCCATTGACTTCAACGACGGCTGGCGCTTCTCGCTCTCCGACGACCCCGCGGCCGCGGCTCCCGACTTCGACGACGCGTCGTGGCGCGCCCTCTCGCTGCCCCACGACTGGGCCATCGAAGGCGACTTCAGCGAAAGCAACCCCAGCGGCACCGGCGGCGGAGCCCTGCCCGGCGGGGTGGGGTGGTACCGCAAGACCTTCGACGTCTCGGCCGCCGACCTCAAAAAACAAATATACATCGACTTCGACGGCGCCTACATGAACAGCACCGTCTACATCAACGGCCACTGCCTGGGCACGCGCCCCTATGGCTACATCTCCTTCAGCTACGACCTTACCCCCTGGCTCCACGAGGGCCGCAACGTGGTGGCCGTGCGCGTCGACAACGCCGAGCAGCCCAATTCCCGCTGGTACAGCGGCTGCGGCATCTACCGCAACGTGTGGCTGCGCAAACTGGCCGACATCCACGTGCCTCTATGGGGGCGCCAGGTGCTTGCCGACGTGACCGACTCCGAAGCTACGCTTAAAATCATCACCGACCTTAAAAACGTGCCGGGCGGTAATAAATCGGTGCAGGTATATTCCTCGCTCATCGATGCCGAAGGCCGGATGGTGGCGCGCACGCCTGACGCCACGGTGCGTTTCGGGCGCTCCGACAGCCTTGCCGTGACTGAATCGACGCTTAAAGTGGACCACCCGCACCTGTGGAGCGTGGACGACCCCTATCTCTACAACCTCGTCACCTACGTGCAGGACGCATCCACCGGCCGGGTGCTCGACACGTACATGGCGCCCGTGGGACTGCGCTACTTCAGTTTCGATGCCGAAAAGGGCTTCTCCCTCAACGGCAAGCGCATGAAAATCAACGGCGTGTGCCTGCATCACGATGCCGGCGCGCTGGGCGCCGTGGTGAACCGCAGCGCCATACGCCGCCAGCTCGAAATCATGCGCGACATGGGCGTGAACGCCATCCGCACCTCCCACAACCCGCCCGCGCCCGAGCTGCTCGACCTGTGCGACGAGATGGGCTTCCTGGTGATGGACGAGACCTTCGACATGTGGCGCAAGCGCAAGACCGCCCACGACTATGCCCGCTACTTCAACGAGTGGCACGAGCGCGACATGGACGACCAGCTGCGCCGCGACCGTAACCATCCGTCCATCGTGATGTGGAGCATCGGCAACGAGGTGCTCGAGCAATGGACCGATGCAAAGGCCGACACCCTGAGCCTCGAGGAGGCCAACCTGATTCTCAACTTCGGCCACAGCAAGGACATGCTGGCCGCGGAGGGCGAGATGAGCGTGAACTCGCTGCTCACCCGCAAGCTCGCCGACCGCGTGCGCGCCCTCGACCCCTCGCGCCCCGTCACCGCCGGCTGCAACGAGCCCGACCCAGGCAACCACCTGTTCCGCAGCGGCGCGCTGGATATCATAGGCTTCAACTACCACGACGACTGGTTCAAGGACGTGCCCCGCAACTTCCCCGGCAAGCCCTTCATCGTCACGGAGAGCGTGTCGGCCCTGGCCACCCGCGGCTACTACGACATGCCCGCCGACAGCATCCACCTCTGGCCCGAGCGTTGGGACAAGCCCTTCTTCAACGAGACTTTCTCCTGCTCCAGCTACGACAACTGCCACGCGCCCTGGGGCAACACCCACGAGGGCACGATGCGGCTGGTGCGCGACAACGACTTCATCTCCGGCCAGTTCGTGTGGACCGGCTTCGACTACATAGGCGAGCCCACCCCCTACGGCTGGCCTGCCCGCAGCAGCTACTTCGGCATCGTCGACCTGGCCGGCTTCCCCAAGGACATATATTATATGTATAAGAGCGAGTGGCAGCCCGACTCCGTGGTGCTCCACCTGCTCCCCCACTGGAACTGGGAGCCCGGAACCGAGGTGGACGTGTGGGCCTACTACAACAACGCCGACGAGGTCGAGCTCCTGCTCAACGGCCGCAGCCTGGGCACCCGCGCCAAGGGACCGGACGACTTCCACGTGAGCTGGAAAGTGCCCTTCGAGCCCGGAACGCTCACGGCCATCAGCCGCCGCGACGGCCGCGAGGTGGCCCGCACCGAGCGCCGCACCGCAGGCGCGCCCGCTGCCCTGCGCCTCACGCCCCACCGCAGCGAAATCACGGCCGACGGCCGCGACCTCAGCTATGTGGCCGTCGAGGTGGTCGACGAAAACGGCACCCTTTGCCCGCTGGCCGACAACCTCGTGACGTTCAGCGTCGAAGGCAGCGCCTTCAACGCCGGCGTCGACAACGGCAGCCCCATCTCGCTCGAGCGCTTCAAGGCGCCGCAGCGCAAGGCCTTCTACGGCAAGGCCCTGGTGATACTTCAGAACAACGGCGAAGAAGGCCCGGCCACCCTCACGGCCACATCGCCCGGCCTCGCTCCCGCCACCATAACCATCAACAGCAAGAAATGAAACGCATCATTATCCCTGTAATCGCAGCCCTGGTGGCAGCAGGCACCGCCCGTGCCGCCACGCCCGTCTATCTCGACCCCAAGGCTCCCATCGAAGACCGCGTGGAGGACGCCCTCTCGCGCATGACCCTCGAGGAGAAAGTGGCGCTGTGCCACGCCCAGAGCAAATTTTCCTCGGCCGGCGTGCCCCGCCTGGGCATCCCCGAGGTGTGGATGAGCGACGGCCCCCACGGCGTGCGCGCCGAAATCAACTGGAACGACTGGGGCTACTCCCACTGGACCAACGACTCCGTGACCGCCTTCCCGGCCCTCACGGCCCTGGCCGCCACCTGGAACCCCGAGATGGCCGCCATCTACGGCAAGAACGTGGGCGAAGAAGCCCGCTACCGCGAGAAAGACGTGCTGCTGGGCCCCGGCGTGAACATCTACCGCACGCCCCTGAACGGCCGCAACTTCGAGTACATGGGCGAAGACCCCTACCTGGCCTCGGTCATGGTGGTGCCCTATGTGCAGGAGCTGCAGAAAAACGGCGTGGCCGCCTGCGTCAAGCACTTCGCCCTGAACAACCAGGAGCAGTGGCGCGGCAACATCAATGTCGACGTCTCGGACCGCGCTCTCTATGAAATCTATCTGCCGGCGTTCAAGGCTGCCGTGCAGGACGGTGGCGCCTGGAGCATCATGGGCGCCTACAACAAGGTGTGGAACCAGCATTGCTGCCACAACAAGCGCCTGCTCGAAGACATCCTGCGCGGCGAGTGGGGCTTCGACGGCGTGGTGATCACCGACTGGGGCGGCGCCCACGACACCCGCGAGGCCGCCCTCAATGGCCTCGACATCGAGATGGGCTCGTTCACCAACGGTCTCACCAGCGAGAGCGAGTTCACCTACAACGACTATTTCCTGGCCCGTCCCTTCCTGGAGCTCATCCGCAGCGGCGAGGTGCCCGAGAGCGTGGCCGACGACAAGGCCCGCCGCATCCTGCGCCTGATTTTCCGCACGGCCATGAACACCGACAAGCCTTTCGGCTCGCTCCACAGCCCCGAGCACTATGCCGCCGCCAAGGCCATAGGCGACGAGAGCATCGTGCTGCTGCGCAACGCCGGCATCCTGCCTCTCGACCCCGCCGCAGGCAAGAAAATCCTGGTGGTGGGCGACAACGCCGTGCGCAAGCTCTCCGACGGCGGCGGCTCCTCCGAGCTCAAGGTGAAGGACTACGTGTCGCCCCTGCAGGCCATCCGCGATGTGTTCGGCCCGGACAACGTGACCTTTGCACAGGGCTATGCCGCCGGCCGGCCCATGTACGCCCACGAGGAAGTGATTCCCCAGGCCGTGCAGGACTCCCTGCGCGCCGACGCCGTGGCCAAGGCTGCCGAGGCCGACGTGGTAATCTACGTGGGCGGCCTCAACAAGAACGCCTTCCAGGACTGCGAGAGCACCGACCGCCGCGGCTACGAGCTGCCCTTCGGCCAGGACGCCCTCATCGAGGCCCTCGCCGCCGCCAATCCCAACCTGGTGGTGGCCAACATCACCGGCAACGCCTACGCCATGCCCTGGGCCGATAAGGTTCCGGCCATCCTCCACGTGGGCTACCTGGGCACCATGGGCGGCGCATCCATGGCCGACGTGCTCTCCGGCGCCGTCAACCCCAGCGGCAAGCTGCCTTATTCCATCCCCGTGCGCCTGCAGGACAACGGCGCCCATGCCTTCGACACCACCAGCTATCCCGGCGTGGAGAGCGAGCAGGGCGACGTGCTCTTCGGCGCCTGCGCCCCGCAGCAGCGCTATGCCGAGGACATCCTCGTGGGCTACCGCTGGCACGACACCAAGAAGATTCCGGCCCGCTACGCCTTCGGCCATGGCCTGAGCTACACCACCTTTGCCTATGGCAAGCCCGTGCTTTCGGCTAAGGAACTGGGCCCCGACGGCAAGATTGAGCTCACCGTGGCCGTGACCAACACCGGCTCGCGCGAGGGCGCCGAAGTGGTGCAGCTCTACATAGGCGACGACAAGGCCAGCGTGCTGCGCCCCGCCAAGGAGCTCAAGGGCTTCGACAAGATCACCCTCGCCCCCGGCGAGACCCGCGAGGTCACCTTCACCATCACGCCCGCCATGCTCGCCTTCTTCGACGAGGGCGCCCATGCGTGGCGCACCGAGCCCGGCACGTTCACGGCCTACGTGGGCGGCTCGTCGGCCGCGGCCGACGCCCGCGCCCGCTTCAGCTACCGCGACTGAACCACCCGGAGACAAACCCCCATCACGAAACACAACTTATCAACACCAAATACCTTACAACACAATGGCAAAAGAGTATTTTCCCGAGATCGGTAAAATCAAGTAC
>CAYUUN010000011.1:0-47508 GCA_964447895.1 uncultured Bacteroides sp. | reverse complement strand
AATTGCAAAGTTAATATTTTTATGCGAATAAGCGCATTAAAAAGTCAGTTGATTGTGGGTTGCGGCGTATGGCGCTGCGCCATCCTGGTTGCAACTATGGGGTGGCCGCTTTGAAGAGCGGCCACCCCATAGTGTTCTGCGCTGAGCGCTGGTTCTCAGCATCTTATATATTTCTCTGCGCCTCCGTGCGATGGTTTTCAGACCCGAGGTGGGGAGGGTGCGGCTATTTGAGGGTGGCGATAGTGGCGAGGGCCTCGCGGCAGCGGGCGGTGATGTAGACGGTGTCGCCGGCTGCGATGCGGTCTTTGGGGAAGAGCTTGGAGCCCATGCCCACGCAGAAGGCGCCGGCGCTGAACCACGCCTGCAGGTTTTCGGGCGTGGGCTCTACGCCGCCGGTGACCATGATTTTGCTCCAGGGCATGGGTGCGAGGAGTCCTTTAACGAATTTGGGGCCGAGCACGTCGCCGGGGAATACCTTGCACAGGTCGCAGCCGGCTTCCTGGGCGAAGCCCACTTCCGACACGCTTCCGCAGCCGGGGGTGTAGGGCACGCCGCGGCGGTTGCACACGCGGGCCACCTCGGGGTTGAACAGCGGGCCCACCACGAAGCAGGCTCCGAGCTGCATGTAGAGGGCGGCAGTGGCGGGGTCCACCACGCTGCCCACGCCCACGGCCATGTCGGGGCATTCGCCGGCGGCGTATTTCACAACTGCGGCAAACACCTCGTGGGCGAAGTCGCCGCGGTTTGTAAACTCAAAGGCGCGCACGCCGCCTTCGTAGCAGGCTTTGAGCACCATGCACGCAGTAGCGGCGTCGGAGTGGTAGAACACGGGCACCATGGGCGCCGCAGCTATCTTGGCCATAACGGCCATCTTATCGAATCTTGCCATAGGGGGTGGGGGATTAACGTTGCACACGACCGTTGGCCGAGCCGCCGGCCAGGGCGGCTACTTCGGCGGCGGTCACGAGATTGAAGTCGCCGGGGATGGTCTGCTTCAGGGCGGATGCCGCCACGGCAAATTCCAGGGCGCTGCCCTGGTCGGGCATCGTTAGCAGGCCGTGGATGAGACCGCCGGAGAAAGCGTCGCCGCCGCCCACGCGGTCGATGATGGGGTTGATGTCGTAGCGCTTCGACTCGTAGAACTCCTTGCCGTCGAATATCATGGCCTTCCAGCCGTTGTGGGTGGCCGAGAAGCTTTCGCGCAGGGTGGAGGCCACGTAGCGGAAGCCGAACTCGGCGGCCATGGCGCGGAAGATGCCTTTATAGCCTTCGGCGCCGGTGTCGCCGCTCTCCACGTCGGCATCGGGCTTGAAGCCCAGGCACAGCTCGGCATCCTCTTCATTGCCTATGCACACATCCACGTATTTCATGAGCGGACGCATGATGCTCTGCGCCTTTTCGCTGGTCCACAGCTTTTTGCGGAAATTAAGGTCGACGCTCACCGTGACACCGTGGCGCTTGGCGGCCTCGCAAGCCAGGCGGGTTAGCTCGGCGGCCTTGTCGCTTATGGCCGGCGTGATGCCGCTCCAGTGAAACCAGTCGGCTCCCTCCATGATGGCGTCGAAGTCGAAGTCGGCCGGCATGGCCTCGGCTATGGCGGAGCCTGCGCGGTCGTAGATCACCTTGGAGGGGCGCATCGACGCACCAGTCTCGCAATAGTATATGCCCACGCGCGCGCCTCCGCGGGCGATGTGGCAGGTGTCCACGCCGTAGCGCCTGAGGGCGTTGACGGCGGCCTGTCCTATCTCGTGGGCCGGGAGCTTTGTCACGAAGCAGGCATGATGGCCATAGTTGGCGCAGCTCACGGCCACGTTGGCCTCGCCGCCGCCCCATATCACGTCGAAGTTGTCGACCTGCACGAAGCGCGAGCATCCGGCAGGCGAGAGGCGAAGCATTATTTCGCCGAGGGTTATGATCTTGCTCATCTGTGAAAGTTTTTGTGGTACAAAATTAAGCAATTTCTACGACCTGATGATACAAAGGTAGCATAAAACGGGGCCGATGTTACATAGGCGACATAAAATAGATACATATATTACGGAAAGATTGCCGTGAAATTACTAATTTTGAATCAAAATTATTATCACATCATGAAAAACCTGAAATCACTACTCATCGTATCTCTCGCCGCGGCGGCCATGGCGTCGTGCAACGGCGGCGAAAAGACAGCGCGGCTCACGGCCTCCGGCCTCGACCCCGAGCGCTTCGTGGCCGAGGTGGACGGCAAGCCCACCGCTCTCTACACCCTCTCGAATGAAGCCGGCATGGAAGCATGCATCACCAACTACGGCGGCCGCATCGTGTCGCTCATGGTGCCGGACAGCGCCGGCACGCTGCGCGATGTGGTGCTGGGCTTCGACAGCATCCAGGCCTACTTCCCCGAGAACAACCAGACCGACTTCTGCGCCGCCATAGGCCGCTATGCCAACCGCATAGGCCAAGGTCGCCTCGTGATAGACGGCGACACCATCCAGCTGCCCCGCAACAACTTCGGCCACTGCCTGCACGGCGGCCCCACCGGCTGGCAGTATCAGGTGTATGAGGCCGAGCAGCCCAACGACAGCACTCTCGTGCTGACCATGCACTCGCCCGACGGCGACAACAACTTCCCCGGCAACGTGACGGCCACCGTGACCTATACGCTCAAGGCCGACAACAGCCTGGACATAGCCTACGAGGCCACGACCGACGCCCCCACGGTGATAAACATGACCAATCATGCCTATTTCTGCCTCTCGGGCGACCCGGAGGCTACCGTGGCCGATGAGGTGCTGCAGATCAACGCCGCGGCGTTCACCCCCGTTGACTCCACGTTCATGACCACCGGCGAGATTGCCCCCGTGGCCGGCACGCCCATGGATTTCACCGCTCCCAAGGCCGTGGGCACCCACCTCAAGGCATTCGACTATGAGCAGGTGAAGAACGGCAACGGCTTCGACCACAACTGGGTGCTGGACACCGCCGGCGACATCACCCTGCCCGCCGCCGTGCTCACGTCGCCCGCCACCGGTATCACCCTGACGGTGTACACCGACGAGCCCGGAATACAATTCTACAGCGGCAACTTCCTGGATGGCACCATCACCGGCAAGGGCGGCAAGAAATATGTGCAGCACGCCGGCATGTGCCTCGAAACACAGCACTATCCCGACTCGCCCAACAAGCCCGAGTGGCCCTCGACCATGCTGCGCCCCGGCGAGAAGTACAGCTCGCACACCATCTTCGCATTCTCAAACTAAAATTCAACGACACATTAATGGCATTACTCGACTGGATTGTCATCGCCCTGTTCTTTGTTGCCCTGGTGGGCATCATCGTGTGGGTGATGCGCCAAAAACAGAACAACGCCGCCGACTACTTCCTGGGCGGTAAGGACGCCACATGGATTGCCATAGGCGCCTCCATCTTCGCTTCAAACATCGGTTCAGAGCACCTTATAGGCCTGGCAGGCTCGGGTGCCTCGAGCGGCATGGCCATGGCCCACTGGGAAATCCAGGGCTGGATGATCCTCATCCTGGGCTGGGTGTTCGTGCCTTTCTATTCGCGCTCCATGGTCTATACCATGCCTGAGTTCCTGGAGAAGCGCTTCAACCCGCAGTCGCGCACCATCCTGGCCACCATCTCGCTCATCAGCTACGTGCTCACGAAGGTGGCCGTGACGGTCTACGCCGGCGGCCTGGTGTTCCAGCAGGTGTTCGGCATCGACGAGCTCTGGGGCATCGACTTCTTCTGGATCGCGGCCATCGGGCTGGTGCTCATCACGGCGCTCTATACCGTGTTCGGCGGCATGAAATCAGTGCTCTACACCTCGGTGCTCCAGACTCCCATACTGCTGCTGGGCTCGCTCATCATCCTGGTGCTGGGCCTCAAGGAACTGGGCGGCTGGGACGAAATGATGCGCATCTGCTCGGCCGTGAAGGTGAACGAGTACGGCGACACCATGACGAACCTCATCCGCAGCAATTCCGATGCGCAGTATCCCTGGCTGGGCGCTCTCGTGGGCTCGGCCGTGATAGGCTTCTGGTACTGGTGTACCGACCAGTTCATCGTGCAGCGCGTGCTCTCCGGCAAGGACGAGCGTGAGGCCCGCCGCGGCACCATCTTCGGCGCCTATCTGAAGCTGCTTCCCGTGTTCCTGTTCCTCATTCCCGGCATGATCGCCTTCGCCCTGCATCAGCAGCTGGGCGACTTCCTGCCCATGACCGCCGCCGGCCTGCCCAACTCCGACGCAGCCTTCCCCACGCTCGTGGCCAAGCTGCTGCCCGCCGGCGTGAAGGGCCTGATTGTGTGCGGTATCCTCGCCGCCCTGATGAGCTCGCTGGCGTCGCTGTTCAACTCGTCGGCGGCTCTGTTCACCATCGACTTCTACCAGCGTTTCCGCCCCAACACCGCGCCCCACAAGCTGGTGCGCATCGGCCAGGCAGCCACGGTGGTCATCGTGGTGCTGGGCATCCTGTGGATTCCCGTGATGCGCTCGGTGGGCGATGTGCTCTACCTCTATCTCCAGGACGTGCAGAGCGTGCTGGCTCCCGGCATCGCCGCCGCGTTCCTCGTGGGCATCCTGTGGAAGCGTGCCACGGCCCAGGGCGGTATGTGGGCCCTCATCTCGGGCCTCGTCATTGGTCTGTGCCGTCTGGGCGCCAAGGTCTTCTACAGCAACGCCGACGCAGCGGCCGACGGCGGGCTGTTCAAGTATCTGTTCTTCGACGTGAACTGGCTGTTCTTCTGCGGCTGGATGCTGGTGTTCTGCCTGCTGGTGGCCGTTGTCGTGAGTCTGTGCACGAAGGCCCCCTCGGCCGAGAAGATCCAGGGCCTGGTGTTCGGCACCTCCACGGCCGAGCAGCGTGCCGTCACCCGCGCCAGCTGGGACAAGTGGGATGTGATTCACACCTGCATAATCCTGGGCATCACCGCAGCTTTCTATTATTATTTCTGGTAATAAGTAAGTTTCAACAATTAGCTTATATCAATCTTCGAGTTGATATTGCAATCTTCAAACTTACTCATCAGTCATTATGGAACCCCATAACTCATTCTTCGCAAGTGTGAATCTTGCGAATGCCAATCTCGAATCTTAATATAAACTAATTATCGAAACTTACTTACCATGCTTGAAGAACTTAAAGAAAAGGTATTCCGGGCCAATCTCGACCTCGTGCGCCACGGCCTGGTGATATTCACCTGGGGCAACGTCTCCGGCATCGACCGCGAGCGCGGCCTGGTGGTGATCAAGCCCAGCGGCGTCGACTACGACGCCATGAAGGCAGAAGATATGGTGGTGGTGGAGCTCGCCACCGGCAAGGTGGTGGAGGGCTCGCTGCGCCCCAGCAGCGACACGCCCACCCATCTGGCCATCTACCGTGCGTTTCCCGGCGTGGGCGGCGTGGTGCACACCCATTCCACCTACGCCACGGCGTGGGCGCAGGCCGGCCTGGACCTGCCCAGCCTGGGCACCACCCATGCCGACTATTTCCACGACGCCATTCCCTGCACCCCGGACATGACTGCCGAGGAGGTGCACGGCGACTATGAGCTCGAGACCGGCCACGTGATAGTGCGCCGCTTCGAGGGGCTCGACCCCATGCACACGCCGGGCGTGCTCGTGAAGAACCACGGCCCCTTTGCCTGGGGCACGTCGCCGGCCGATGCCGTGCACAACGCCGTGGTGATGGAACAGGTGGCCAAGATGGCCTATGTGGCGCGGATGCTCAACCCCTCGCTCACGATGAACCCCCTGCTGGTGGAGAAGCACTTCTCGCGCAAGCACGGTCCGGGGGCCTACTACGGACAAAAATAATCAATCACTCATTAGACATATATAAACATTAGACATATATAAAGATGTACAGCAATTACGAAATATGGTGGATCACCGGCGCCCAGCTGCTCTACGGCGGCGATGCCGTGGTGAAAGTGGACGCGCACTCGCGCGAGATGGTCGACGGCCTCAACGCCTCCGGCAACCTGCCCGTCAAGGTGGTGTACAAGGGCACGGCCAACTCCTCCGAGGAAGTCGAGACCCTGATGAAAGCCGCCAACAACGACCCGCACTGCGCCGGCATCATCACCTGGATGCACACGTTCTCGCCTGCCAAGATGTGGATACACGGCCTGAAGATTCTGGCCAAGCCCCTGCTGCATTTCCACACGCAGTTCAACGCCGAAATACCCTGGGACACCATGGACATGGACTTCATGAACCTGAACCAGAGCGCCCACGGCGACCGCGAGTTCGGTCACATCTGCGCCCGGATGCGTGTGCGCCGCAAGGTGGTGACCGGCTACTGGAAGGACGCCGCCACGCAGGAGCGCATAGCCGTGTGGCAGCGTGTGTGCGTGGGCTGGGCCGACTCCCAGGACATGCGCATCCTGCGCTTCGGCGACCAGATGAACAACGTGGCCGTGACCGACGGCGACAAGGTGGAGGCCGAAATTCGCATGGGCTACCACGTGGACTACATGCCCTTCAGCTCGCTGATGCCCTATTTCGACGCCGTGAAGGACGCCGATGTGGACGCTCTCGTGGAGGAATACTTCCGTCTCTACGCCCACGACGCCGCTCTTGAAGACAAGGCCGGCGACGCCTACCGCAAGGTGTGGAACTCGGCCAAGGCCGAGCTGACCCTGCGCGCCGTGCTCAAGGACAAGGGCGCCAAGGGCTTCACCACCAACTTCGACGACCTGGGCGACGTGAACGTCGACGCCACCGGCCGCGGTTTCGACCAGATTCCCGGCCTGGCATCGCAGCGCCTCATGGCCGAGGGCTACGGCTTCGGCGCCGAGGGCGACTGGAAGAGCGCCGCGCTCTACCGCACGCTGTGGGTGATGACCCGCGGCATGAAGGGCGGTTGCTCCTTCCTGGAAGACTACACCCTGAACTTCGAGGCCGGCGGCCGCAGCTCCATCCTGCAGGCCCACATGCTCGAGGTGTGCCCCCTCATAGCCGAGGAGCGTCCCCGCCTGGAGGTGCACTTCCTGGGCATAGGCATCCGCAAGACGCCCACGGCTCGCCTGGTGTTCACCTCGCGCCCCGGCGCCGGCGTCACCGCCACCGTGGTGGACATGGGCAACCGTTTCCGCCTCATTGTCAACGACGTTGAGTGCATCAAGAGCAAGCCTCTGCCCAAGCTGCCCGTGGCTTCGGCCCTGTGGGTGCCCATGCCCGACTTCGAGACGGGCGCCACTGCCTGGATTCTGGCCGGCGGCACGCACCACTCCTGCTTCAGCTACGACGTGACCCCGGAATTCTGGGAGGACTACGCCGAGATTGCCGGCATCGAGATGGTGCACATCGACCGCAACACCACCATCGAGGGCTTCCGCAACGCCCTGCGCATGGGCGAGGTGTACTACATGCTCAACCGCTCGCTCTATCTCTGAGGCCATGGACGCTCGCAAGACTATTGCCGAGGGGCGCGCGGTGCTGGGCATTGAGTTCGGCTCCACGCGCATCAAGGCGGTGCTCACCGATGAGCACCACCGCCCCATAGCCCAGGGCGCGCACGAGTGGGAAAACCGCCTCGAAGGCGGCCTGTGGACCTACAGCACCGAGGCCATCCTGGCCGGTATGCAGGACTGCTACGGTCGCCTGCGCGAGGCCGTGATGCGCGACTATGGCGTTGAGATAGAGAATCTTGCCGCCATAGGCATCAGTGCCATGATGCACGGCTACATGCCCTTCGACGCCGACGGCCGCCTGCTGGTGCCCTTCCGCACATGGCGCAACACCAACACCGGCCGCGCCGCCGCCATCCTGAGCAAGCTGTTCAACTACAACATACCGCTGCGCTGGAGCATCTCGCATCTGTATCAGGCCATCCTCGACGACGAGGAGCACGTGGCCCGCATCGACTTCCTGACCACGCTGGCGGGCTACGTACACCGCCTGCTCACGGGCCGTCGCGTGCTGGGCGTGGGCGATGCATCGGGTATGCTGCCCGTCGACCCCGCCACGTGCAGCTACGATGCCTCCATGGTCAAGGCCTTCGACGAGCTTGTGGCTCCCAAGGGCTATCCCTGGAAGCTGGCCGACATCCTGCCCGAGTCGCTTCCCGCCGGCGCGGATGCCGGCGAGCTCACCCCCGAGGGTGCGCTGCTGCTCGACCCCTCGGGCCACCTGCGCCCCGGGGTGCCTTTCTGCCCGCCCGAGGGCGACGCAGGCACGGGCATGGTGGCCACCAACGCCGTGCTGCCCCGCACGGGCAACGTCTCGGCCGGCACGTCGTCGTTCTCCATGATCGTGCTCGAAAATAACCTGTCGAAGCCCTATGAGATGATCGACATGGTCACGACGCCCGACGGCCATCTCGTAGCCATGGTGCACTGCAACAACTGCACCAGCGACCTCAACGCCTGGGTGGGTCTGTTCAAGGAGTATCAGCAGATGCTGGGCGTGGCCGTAGACATCGACGAACTCTACGGACGCCTCTATCGCAAGGCTCTGGAGGGCGACGCCGATTGCGGCGGACTGCTGTCCTACAACTATTTCTCCGGCGAGCCCGTGACGGGGCTCGAGGAGGGCAGGCCGCTGTTCGTGCGCCGCGCGTCGGACAGCTTCAACCTGGCCAACTTCATGCGAGCCCATCTCTATGGCTCGGTAGCCGTGCTCAAGATAGGCAACGACGTGCTGCTGCGCGACGAGCATGTGGCCGTCGACCGCCTCACGGGCCATGGCGGCCTGTTCAAGACCGCAGGCGTGGGCCAGAGCATCCTGGCGGCCGCCCTCGACACTCCCATCTCGGTGATGTCGACCGCGGGCGAAGGCGGCGCATGGGGCATAGCGCTGCTTGCTGCGTTCCGTATTGCGGGCGCAGGCCGCACGTTGCCTGAGTTCCTCGAGGCCGACGTGTTTGCCGACCAGACGGCAACGGAAGTTGCTCCCGACCCTGTAGCCGTGGCCGGCTTCAACGACTACCTCAAGCGCTACATGGACGGCCTGCCCGTCGAAAAAGCCGCCGTCGAGCATATCTAAGATCATTTCAATTATGCGCATTCCCCGCATCGGGCGGCCGCCCGATGCGGGGGATTTTTTCATATATGATATTATTGCTGTCCGATAATAATCGGATTAAGTAAACAGATGTGGCCCGGCTGCTGATTTTCAGCGGTCGAGCCTGCTTTCTTAGATTTCCAAGCCCCCATCAGGTAAAAAGGGAGGGCTGAGGAGGTGGTACAATGGTCTGACTCCTGCAATAGGTGTCAGCCCTAATTTTCGTCTGCCTCAAATATTTTTATCGGATAGCAATAATATGATATAGGGACTATTCACTGAATATCGGAAAAATAAGTAAAATGTGAGATATTATTGCAATTGTAACATTTTGTCGTTACATATTGTTGACAAATTCGTACCTTTAATTATATTATACTAAATTTGGCAAAATATTTTTAAATCCTATGAAAAAAATTCTAACCTTATTAATGATTCTTTGTCTGCTTCCGGCTTGCTCGGACAGTCTAACAGAGGTAATTCAACCTCACCAGCAGACAACACCACTTGAAAACAAACTTATCGGAATTGCCCAAAAAGCGATAGCTGATTGCAATCCAGGTAGAGCAAATGAAATTCAAGTAGCAAATGTGATACCTTGCCCGTCACGTGTGATTTTCAAGAAAAACAATCTTGGACGTGCGGAGACGATAATGGTTCCAGATACAATGATATATCTTGTGAATTTCCAAAATCAGAAAGGATGTGCTATTGTGTCCGACTGTGATCTTATCTCGGATGTTATTGCGATAATTCCCGATAATAACCTCTGTGTAGAAGATATTACGTATGATGATGCGTTATCTTATTATTTTGAGTTGTTTTTGGACTCCTATCTTCTTGGCACTATTGGGAATACTTTTGCAACGGATGACGTTCAAGGTTTCATGACAATGTATGAAAATAGTGAGACTGAAGATGAAGATTGGCATACCCGCGTAACTTACTCAAATAGTAATATTATTACCAAATGGGGAAGAGGTAATCCATATAATCTGTATTGTTTTACTCCGTCTGGTAATTCGGCGCAAGCTCATTATGCAGATGTCGCTGTTGCTCAGCTTCTCACATTCTACGAACATCCTGCCGAAGTTAATGGCTATACAATCGATTGGATAAACACCAGATTTTCATACCCGACAAAAAAAGCACAAGCGGAAGCAGCAGGACGATTAGTTCATGAAATTGGAGTGTTAGGTAATACTCATTATGATGATGATGGCACTTGGAAACTTGGTATTGAAGTAACTGATGATTATGGTAATTTTTATCCTGTAAGCACGTTTTCGCATTTTAAAAGTTCATTTAATTATCTTTGTGAGATTTTTCCTACCGAAGAAAAAATGCTTCACAATATCATAGATTATGGTCCTGCTCTTTTAAGTGGAACAGCACTTGATGAAAATGGAAATAAACTTCGTACATATACTTGGGTAGTTGATGGGGTTCAAGTTAGATCTCGCACGATTAATCAAAAGTATGAATACAGATTCTTCTATCGCTGCAACTGGGGTAACAATGGAACTAATGATGGGTATTTTCTAAGTAATGCCTTCAATCCGCTTGGCCCATACAGCACGTACCATATAAATCACCACGTTTACACCACTTATTTCATAGAGAAAAAATGAACATGATCAAGAAACTATGGTTTGCAGTCGGAGCTGTTGTCGTGACAGCTTGTTCCGGAGAGCTCGCAGATGAACCCAAGCTTGAGCCTCAGCAGCTGAAGGTATCCATCGAAGAACCGGCTACTGACACTTCTTCAGAACCGTTTAAAGTTGTGCTTTCCGATGACGGCGCTATATCCCTGGACTTCGGCACAGATTATATATACCCTGACGATAAGGAGCTGCACAAAATCCTCGACAACAAAGGTTGGATGCTTGATAGCGTTTACATGGTTGTTGCCAACGATGGCAACAGACCTTATAAGATGTATAAAGGAGATACCGTTGTATTTACACCATATGGAAGAAGTGATAAGCTGCGCTTTTATTTCGGCTCTGACAACACGATTGTGAATTTCGTGCAGTGGTGCGAGAATACGTTGGAAGTTGATTATCCGGAATATCTAAACTGCGCCAAAAGCTACAAATGGTATTACAACAAAACCAATGGGCTGCTCTGTGAAAACCTGTTAGGCGATTTTGCTGTGCGCAAAATCACGGAAAGGAGTTTGTGCATTGTGAGGCACACGCATTCATCGCAGGCCGATGAATTAGTATGCCTTGAATTTGTGCCAGTGGACGATTCAGTTCTGGAGGAGTGGCGCAGCACTTACACAAATTAGTGCCACCGGTTGCAAATAAAGACTGATACAACCTTACAATTACAAAATGAGGCTGTCTAACAATCAAAGTCAGGCAGTCTCTTTTTTTATGCAATAGATGCAGGTTTCAATGAATATCTCAAGCGCTACATGGACGGCCTGCCCGTCGAAAAAGCCGCCGTGGAGCATGTTTGATTCGCGCGATTTTGCGTAGAGATACAAAAAAAGCCGCATAAGAAACAAAAAGCCCCCGCAAGTATGGCATAGCCGCGCTTGCGGGGGCTCCGTGTTGGTGGGTAATCAGGCTCGCATGCCCCCGCTCGGGCCGGAGCCCTCGGGGGGCGCTCGCCGGATTATGGGAGAGGGGGCCGGCACCGCGGGGTGCGCTGCGCTTACCCCGCGGCTATGTCTCGGGACGCGCTCTGCCGGCGCGTCTTTTGTTGAGCGGGGCTGTGTGAGATAACAGCGCATCTCCGAAGCGCCCGCGTGTAGGTGGGTGTCTACACCAGGCCTCGCTGCGCTCGACCTGGTGCTAAGGGAAATCGCCTCTCCGAGGCTCTGCTTGCGGCTGGATGGTGAGTGGGTAATCAGGCTCGCATGCCCCGCTCGGGCTGTGCGCTCGGGGGGCGCTCGCCGGATTATGGGAGAGGGGGCCGGGACCGCGGGGTGCGCTGCGCTTACCCCGCGGCTATGTCTCGGGGCGCGCTCTGCCGGTGCGTCTTTTGCCGAGGCGGGTTAGGGGTGGATGATGAGGCGCTCGCCGGGGGAGAGGGTGAGGGTGGTGATGGTGCCGTCGGGGAGGCGGAGGCGTTGCTCGGCCACGGGGCCGCCGGTGATGGCTATCCAGGTGAGGCGGCCGTCGGCCCAGGCCATGTCGACGGTGGCGCCGCCGCGCACTTTGAAGCCGCGGAGTTCGCCGTCGGGCCATGCAGCGGGCAGGGCGGGCAGGGGGTTGATGAAGCCATCCTGGCTCTGCAGCAGCATTTCGCCCACGCCGGCGGCTCCGCCCCAGTTGCCGTCCATCTGGAATGGAGGATGGGAGCAGAAGAGGTTGGGGAAGGTGCCGGGGCCGTGGCGGTCGGGCGCGTCGGCAGTGTAGGCCGGGCTGAGGAGCGACTGAAAGAGCTTATAGGCGCGGTCGCCGTCGCCCAGCCGTGCCCAGAAATTAACCTTCCAGGCGCGGCTCCAGCCTGTGCCGCCATCGCCGCGGGCTTCGAGGGTGGCGCGGCATGCGTCGGCCAGCTCGGGTGTGAGCACGGCGGATATCTGGTTGCCGGGGTGCAACCCGTAGAGGTGGCTCACGTGGCGGTGGTGCGGGTCGACCTCGCGGTATTCTTCGAGCCATTCCATGAGGCGTCCGTCGCTGCCGGCGCGGCTTGGCGGCAGCAGGGCGATTTCGGCCTGCAGGGAGTCGGCATAGAGGCTGTCGATGCCGAGCTCGCGGGCGGCAGCGGCCACGTTGGTGTAAAGCTCGCGCACGAGTTGGGAATCCATGGTGGGCCCCATGCAGATGCTCACGGGGGTGGTGTCGTCGGGCGAGGTGTAGAAGGTGTTTTCGGGCGACGACGAGGGCGCCGTCACCAGCCATCCGTGGCCGGGCTCGCGTATCATGGTGGAGCGGAAAAACTCGGCGGCGCCTTTCATCACGGGGTATATCTCGGCCAGGTAGTCGCGGTCGGCGGTGTAGAGCCAGTGCTCCCACAGGTGGGCGCAGAGCCATGCTCCGCCGGTGTTGGTGGCGCCCCACGATGGGTGCTCGCCGGGGTCGGTGTAGCCCCATACGTTCGTCATCATGTGCATCACCCAGCCTCGGGCGTCCGGGCCGTAGAAGGTGCGGGCGGTGTGCTCGCCGGGAGCTACGGAGCGTTTAACCAGGTCGATGAGCGGCCCGTGGAGCTCGGAGAGGTTGCCTGGCTCGGCCGGCCAGTGGTTCATCTGCACGTTGATGTTGGTGTGATAGTCGCCGTTCCAGGGCGTGCCCACTTCGTTGGCCCAAAGGCCCTGCAGGTTGGGCGGCAGCACGCCCGGCAGAGTGCTGCATATCAGGAGATAGCGGCCATAATTGTAGTAGAGCGCGGCCAGGGCGGCATCGGCTCCGCCGGTGGCTGCGAAGCGCTCGATGCGCTGCCGGGTAGGCAGCGCGGAATCGTCATTAGCGGCCAGGCGCAGCTCCGCGCGGTCGTAGAGGCTGCGGTGGGCGGCGATGCCTTCGGCCTTGAGCGCGGCGAGGTCGGCGCCCAGGGCGTCGCTCACGGCTGTGGAAGCCTGCGTGGCGTATAGCTCGCCGTAGAGATACGACGTGGCGGCGCCCATCACTATCCACGCCTCGGTGGCACCTGCCACGCACAGGGTGCTGTCCGTGGTCCACTGTCGCGCGCCCGCTCCCGCGGCGGCAGTGCCGGCCACGAGTGCGTAGCGCACGCCTGCCACGCCGGGTGCGCCGCTGTCAAGCTCGCCCTCGAGCATCAGGCGGCCGGCGCTGCCGCGCACCGCGCCCCGCTCCGGGCGGCTGAGCCCTGCGGTAAAGCTCACGGCGCCGGGCGCGGATGCCTTGATGTGCCACACCATCACGTCGGAGCCACGCGGCACATAGCACTCCTGCACATAGTCGGTGCCGGCGATGCTGTAGGCCGTGTAGGCGCAGGCCTCCGAGAGGTCGAGGCGCCGGGTGTAGGCCTCGGGCGCCGCGTCGGAGCCGTAGCTCAGGTCGATATTCAGATGGGCGAGCACCTGGTAGGAGCCGTAGGTGCCTCCTTCGGTGGGTTTGTGGGGCACGAAAGAGCGGTACATCAACTCCTGTGCTTCCTTGTTGCGCCCCTCGAGCAGCAGACACTGAATCTCGGGGAGACTGTCGGCCGCCTCGGGGTTGTCGTAGCAGGCCCGGCTGCCGCTCCACATGCTTATCTCGTTGAGCACCACGTGCTCGTGGCGGGGGTTGCCATAAGGCATCATGCCCATGCGGCCGTTGCCCACGGGCAGTGTCTCCTCCCACTGCAGGGCAGGCGTGTCGTACCAAAGGGTGTGCTCGGGCCGCAGGTCGGCCCCGGAGGCGGATGTGGCGCACAACAGCGCCATGGAGGCTAAGATGGTGTGTTTCACGATACTACATTTATAGGGTGGCCTTCGATGAATGCCCGCAGGCTGGCCGCGGCTATGTCCATGAGGCGCCGGCGGGCCTCGATGGTGGCCCAGCCCAGATGGGGCGTGGAGAAGCAGCGCTCGCCGGCCAGCAGGCGGTCGTCCGGCGCGGGCGGCTCGGTGGCCATGACGTCGACACAGGCAGCACGCAGGCGTCCTTGAGCGAGCGCATCGGCCAGGGCATCGGCGTCGACCAGCGGGCCGCGTCCGGTGTTGATGAGTATGGCTCCCGGCTTCATCAGGGCGATGCGGCGGGCGTCGGCAAGGTGCAGGGTGTCCGGGGTGAGCGGGCAGTGGAGGGTCACGACGTCGCTGGTGGCGAAGAGCTCGTCGAGCGACATTTTCTTCACTCCTTCCGGCAGGGCTTCGGGCGCCTTGGAGGTGAACGCCGCCACTTCCATGCCGAAGGCGCGGGCTATGCGCGCCACCGCGCTGCCTATGCTGCCCAGGCCCACGATGCCCATCTGCTTGCCGGCCAGTTCGGTGAGCTCCGTGTCCCACCAGCAGAAGTCGGGCCCGGCGGCCCAGCGGCCGGCGCGGTTGGCGGCGGTGTAGTGCTCCACACGGTTTGTCACGGCCAGCAGCTGCGCGAATACCATCTGCGCCACCGATGCGGTGCTGTAGGCCGGAATGTTGGTCACGGTGATGTTCAGACGGCGGGCGGCGTCGATGTCCACCACATTGTAGCCGGTGGCCAGTACGCCCACGTATCGCAGCCCGGGGAGCGCCTGCAGCGTGGCCGCGTCGAGGGGTGTCTTGTTGGTGAGCACGGCTGTGGCGCCGGCTGCGCGTCCGATTATCTCGCCGGGAGCCGTGCGGTCGTACACCTCGAGCTGTCCCAGGGCACTGAGGGCGTCCCACGAGAGGTCGCCGGGATTCAGGCCGTATCCGTCAAGTACTACTATCTTCATCATAATGCAAATGTAAGCATTATAATCGTCAAATCAAAATCAAGTAGCTAATCAGCACCATGACAGCAAGATTTCGAGGAAAACTCGCGCAGAGTACCCCGATAGGGCTGTGGCCTAAATCATAAAGGAAAGAGAACGGGACACCCCCATCCGGGGCTGCCGCGTGGGTGTGGTACTACCCCGTGCGGCCCGCACGGGGTTAACAAGCGGGCGGACCTCCGGCCCGCTCTCCCGGGCATACCCGCGTATTGGTTCTATAGTAGGTGCAGAGGATATGCTTAATTGTCTGAAATCCAGATAGCAGGTAATCCTATTTTTCATAATTTTGTGGTTAATAACGGCGCATCTCCGAAGCGCAACGGCCTGATTGATCGATGCCTCAGGCCTCGCAGTGCTCGACCATAGGTTAAGGGATGTCGCGTCTCCGACGCTCGCAAAAATAGTTGTATTTCAGTTGTTTATATATTTTTCTGCGCCTCTGCGCGTTTTTTTTCACAATATTCGGTGCTTGAGATACAAAAAAAGTGAGGGGCGGGTCGGTCAATTTCGGCTCCCGGGTTGTTATATAATAAAACGAAAGACAATGACACAAGCTGTTATGATATGGTGGACCCTGGTGGCATTCCTGCTGCTGGTCCTTGCTGCCAAGACTGCACGCGAATATAAGAAGAATCACACTATGCACAGTCCGGCCCTGCGCCACGTCGTGGACGAACTCGACGAAAGCGACATGCTGCGCCTGCCGGGCGACAGATATGACGATGACCCTGATTGAAGAAACTACCCGAACGAGTGAATCGGCCGCTTTCCTGGCCGAATATGCCGCATGGCTCTGGGGATGTGGCGCCACGTGCACGCGCCTGGAGCGCAATGTGGCGCGCATGGCACGCGCGATGGGCGTGAGCGCCGATATGGTGGTGCTACCGTCGCACGTGCAGTTGGCCGTGGCGCCCGCCGCGGGTGGAGCGGCCGAGGTGGTGGTGCGCCCCATGGAGTGCTGCGGCATACGCTTCGACCTGAACGCGGCGCTCAGTCGCCTGAGCTGGGCTCTGGCCGACGGCCGTATCACTCCCGCCGAGGCCCGCGAGCAATTTGACAATATAGTGAAGGCTCCGCCCACGCCGGCCGTGGAGGTGCTGCTGATGGCGTCGGTGGCCAATGCGGCTTTCTGCCGCCTTTTCGGCGGCGACCTGGCGGCGATGGTCACGGTGTTTTTCGCCACGCTCGTGGGGCTGCGGCTCAAGCAGCTGCTCGTGGGCGAGGGGCGCGACGCCCGCGTGGCGTTTCTCTGCGCCGCCTTTGCCTCGGCCACCATCAGCGCCGGCGCCTCAATCTTCGGCTGGGGCAACACGCCGGAGATAGCCCTGGGCACGAGCGTGCTCTATCTCATCCCGGGCGTTCCGTATATCAACTCGGTGAGCGACCTGATGGGGCGCCACTATCTCTGTGCCTTCAGCCGTTTCATGGATGCCTGCGTGCTCACGGCGTGCCTCACCGCCGGCCTCACTGCCGGCATGTTTATCCTCGGAATCCACACCAGCGCGTTATGACAAGTTCTATCCTCATCAACATATTTCTCGACGGCCTTTTCGCCGCCATCGCGGCCATAGGTTTCGCATCCATCAGCAGCACGCCGCGGCGCGCCTACGTGGCGTGCGCGGTCACGGCCGCTGCCGGCCACGCGGTGCGCTATGTGCTGATGCGGCCCGATTTCCTGGCCATACACATAGTGCCGGCCACGGCCATCGCCGCATTGGTGGTGGGTTTCCTGGGAGTGCTGTTCGCGCCGTCCATCAAGTGCCCGGCCGAGGTGTGCTTCTTTCCGGCGCTGCTGCCCATGGTGCCGGGCATGTATGCCTATCACGCCCTGCAGGCGCTGGCAGCGTGCCTGTCCGACCCTGCCGGCGAGGCATTCCGCGTGGCTTTCAGCGCTTTTGCGTCGAACGGCCTCACCTGCGTGTTCATAGTCCTGGCCATGGTGCTGGGTGCCAACGCGCCGGTGTTCCTCCTCAAGAACATCGCCTTCCGCGCCACCCGCTGATGAATATACCCCCTTCGATAATATTGGGGGAAATTCGTATTTATGGGAAACTCGCGCAGAGGCGAAGAGAACCATATAATAAGTTATAAATTAGGGTGTTAGTTTGTTTTCGCTGACTTGTAGCGGGGCAGCAGCTAATTCTCCGAGGCTTCGATGGCCGCGGGCGACTCGCCCAGGATGTAGTAGCGGTAGTAGTATATGGCCACGGTGGTGAGCGGCAGGGCAAGGATCACTCCCAGGAAGCCCAGCAGGGTGCCCCACACCGACAGCGACAGCAGGATAACGGCGGGGTCGAGGTTCATGCTCTTGCTCATGATGCGCGGCGTGAGATACAGGTCGGAGAAGCTCTGCACTATGGCATAGACGGCCACGCACTCGAGCCACATCACCCAGAAGTCGGCGCCGCTGTCGAGCGACACCACGATGCACAGCAGCGTCACGGGCAACAGCGAGAGATACACCACATAGGGCACCATGAACAGCACGCCGCACAGTATGCCCCACGCGGCTGCCAGCGGGAGCCCCACTATCCAGAAACCGATGGCATACATCACGCCGGCGATGGCGGCTATGAGGGCCTGGGTGCGGAAGTAGCGCTTCATGGTGCGGCTCACGTTGGTGATAACGGGATTGGAGATGTGGCGGTAGCGCGGGGGCACGAGCGAGCGGATGCCGTGCATGATGCGCGGGTAGTTGAGCAGGATGAACAGCACGTAGAGCAGCACAATGCCCCATGCCACCACGCTGCCTATGGCGCCCAGGCTGCTGGAGAAGGCCGAGAGGGTGGCCTCGAGGGCCGAGCGCATGTCGCTGCTGTGGAGCATGTTGGCTATGTTCTGCAGGTCTACGTTGGCGTGCACGAATTCATGGAATCCCTGCGGCAGGAAGGCCATGGCGGTGTCGGCCGAGGCGTAACGGCGGACCAGTTCGCCCACTTTGTGGCAGTCGCTTGCGAATTCCGGCAGGAAGATAGCGACCACCAGGCCCACGGCCAGGGCTATCTCCAGCAGGGCCATGAGCACGGGCAGCAGGCGGCGCTTCAGGTGGGTGACGCGCAGGTTCCACTGCACCAGGGGCTCGGCCATGTAGGCTATGAGGCAGCCCACGCCGAAGGGCAGCAGGGCGTCGCGCAGGTAGTAGATGAGGCCGGTGACGGCCAGCGCGATGACCACGCCGAAGACTATGCGCGCCACGCGGTCGAATGTCAGGGGAGCCGATGCGTTGGCCATGGCGTCAGTTCTTTTTGTGTACCTTGAAGATGGTGCCCTCGATGAGCGACACGTACACGTCGCCGGTGGCGGGGTCTACGTCGATGCCGTTGATTTCGCTGACGCCAATGGGGAGCTGCCACAGCACGGCCGGGGCGGCGGGGTCGATGGCCGTGAGGATGCCGCGGCGCGAGCCGGCGTAGACCACGCCGTCGCTCTCGGCCACGATGCACGGGGCGTGGTCGTAGCCCAGGCCCATGTCGAGGGTCCACAGCTCCTTGAAGGCCGGCTCGGTGGCGTCGACGGCCACGAGCTCGCCGTCCATGGTCTTGGCATATACGCGGGTGCCGTCGGCGCTGCGGCCCAGGCTCTCGCGGTAGCGGTGGCTGTTGTCGCGCCACAGCGTGCGGCCGGTGGTGCGGTCGATGGCCGTCATGTAGCGGTCGGGCGCCACGATGTAGACGCGCTCGGGCGTCACCACGGGCACCACGTTGCCGGGGCCCAGCATGTTGGCGCTCTTGCCGTTGTTCCAGGCCCAGCGCAGGCGGCCGGTGCGGGCGTCGAGGCAGCGCAGGTTGGTGTCCCAGGCGCCGAAGATGATGTCGTCGCCGTCGAGCACGGGAGCGGCCTGGCAGTAGTTGAAGAGCGAGTCGTAGGTCCACACGTTGCGGCCGTCGGGGCGGCGGCGCTCAAAGCGCTTGTAGCCGCCCAGCAGGTAGTGGCCGGTGGCGGGGTCGACGATGCCGTCGGCCACGTAGGGCCCTTCTTTCGACGGCAGGCTCTTGACCGCGCGGCCGGTGGCGCGGTCCACGAGCAGCAGACCTGTGGCCGTGGGCACCAGCACGCGGCCGGCTGCTCCGGGCACGGGGCGGCCGAAGAGCGAGGCGCCCGTGGCTATGTTCCACAGCTCGCGGCCGGTGACCTTGTCGATGGCGCGGGCCTGGCCCAGCGAGTTGCCGAAATACAGGCGCTCGTCGTCGATGCCCAGGCGCGTGAATATCGAGGCGCTGTCGGTCCAGAGCTTCTCCACCTCGTAGCCCTCGGGCGAGGTCCATGCGGCCGAGTGGTCGGCCACGTCCTTATTTGTGTGGGTGGTGGCGAAGGCAAATTTGGGTTCGGGCTTGTCCTGGCCCACGTTCTTGTTGTAGACCAGCACCCAGTCGGGCGTCACCTCCACGATGGCATAGCCGTAGGTGCCGTCGCGCATGTCCAGGGCGCGGGTCATCACCGCAGGGATGCCGCCGGCGCGATATTCCTGCCACGAATGGTAGTGGCCGTTGATGTGGCCTATCACCGGAAACTCCTGGAGCAGCTGCACATACTCGCGCCAGTTGTCGAGGTCGTTCTCGCGCAGCGGATAGTGGTTGAACGAGAGCACGCGGCGCCCCTTGGCGGCAGCCTTCTGCAGCTCGGCGCGCAGCCAGTGCAGGTCTTCCTGCTTCACGTGGCCGTCGCCCATCTTCATGTAGGGGCCGCAGTTGATGCCCACGATCACCAGCGAGTCCGGTCCCACCGTGGCCAGGAAGCGGTCGTTGCCCCAGAGGTCGGAGAACGTTTTTGTGGCGCTCTGGCTCCAGGTGTCCTCGTGGTTGCCGGGAAGCACCGCGAGCGGTGCGGTGATGCCCTCGATGATGCTCTTCACGTTGGCCAGCTCCACGTCCGACCCCTCGTTGGAATGGTCGCCGTTCAGCACCACATAGTCGAAGCCTCCGCGGTTTATCTCCTCCACGGCCAGGCGCAGCTGGCGCTCGTTTTCATTTCCGGGAGTCACGTGGATGTCGCTCAGCACGGCTATGCGCTGGGCACCGGCCGTGAGGCATGCGGCCGCAGCAAGAAACAGGGTGGTGTATTTTTTCATGGCAAGGTGTTTACATAAAAAATACAGCTGCGTGCACGCGTGGCGTGCTTGCAGCTGCCTGGTTTTTTGGAAAGTGTCCCAATCTCCGGAATTACTTGCCGGCGATGGAGTCGCTGACGGTGAGGCGCTTGCGGCCTTTGGCGCGGCGACGGGCCAGAACCTTGCGGCCGTCGGGAGTGGACATTCTTTCGCGGAAGCCGTGCTTGTTCACGCGCTTACGGTTGTGGGGTTGATAAGTACGTTTCATTTCCGTATATGGTTTTTTGTTTGTTTCAACGTGTCAATTCGGATGGCAAAGTTAATATAAATTTTTGAAACAGCCAAATCTTCCCGCCTTTTCTCCTCCAATTTTTTCACCCCTTCCCTCGCCGCCCTCCTTGGCCCGTGTGTAGCCGCCGCCAGCGCAGCGGTCGTGGGCGCCGACATAAGCGCGGTTCTGCATCTGATTCAAATGTCTTTCACCTTGTCTTTGGAGATGCGGAGCATTCGATACACAGGATATACCAAATCGGGCTTGTAGTGGTAATTTACGGGGTCAGTGGTTAGCCCGAGTTCATCCAATACTTGTTTATTAAATTCTGTCCAATCTGTTATGTCATATAGCGCATCTCCAATGATTTTATATCGTTGTGTCACCGTGTCGCTACCTTGGGATAGCTGTTCTGTTATGAGCTTATTAGTGTCGGTAGGGGAAACACCTAAGGCATTATATATATACAGAGTATCATTTACGACTTTCCATTCTCCCATCGTTGCGTATTTATAAATTATAGGACTGCACATGTATACGCCATATCCAGTACGCTTTCCTCCCTGAGTAAGGACTATATTGGCTGGATAATAGTCACCAGGATAAGTTACTGCGTAGAACACAGTTATAGAATTGTATTTCAGCGAGTCGTAGGCCGACAATGGATGTTGGGATTTGCAGCTGTATCCCATCCCCAAAATACATGTTATCGAAATGATGTAAATTAGTTTTTTCATAAAGATAAGCGCAGAGGTAATTAGTAGGGATATTTGTATGGTCGGTAGACGGGGGCCTCTCCCGCATGTCCGAATTTATTGGCGATGTACCACTCGAAATTGTAGGTTGAGTCGTTGAACTTATGGAAAAGCGGATGCTTCTCGAAGAAATCCGGGTCGGAGACCACAGGCAGCTTATCTTCATCTGCTTCATAAACATCTCTGACATCGTAAGTGTAGCCCGGGATATACAGGGCATCATTTTCCATCCTTTCCTCCCATCCTTTTTCATAAGATGGATAAGGCGTTCGATTTCTTATAAAAACCCTAAAAGGTTCTTGTTGAGTATTTCTCTTTCCGATAACATTATAGCCGCAATAGTAAGGAACTTTAGAGGTCTCCGTTCCACCTAATTTGTGCTGCTCAATAATAACGAAAGCCCAGCAGAGTAATTTATCCTTATTATATACTATAAGGTCAGTATACGCATTATAAAATGTACTGGGGCGATCAGATAAGAATTTATAACGTTTCCATATTGGGGAGTGGCTGTCTGACTTCGGGTCTATTTGAAAAGTCCAAACAGAGTAGGCCCCAGTAGGGTCATAAAGAAAATCTTCAGTTTTATATAATTCTGAAAAGCCCAAATCAGGATGATTATTTAAAGAATCTCTCATCTGAACCCATATAGTGTCGATATTTGCAATTATGCTCGATGCAATTTGTTCTTTGTCTCCGGGAAACGCACAGGTGTCCACTCCCTCAAGCCCGTCCTTCTCTATAGAATAGGTACGTTCAAACATGTTTCCAATTAATGTCAAAACGTATTCAAAAGTCCCCGGTGTGTATTTACAGCTGGAGACCAAAATAGCTATGGAAATAATAATCAGATAAAGTAATCTTTTCATTTTGTCTTATTAATAAATGACTCAAATTGAACTATAAACTTATCAATTTCATCAATAAACGATTTTATCGAGTGGGCTGTGGTTAAATCTCTCCATGAAGTGCCCAAATTTTTAGGTTTTGGTTGATAAGTGGCACCTTTCATATGACCTGAGCCTGCAACTTTATCATCTTTATGCTGCAGAACTCCGGTTTTTACGCCATCTACGGCACTTTGTGATGATGGTTGGAATGGGGCTATGTCAATCTCCCATTTGATATTACTTTTAAAACCATCACCCTTAACAGACAAGAGTCCCTCTACAAATCCTTTTCCGGTAGACCCACCCATGCTATGAGTTACGATGTATATTTCTTCTTTATTATCTATGTCATTGGCCATTGCACGTCCACGAGAATAGCCATCTTCATATCTTTCTTTTGGGTTTGCGTTTGATGAATTTATCGCTATATTAATACCAACAGCAGGCGTTAACCACGCATAAAAACCTGTTTGAATAGCACCACCCATTGCACCATCAATATACGTTGCGTTGTGATCCTGAACAGCATCCATAACAACATTGTCAAGTCCACCCCAATAAGCGGAGCTTCCTCCATCGCCAGTATGCATACCATTAATGAAGAATACTCTATTCCCGTCATTATCGAAATTTGCGATGGGGTTGGCCAGGCAGAAGGTGTAGGGGGAGATGTTGTAGTATTTTTCGGCGAGGGCGTCGGGGACGGTCCAGAGCAGGGCGGGGGCGAAGTGGAGGCGGGCGCCGTAATCGTAGTCGCCGGTCACGCTGCGCAGCTCTTTTCCGGCGTAGAGGCGGGGTTGGCCGGCGGGGGTGCGGTGGGGTGTGCCGTAGGGGTAGTAGGTGTTGCGCTGCTCGATGGTGGCGGCGGAGTCGGAGACGAGCACGACGGAGCCCTGGTAGTCGTTGTGGAGGTAGTGTGGTGTGCCGTCGCCGTCGAAGTAGCCGCCGGGGAAGTAGCTGTAGAGCAGGCGTCCGTCTTCCCACACGCGGTCGGCTGCGTAGGTGCGGATGACGGGCTTGAAGCCGTCGCCCACGATGCCTTTGGGCACGAGCACGGTGCGCACGAGGGCGCCGTCGGCGTCGTAGATGTTGGCCACGTTGCGGCCGTCGTCGAAGCTGATGTTCAGGGGCAGGTTGCGGTGGTCGTACTTGACGGCGGTGATGCCGCGGCCGGTGTCGGCGGTCATTCGCCCGGCGGCGTCCCAGGTGTCTTCGCTGCCGGCTGCGGGGAAGCCGGGACGGCTGTAGTAGTCGTCGCCGTCGGGGGCGTTGGTGATGGCGGCGATGCGGCCGGCGGCGTCGTAGGTGTAGGCGAGGAGGTCGAGCTGGCCGAAAGTCTCGTTGCCGTCGGCGTCCACGTCGGTGATGCCCAGGCGGTTGACCTGGGTGGGGCGCGCCAGGATGTCGTAGCTGTAGCTCGCGGAGAAGTCCTCGTCGCCGTCCTTGGCGGGGGTGTAGTCGGCACGGGTGAGGCGGTCGTGGGCGTCGTAGCGGTAGTCGTAGCGGCCACCCAGGATGTTGAGGCGTCCGGATGGCGCGCCCGTGTAGCGCGGCACGGCACCGTCGGCGTAGAAAAGCTGCTCGGTCAGGGTATCCACGGGCAATGCCGGCGGCCCTATGGGGATGATGCGGTTGCTGTCGCGCACGATTGCGCCGTAATAGTCGGCGGCCATGCCCGGGCGGATGGGGTCGGGCCTCGTTGGTCCTATGGACAGCCTCAGCGGCACCTCGGTTACGGTCTTTACGGGCCAGTTGTGGATGTCGTAGGAGTATCTGCGCTTCACGCCGTTGCCGCAGGTCTCGGTGGCGATGTTTCCGCGGTGGTCGTAGGTGAATGCCACGGATGCCTGGTGGCCGTTTTCGGTGACGCTGCGGCGGGTGAGGCGCCCGCCGGCGTCGTAGGTGTTGAGGGTCGCGCGGTGGATGGCCGCGCCGGTCGATGGCTTGAAATCTTCCGTGGCGGAGAGCACGGCGCCCTGGCGGTCGCGCGTGTAGCTGCGGTGCAGCGTGCCGAAGGGCGTCTGCGCCGCCTCCTCGGCCACGAAGCCCTCCGCGTCGTAGGCCACGGCCGAGAGCAGGCTGCCGCCTGCATAGTCGCGGCTGCCCGCCACGAGGCCCAGGGGCTGGCGCGCCTGCGAGATGGCCGGGAGGGCTCCCTTGGCGGCCGCGAGGAAGCTGTAACTGTCGTAGAACACAGCCTTTTGCGGCGAACCCACATCGACAGGCAGCGCCGGCGCGAAGCTGTAGCAACCCGTGGCCGATGCCGCGTAGGTGGCCACGGGCAGATTGGCTGCGATGGCGCCGAGCTGCTGCTCGGTGGCCGTGGCAAGGCTGGATAGCACCTCGCGGCCGCAGGCGTCGTAGTGGTGCAGCAACCAGGTGCCGTCGGCCATTCCCGGCGTGTGCTCGGCAATCACGCGGCCCGCGCGCGAGTAGCGCGTGAGCGCCGGCTCGCATCCCGGCATCTTGGCCGAGACGCGCCGGCCGCAGTCGTCGTAGCTGTAGAGATAGGCGCGGTTCTGCACGGCGGGGGACGAGACGGGACCGTTTACGCCGCCGATGTCGGGTGGCAGCACGGCGCAGAGGCGGCCGTAGTCGTCGTAGATGTAGCGGGTGTGGAGCAGGTTGCCGGGTTTGCCCTCGCTGGTCTGCACCAGGCGGCCGTCGAGGGTGGTGTAGCTGCGGGTGAGGTGGCCGTCTTCGTCGGTAGTCTCGCTCACGTGGAGGCGCCCGGGCGTGTAGATGCCCATGTGGATGATGCTCTCGCCGGTGGCGCGCATGCGGAAGCACTGATATTCGCCCTCGGGCGTGTTGGTGAGGTGGCGCACCGTGGAGCGGCGTCCGGCGCCGGCCCACTGCTCGCCGGGCCGCATTGCCCACTCGGCCACGGCCCGCGGCGAGGCCTCGAAGCCCGTAAGGCTCCAGTCGGTATCGCCCGGCTCCGTGCCCTCCGGCAGCGGCACCGAGGTGGCCTCGGCGCGCCCCATGGCGTCGTAGCGGGTGATGGAGGTGGCGCGGTTCAGGTCGTCGTAGCGGCGGGTGGGGCGTCCGAAGCCGTCAAACTCCGTGGTGGTCTCCAGGATGCGGGCGTCGCAGAACAGCAGGCCGTCGACCAGGCGGTTGGTGCCACCCTCAGGGTAGAGCGAGACGGTGTGGCGGGCGATGAGGGTGCCGTTGCGGTGCACCGACGCCAGCTGGTCGCGCCAGCCGTAGCCGTAGGCCGTGTGGGTGCCCCAGGGGGCGGTCACCTCCGTGAGGAAGCGCAGCGGGCTGAAGCCGTAGCGCCACACGGGGCGGTCGCCGATGCGCGGCGCGAGCCCCTCGGCGTGGTCGCCGGCGGTGGCTACGCTGACATCACGGGCGCATAGCTCGGCATGGGTCAAGCCCTCGACCTTGACCACCGGGTGCAGCCCGCCGTAGCCCCACAGCCAGGCCGTGGAGCGGCCGTCGGCGTCGGTCGACTGCACGGGCCGGCCGGCGGCGTTGTAGGTCATCACCGGCGACTGCAGGCTGCCGCCCGAGCCCAGCGTGGTGGTGACGCTGCGGGGCACGAAGGCGCCCGAGGCGGCGCGTACATACTCCGCGCGATACTCCACGGACGCCGTTCCGCAGGTCGTGGTCTCGCGCAGCGGGATGCCCACGGCGCCCGCCTCCACCATCTGCGCCTGCACGCCGGCCTTGGATGCGTCGGCATACTCCACCGCTGTGGTCCTGACGCCGCCCTCCGAGGTGGTCGTGGAGGTCGACGCGAGCAGCGACGTTCCCGCCTTATAATTATATGTGTCCGTGGTGGTGACGGCCCCGTTGTCGGTGTACACCGTGTGCACCCTCCCCGTCAGCCGCTCGGTGAGAGACTGAACGCCATAGGCAATGATTTCGTAAGGGTCTCGGTCTACATTATATTTGGGGTTCTGAGCGTCGCACACTTCCCTTACATTGTCGAAATCCGGGGCCGCGTTCGAGGCGGTGTGGACATGTATCAGTTTGCGGTAGATGTGACGGGAATACAGAGTAGTTCCTCTTTCCACTGCGTAAGTCATGGAGTCGCGCTCTACCAGAGCCTCCTTGCCGTTGACAGCGGCATATATTTCCTTTGCAACAAGTTGCGGCCCCTGGCTGTAGACCTTACTCAAAGTGCCGTGGGAGCGTACCCCGAACTTGCGGTCGATATAGTTACCCTCCGGTATCATGTCCTTATGCACATAAAGAATGCTGCCCTCGGCATATCTCGCCTTCACCGAATCGTACCACACGGGCGTCTCGCCGATGTCGAAACGCATATAATCTGATAGCGGCCTTATGTTTACCGAACGAATATAGTCGACCCATTTCGATGAATAGTCAACATTCAATAATCCCATCACGGCGTCGGATACATCTATGAATGAAGCCACGGACGGCACAGCCCTGACGCGCGCCTGGCTATACTCGTAGGTTACCACGCGTGCGGGCAAATCAGGTGTGCCACTTGCCGTGATGCGCTTCACTCTTAGGCCACCGCCGTATGATAGATAGGGATTGTCCATGTCGGGAATCTCGTTGCTGGCGCTCTCGTCGCGCATGGGCTTGAACTTGTGGGGCTCGTATTCAAATGTACACGTGCCGCCGGTAGGATAGGTGACGCCCGTGAGGATGTTGTTCATCATGGCCACGGTGTCAACCGAGCGGTCGGCTTCGCCTATGTTCCACCAACAGAAACCATCGGCGTGGGAGTAGATATATCGTTTTATCCTGAACTTGGGAGTAAGCGACGGATTTTTCTTATTGTTGAAAAATCCCCACCAGTCCTGGGAGTGAATATTGGGACGGGGCTCAGAGCCTTCCATGTATCTGAAAGAATAGTCGCCTTCATTGCTCAACTTCAGTTTCGAAAGTCTTAAATTAGAAGAATCAAATTCAAAATCAATGGTTCGGATGACACCCTGCGAGTTGCTGACCACAATTTTCTTCATCATCTCCATCTGATAGTACACTCTCTCGTACTTAAAGCTCACGGAGCCTCCCGGAAAATTGATTTCGCTTATGCGCAGCAGATAATATGGAGCCTCAAATTCCTGAAATATAGTATTGTCGTAGTTGCTGCTGTTGAATTCATATAGGTCCACCCCCGAGTTCCACCATTCATAGATGGAGAACCTGTCGAGGAAGGAGTAACCGCCCAGATAGTTGCCGCCTCCGCCAAAATAATTTCTCTTCATCGACCAGGAAATTGATATGCATTCGCCACCGGGCAGCGTTATCTTTTTCAGAGGCCAGCAAGTGCGGTAAGGTTTAAGGTCGATGGTGGGTTGTTCCTCGCATGTCCCGGCGAAAAGGTAGCGTATACCTCGCGGGTCGATTACGGTAATGCTGTCGAGATTAACGTCGGAGCTGACTGTATACTCTCCGTCGCAACCGCCCGAAAATACGGGTTTCCCGCTGGTGAAGTCAATGACGCGTGTTACGGTATGGTCAGGTAATGCCAGAGAGATAATATCGTGCTGTCCATCGTACAGGCCCGGATGGTAGTAAGACTCGGCGAAGGGCTGAACCATGCATTGGAATGCCGTAATCATAGGGTCGCTGTCGAAAACGGTCGCGAAGTCGTAGAGCTCGTCGGGGCGGCCTAGGATGGTGCGGGTGGCGCGCAGGGCCGGCATCAGGGCCCAGCCGTAGCCGTAGGGGCAGGGGTCGTCCATCACCTTGATGCCGTTGGAGTGGTACTGCATGTACAGCGGCAGCGCGTAGTCGGCGCACTGCACCGTGTAGAGCGGCACCGCCAGGTCCACGGCGCCCGTGAGCATCGCCGGCTGCGGCATCTGATACTCCATGATCTGCGCCGACTGCGGCGTGGGCGGCGTAAGGTCGGCCGTCATGGGCGTGATATAGTTCTGAGCCCCGGCCTGCAGCGACAGGAGCGCCCAACACAGCAGTATGCCCTTGAGCCCGTTCATAGCCCCGCAAAGAATTTGTATTGCAACTCGGGCCTTTCGGCACAGCACACCACCACGAACAGCCGCCCCGAGTAGGCCCCCGGCACAGGCAGCGTGCAGCGGCCGTCGGCCTCCATCGTGGTCGAGGCGTAGATATTGCCCGTAGTGTCAATGAGATAGGCGTTCACCGTCCACGCCGCGCCGGCCCCGCGGGCCAGCGACAGCTCCAGCCCGTCGGGCGTGAGCACCGCCGAGGCCGACTCCAGCACGTCCATGATGGCGCGGTCGTCGGGCGCAGGCGCCTGCAGCGGGGCGCCGTCCGCCTCCGCCTCGGCGGCCGGCACCTCCGGCACCACAAACAGCCTGGGCGGCTCCGCGCCACACTGCACCTGCAGCGCCAGCGGATGCATCTCCCCCGGCCGCAGCCAGCGCAGAATCACCGCCCGCTGCGCCACCGCGCAACTGTCGCCGTCGTAAATCTTGCTCGCCTCTATCACCTCGCGCTGGAGCATCACGCCCACGCTGTCGCCGCCGGCCACCAGCACACCCGCCGCCAGCACCTCGGCCGTCAGCGCGCCCGTCTCCGCCGAGCCGAAACGATCGTAGAGCAGCCCGCGGGCCGCGAAAGCGGTCGCAAACGCCGCCCCCGGCGCGCCGCCGCCTACGAGCCTCGACGGCGCCGGCCCCTCCAGGAGCATCCGCTCGTGGCGCCCTATGTTGTAGCCGCGGTAGACCAGCGTGTCGCCCCGCAGCGCATAGGAGCGGCAGCGGTCCGGCGCCCACTCGTAGTAGGCCCCCGCCGCCGCCGAGGTGAACACCGCGGCATGGTCGTCGAGCGTCGAGCGCCGGTCGGTGTCCCACACCGCAGCCCGCAGCTCGTCCGGCTCGAAAGGCGCCACCTCGCGGCCCAGCGGCACACGGCGCCCCGCTCCGGCCCCGAGGGCCAGACAGCACACCACGAAAAAAACCGCCGCTCTGTGCATAGTCCACTACATTTACACCCCCAAAAATAGCGAATAATTTCAAGCTCAGCAACTTTTCCCCCGAAAAAACTTCCCCGCCACCCGTTCGCCCCATTGGGGGGGGGAGCGCCGGCCGCGGGCCGCATCAGGCTCGCATGGCCCCGCTCGGGCTGCACCCTCGGGGGCCGCTCGCCCGATTGAGGGGGGGGGGGCTCGGCGAACCGCGGGTTGCGCTGCGCTTACCCCGCGGCTATGTCTCGGGACGCGCTCTGCCGGCGCGTCGTTTCGCTCGCCGTGCGCTCTCGCGCTGAGGCTCGCCGGCCGCGGTTTTGCATGAGGAAGTTCGCGGGAGCGTCGTTGCGCTCGCGGGGTTGTGTGAGATAACAGCGCATCTCCGAAGCGCCCGCGTTTAGGTTGCGGCCTACACCAGGCCTCGCTGCGCTCGACCTGGCGCTAAGGGAAATCGCCTCTCCGAGGCTCTGCCGGGGGCATAAAACGCCGCATCCCCGGCGATGGAGGTCGCGCGGGGATGCGGTTGATAGATTGATAGAGAGAGGTAGATTATTTGAGGGCTGCTATTGCTGCTTCGTAGTCGGGTTCTTTGGTGATTTCCTCGACGAGCTGGGAGTAGATGACGTTGCGGTCTTCGTCGAGCACAATCACGGCTCGGGCCAGGAGGCCGGCCAGGGGGCCATCGACCATCTGCAGGCCGTATTCCTGGGCGAACAGGGGCGAGCGGAACGCTGAGGCAACCTCGACATTCTCGATGTCGTTGGCGCTACAGAAACGTTTCTGGGCGAAGGGCAGGTCCATCGATACGCAAATTACCACGGTGTTGTCGAGGCCGGCGGCTTCCTGGTTGAAGCGGCGCACCGACATGGCGCACACCTCGGTGTCGAGGCTGGGGAAGACGTTGAGAACTACGCGTTTGTCGAGATAGTCCATGCAGGAGATTTCGCGCAGGTCTTTGTCTACGAGTGAGTAGCAGGGGGCTTTCGTGCCCTTGGCGGGGATGGTGCCGTAGGTGTGGCAGGGTGTGCCGTTGAGGTATACAGTTTGCATATCGTGGTGTGTTTTTTTGTTTATTTTGCTATTGCTATTTCCTGTATAACAATTTCGGCGATATCTTTGTTGCGTCCGGTGTGCACATTTTTCACGAGGCCGTCGGTGCCACATATTATAATGGTGGGCGTAGCCGTGGCTCCGCAGTCGCGGGCTATACTGCGGGCGCTCGTGAGCACGATTTCGTCGGGCCGCGGGCGGCCGGCAATTTCGGCGGCGGCATCGGGGTGGGTGCCCGTGAACGCGAGCACCAGGGTGGCGGCCACGGGGCTCTGGTCGATGGCGGTGCGGAGTGCCTCGACGGTCTCGGCGCAGCCGTCTACATCGGCGTCCACCAGGGCTATCACGGTGGGCAGTTCCCAGGGGTCGCCGGCCTTGCGGGTGAGGCGTTCGCCGGAGAGCGACGGGGCCGAAATGGCCGGCAGCGGGCGCCCGGGCAGGGTGGCCAGGGTGTAGTCGCTGCGGCGATAGCTTTCGAAGGCCTCGGGGTAGCGCGCTATGAGGGCGGGCTCGTCGAGGCGGCCGCTCATGGCGCCCTCGCCGGGGGGTAGATAGTGCACGGTGACGGTCTGCTCGCTCATGTGGCCGGGATTGTAGCACACCTCGGCTTTCACAGGCAGCAGCGTGGAACTGTCGAAGCAGTATTCAAACTCGCGGCCGGGAACGCCGTTGTAGCGCTCGGTGCCTTTGACCTCGAGGAGGCTTCCGTCGCGGCTGCGCTCCACGGTGTAGCTGAAATTGTCGCTTGCCTGCATCTTTTCGAGCTCGCGGGCTATGAACGCCGGCAGCAGCGAGGCAAACTGTGCCTGCTGCTGCACGCCAGCCTCCACTGCGCCGCGGGGTGCGAACGCCGCGGGGTTGTCGGCAAAGTGGTACTCCTGGAGGCGCTTGTCGCGCAGGCGGTAGTGATGGCCGTCGAAGTAGCTGCTGAAGCCGGCCGTGGGACCCGACGGGGTCATCATCGACCAGTCTATAAGATAGTCGCACGGCGAGAGCGTGTCGGGCTCTTCCGTCGCGCGCGCGTATAATTCGATATTGTACACTACGGGGTCTTCGCTCTGGGGCAGAAGCACCTCGTAGCGTGCCCCTGCATTGTAGGGAGTGGCCGCCGAAAGTCCGGCTGCTATCCGAGCCGGACTTTCGGCATGCGACCCTTGCGTAGTGGCTGCTATCAGGAGCAGCGCACCTAGCATCTGTGACGAACTCATAAATAAATCAATTGAACAACGTGGTACATTAATAACACCCCTCGAGGGCGGAATGTTTGGGCCGCGGCAAAAAAAAATGCACCCGTCCGTCCGGATTGCTTGCCGGGCGCGCGGGCGCATCGTGTTTCGTGCGTTGGGAATCTCCCGGGCCTATCAGGCCTCGATGGGGGTGATGTTGATGAACTTGCGGCCGTTCTTGCCTTCGGTGAAGAGAACGGTGCCGTCAACGAGAGCGTAGAGGGTGTGGTCCTTGCCGATGCCCACATTCAGGCCGGGGTGGTGAACCGTGCCGCGCTGACGCTTGAGGATGTTGCCGGCCTTGGCAAACTGACCACCAAAAATCTTAACACCGAGTCGTTTGCTTTCCGACTCGCGGCCGTTCTTAGAACTACCTACACCTTTTTTATGTGCCATTTCTGATAGTGTTTTAGGGGTTAAGCAACAATGTTTTTAATCACGACTTTGGAGAAGCACTGGCGATGGCCGTTTTTGCGGCGATAGCCTTTGCGGCGCTTTTTCTTGAACACGATCACCTTGTCGCCCTTTACGAGGCTTTCGGCTACTTCGCACACAACTTTTGCGCCTTCTACGGTGGGAGCGCCCACGAGCACTTCGCCGTCTTTGTCGGCGAGGAGAACGCGGTCAAACTCTACGGTGTCACCGGCCTGAGCCTTTTCGCCCAGGTAGTGAACATACAGGAACTTGCCTTCTTCGGCTTTAAACTGCTGTCCCTGGATTTCTACGATAACGTACATGTATCTGAACTTTAATAAGTTACTCCGGCGGGCGGGTGGCATCCATTCGTGCCGGCCTCTTTGCTGTCGGGCCCGTTGCGGAAAAAATTGCCTGCAAATTTACACTTTTTTCTTCATTCCGCCAAATATCGCCGCTAAATTTTCAGATTATTATTACGGGTCGAGCGCGTACGGGGATACATAACGACAAAAGCGACACAAGAAACGAAAATTTATTTTTTTATACTCATCTGCTGAATCATTATGATGATAAAAACCCTCCCTGCGGTGCGGGCCGCGGGGAGGGTCAATGGAGTGGGGGGGGTGATTAGTAGCGAACCTTTGTGGCTTTTGCGCCGGCCACCTTTATCAGGGTGGCGCCGCGCTCGGGCGATGCTACGCGCCGGCCATGGAGGTCGTAGTAGGCGGCCGGGGCGTCGGTGGCGTCGACGCTTACGGCTTCTATGCCGCTCAGCTCGGCCTGGAACGTCGCGGGCTCGGAGGGCTTGCCGGTGGCCAGGATAACGCCGCTGTTGTCGACGAGATAGGGCACCACGGTGGCGCTGTAGGTGACACCGTCCTCGAGCTTGATGCCGAGCTCGCCCGAAGTGGCGGCCGTCTCCAGGATGCCCGCGGGCATCACCACATTGCCGTCGGCGGCTGCCTCGCCCGTTATCTTCAGGTTGCGGATGAGAATGGCGCCGTCTTCATTGCCATCCGTGCGGGTGGCGAAGAGGAACTGGGTGCGGGCCGCGGCGCCCGAGAGCGAGAATGTGTAGGTCTCGTATTCTTCGGGCACATCGGCGGGGCTGCCCCAGGCCGAGGCTACCTCGTACTGGCTCTCGGCGTCGTTGAAAGCAAGCAGGCCGGCGAGCATGCCGTTGCCGGGCGATGCGGCCTCTACGCTCAGGTCTACGCGGCCGTCCTTGATGTTGGTCAGGTCGTAGTCCATCGAAGCGAGGGATGCCACCAGGCCGGTCATGGCCGTGTACTGTGCGTTGTCCCAGAAGCCATAGGCGCCGGGGGCCGAGCAACCCAGGTTGAATTGCCAGCCCGGCAGCTCGATGAGCGAGTCGTACCAGTAGTCGGATTCTTCGGGCTCGGCCACCGTGCCGGTGCTCTCGATGTCGGAGAAGTCGGCATCGGCCAGCACCACCGTCTGGCCGGCAGTTACGGGATGGGAGGCTGTGGCGGTGACCACATAGTAGTTGGCGCCCGGAGTGGCCGTCCAGCTGGCAATGATAGACATGTCGTCGTCGCCGGCCGAGAGAGTAACGCCCTGGGGAGCAGGCAGCTCACACACCACCACCCTGTTTGAGGCCGAGGTGGTGAACGAGCCGTTGGTGGCCGTCACGTCGTAGGAATAGAAGTTGCCGGGAGTAAGGCCTTCCACGGTGTAGAAATTGTCGGCCGTGAATTGCGCGTCGAGGAATGTCGAGGTGTTCGTCCTGGTGGTGGGGTCGAAGTTGTACACCGTCAGGTAATAGCCGGTGGCGCCCTCCACTTCGCTCCAGTGGGCGGTGAACGACGTGCCGGTGTAGTCGGTGTAGCCCTGTGCCACAGGCAGCTGCAGCTCGGCCTTCTCGCCCTTTATCACCACGTTTTTGATGACGATGTCGGCACCTCCGTCGGCGAAGAGGGTGAAGTAGTAAGAATCGTCGTCGCTCTCGGCCACGAAGTCCTTGGCGTTGATTTTCAGCGTCAGGTGGGCCCATTCCTTGTCGATGTCGCCGCTGTCGTAGTCGAAGTTCGAGGAGTAGTCCGACGCATAGATCCACAGCTCGTCGGTGTCCACGTCGCAATTTTCGGTGATTTTCACGTCGAGCTCGACGGTCACCTCCATGGGCTCGTAGATGTCCGGTGTCCACAGCATGCCTTCGAGATACCAGGGATAGTCCGAGTCGGGGTCTTCGTTGTATTCAAAGGGGATGAACACGGCGCCGCCGGCCTGCATCAGTCCCTGGCCGCCGAAACCGTAGTTTTCCTCGCCTATCATTTCCTCCGGGATGTTGTCCCAGTCGTCCAGCTCCAGTTCGGCCGGGTCGGTCTCGGAGCCCTCGGTCAGGAAACCGAAAGTGCAGGAGTAGATCACGCCGTCGACGGCAGCTGCGGCATGCCTGGCGCGGGAGCGGCCGATGAACGACTTGCCCAGCTCCTTTTTCGCCGGCTTGTGGAGCACGCGGGTTGCAGCAGCGGGGGCTGCCGAGGCGGTGCGCGCGGCGGCTATCACCTTGGGCGCAGCGTTGGCCGTGGCAAGTTCGGCTGCAAGTGCCTCGCCGCTCGAGGCGGTCGCAACAGCCGCAGCCGCCACTAAAGAAAGAGTAAACTTGTTCATGTAAATCTATCTTATTAGTTAATATCCCAAAAAACACGCAAAAATAGTCGACCCTACCTTTCTTTACCGGATTGCAGAGTGAAGATTTCTTTTTGTCGTTGAATTTCCGCCGCAAGTTCTTCTTGAGTAGGCAGGTAAGTGAGATACTTTGCGGCGTAAATTTGCTTGCTGTCTTTGAGAATGGAGTATCTCGCCAGGTCTTTGCTCGTCTCAGAGCATAGGACTAATCCTATTGTAGGGTTGTCGCCTTCAGTGCACTTCAAATCATCGTACATTCTTATGTACATATCCATTTGACCTATATCTTCATAGGTGATTTGTGAAGTTTTAAGGTCAATAAGCAAAAAGCACTTTAGGATATAGTTGTAGAACACAAGGTCAATGAAGTATTCTCCCATGTCGGTTTTTATCCGCTGCTGCCGAGCGACGAATGCATAACCTTTACCAAGCTCCAGAATGAATTTTTGAAGGTGGTTGATGATGGCTGTTTCCAAATTTGACTCGGTGTAAGCTGAATCAGGGGTGAGTCCAAGAAATTCAGCAACTACAGGATTGCACATAAAATAATGACGATTGTGCTGATATTCTGCAGTCAAGAGTTTCATTTCATCTATAACGATCCCTCGTTGAGACGTCGGTGTTTGAAGTAGTCGATGATAGAATTGTGATCCAATATTTCGGCTAAGAGTCCTTACGCTCCACCCTTCCGCAATTGCTTCGTTCATGTACCAGTCGCGTTCTTCCTTGTTGTCTATGCGTATAAGCCTTTCAAAATGAGACCAAGATAGATTTGGAAAAAATAACCCGTTTTTTAATAAGTCAGACGGTGTCTGACCTTTTTCGGGAATATAGGGCTTAGTTAAAGATTCTATGGGTAAGTAAGGAAACAGTAAGTAAAATTTCTTGTAATTCTTTATCTGAGTTATGCCATATCCCCTGCCGAAAGTTGTGGAAAGGGCCTCTGAAGCGAGTTCTATTATTCGTTTACCATACTCGGCTCGTTTCTTGCCTTTTTGTTCTTGTTCTACTATTCTTTTCCCCAAAAGCCAGTTGCAAGCTACGTGAAAGAAGTCTGCGGCTTGAAAAGTTTTTGCTTTGGCAGTAGAGACAATGCTTCTGATGTCTGAAATGAATTTTACTTCATCCGACAACAATTGATTTACTCCTGAAGCCACTTCTTTTTTCATATGACAAAATTACAACAAATATCATATTTTCCAAAAAAACAGGTCCTGTAATTCTGATTTTTGCTATCTTTGCAATAAAAATGACCAATATGAAGAAATTTGTGGCAGTGACGGCCGCGGTGGTCTTAGCGGCCTCCTCGGCCTGGGCCGGGCGGCCGAAAATGTCGATTTTAGGCGATTCGTATTCTACGTTTCAGGGCTGCGTGCAGCCTGCTGAAAACGAAGTGTGGTACTTTCCGGGCGATGCACCGGAAAAGACCGATGTCACGGCTCCGGAGCTCACCTGGTGGAGCATCTTCGCCCGTGAAAACGGCTACGACATCGAGCGCAATAATTCCTATTCCGGCGCCACCATCTCCAACCGCGGCTACGAGGGCGCCGACTACAGCCACCGCTCGTTCACTAACCGCATGACCGACCTGGGCGACCCCGACCTCATTGTGGTGTTCGGCGCCACAAACGATTTCTGGGCCGGTGTGCCCCTGATGCCCGAGGTGGCCACGGAACCGCAGCCCCACGATTTCTACACCTTCGTGCCCGCCATGGACTACCTGCTGCAGCAGCTGCCGGTGCTGTATCCGGCTGCCCGCGTGGTGTTTGTGCTCAACGATGAGATCACGGGCCCCATGCGCGAGGCCATCATAGCCCAGTGTGCCGCGCGGGGCGTGGCCTGTCTTCAGCTGCAGGGCATCGAGAAGCGCATGGGCCACCCTGATGCCGCCGGCATGAAGGCCATCGCCGCTCAGCTGGCCGATTTCCTCAAGTCTTAGTTTTCGTTGAGCTTGCGCTGCTCGAAGAAGCGGCGCGTGGCGCACACGAATAGCAGCATTCCCGCGCCCTGCATGGCGGCCACCATGCGGAAGGCGGCGGTGAATCCCGCCAGCTCGGCTATGAAACCGCCCAGCACGATGCCCAGCCCTGTGCCCAGGTCCCAAGAGATCAGTATCGACGAATTGGCTGTGCCGCGCTGGTCGTGGCGCGCCACCTTTATAAACATGTTCAGGAAAGCCGGATACATCTGTCCGTTGCCCAGGCCTATGAGCAGCGCCGAAGCGTAGTAGGCCCACGGCGTGGCCACGAAGCCGAAGAGCGAGTAGCCGGCGAGCGACAGCACCACGCCGATGGTGGCGTTGTGGGTCATGCGCCCGGCGCGCAGGCTCTTGGCGCCGAACAGTCGCGAGAGAATGAGGCCGCACGACAGCAGCATGAAGAAGATGCCGGTGCCGTCGGTGATGCCCATTTTCTCCCGGCCATAGATGGCCACATAGTTGCTCATCACGCCCCAGCACAGGCCGAAGAAACAGATGTTCACGGCCAGCAGCCACGCGCGCCCCAGGAAGAAATGGTCGAGGCTCAGCTTGGGCTTGCCCTCCACGCGGGCCCTTTGCGGCAGCTTCACGGTGGTGGAGCACAGGAATCCGGCAAAGGCCAGCACGAGCGACAGCCAGAACAGCAGCGAGAAATCGTGGGTGCGGTTGTAGATGTATATGCCCGCGCTGGGAGCCACGGCCATGGCCAGGTTGTTGCTCAGACCGTAGAAGCCTATGCCCTCGTTGCGTCGCTCGGAGGGCAGCACGTCGATGGCCGCGGTGCTGTTGGCCACGGTGGTGGCGCCGAAAGGCAGCCCGTGCACCGTGCGTACCACCGCAAACATCAGCAGCGTGCCCGCGCCCACGTAGCCCGTGAAGCAGATGAAAAAGGCAAAGAAGCATATCATCAGCACCTTCTTGCGGCTGAACGTGTCCACCACAAAGCCGCTGAACGGGCGCACAAGCAGCGTGGCCACCACGTAGCCCGACAGCACGATGCCGATGGTGTCCTTGTCGGCGTCGAACTGGTCGTCGAGATACAGCGGCAGCAGCGGGGTGAGCAGAAAGAACGCGAAAAACAGCAGGAAATTGCACATCATCACCTTGATGTACTCCCTGTTCCACAGCCGCGGGCTGCCCGGCGCCGATGGTGTAGTTGTTGCCATATTGCGAAAAACCGCGCAAATTTACGAATTATTATCGCCGGCTGTGCCCCGGAAGAGGAAAGTTTAATCTTTTTTTTCATTCCGCGCCCCAAAAGTTTTGCCAATTCAAAAGTTATGTGTAATTTTGCCCCGCTAAACGCAAAAGCTACAGCCAAGAATTTAATAAACACAAACTTTTAATATGATTATTGTACAAGTAAAAGAAGGCGAGAACATCGAGCGCGCTCTCAAGAAATTCAAGCGCAAATTTGAACGCACCGGCGTTGTGAAAGAACTCCGTGCACGTCAGGCATTCCAGAAGCCCTCCGTCACCAACCGCAAGAAGATGATGAAGGCCGTCTACGTGCAGCAGCTCCGCAGCGTAGAGGAATAAGGCGTTCGCCGCCCCGAAAGCGGGGCCCCCTTCTTTGCCTGGCTCGTGGCCGCCGTTGGCCACCTGCCGCAATAGCACCAAGCGCAGTGTATGCAAGGCTTGCCGCCTGCACGCACTGCTTTGTTGCATCCGTGCGTCGCGTAGTGGCCCTGCTTAATGACTCGCACACCCGGGCGCTTACTGTCGCCCGGTCATGGGTGTTTAAGGACGCGCCGGCGAGCGCGTCCCGAGCCATAGCCGTGGGGTAAGCGCAGCGCACCCCTCGGTTTCTGCCCCCATTAATTCTTATTCGGCGAGCGACCTCCGAGGGCGTAGCCCGAGCGGGGTCATGCGAGCCTGATTCCTCATTGGAGTGTTTTCGGCACAAGCCTTTCTTCCGGTGCATAGGAGCAACAATGTAATATAAAACGCGTAATCCTGTAGGGACGCTCAATGGAGCGTCCGGCAGGGCAACAAGGTAACATTTTAATATCCAATGATTTGCGCACCATAGATAGCCGCGGTCGCCGCCGGACGCTCCATGGAGCGTCCCTACAGCACTTTATCGTTGTCTATTTTTTTATCTTATGCACCGGAAAAACGGCATGAGCCGTGTTTTCTTCGTTCGCGCGGATTTTCAATCTATAAAAAAACGATGTCGCAAATAAGAATCGTGAAATGCGGTCTTGTGCCGAAGCGGTTTTGTATCAACCTCTTCGGCACGGTGTGGACCAGAGACCCGGGCTGGATAGACCGGTATGTGGTGAACCACGAGCGTATCCACACAGCCCAGCAGCGCGAACTCCTCTTCGTGCCCTTCTACGTGCTGTACGTGGTAGAGTGGCTGGTGCGCCTGGCGCAGTACCGCAATCTCGACGCAGCATATAGAAACATATCCTTCGAGCGGGAGGCCTACGCCCACGGGCGCGACCTCGGCTATCTTCCCGCACGTCCCCGCTACGCGTGGCTCCGATACCTCAGGCCGTAATCAGCCCAGCACCACGTCGAGCACCATCATCATCACGAAGCCCGCGGCAAAGCCCATGGTGCCCAGGTTGGAATGGGCGCCGCTCTGTGTTTCGGGAATGAGTTCCTCCACCACCACATATATCATCGCGCCGGCCGCGAATGCCAGCAGATAGGGCAGCGCAGGCACGAGAAGCGATGCCAGCGCAATGGTGAGCACGGCTCCCACGGGCTCGACGCATCCACTCAGGGCTCCTATCAGGAACGACTTCCGGCGCGAGTTTCCCGCGGCATGCAGCGGCATCGACACGATGGCCCCCTCGGGAAAGTTCTGAATGGCGATGCCTATGGACAGCGCCACGGCCCCGGCCATGGACAAGTAGGAATTGTGCTCCATGGCGCCCGCGAGCGCCACGCCCACGGCCATGCCCTCCGGCAGGTTGTGGATGGTCACGGCAAACACCAGTTTGGCCGTGCGCGACAGGTGCGACGCCGGTCCCTCGCTGCTGCGGCTGTCCGGGTGCTGGTGCGGAACCGCGCTGTCGAGGAGCAGCAGAAACAATATGCCCGCGAGAAAACCCACCGCTGCCGGCACCACGGCAGCGATGCCCGTGCGGCCGGTCATCTCTATCGAAGGAATCAGCAGCGACCACACCGACGCAGCCACCATCACCCCGGCGGCAAAACCGCTCAGGGTCTTCTGCAGCCGTGGCGCCACGCTCCGGCCTATGAGGAAGACGCACGCCGCGCCCAGCACCGTGCCCGCCAGCGGCAATAATATGCTCAGGAGCACTCCGTTCATCCCTCGGTGTATTCCGGATGGCGTCGCAGCCAGGCCATGGCGTAGGTGCAGCTCGCGGCCACGCGGTGGCCGTCGGCGCGAATCTTGTCGGCCGCCAGGCGCACCAGCTCGCTCGCCACACCCTGCCCGCGCAGCGACGGGTCGACAAAAGTGTGGTTGATGGTGGCCACCCCGCCGCGGGTGGGAAAAGTCACCTCCGCAACCGTTCTGCCGGCCGCGTCCGTGGCATATATCCGGTCGCTCTCAACAATATAATCCATAGTAATGCAAATTTAGTGTACACCACTACAACAACAAAACCCGCCCCGCGGTTGGCGGCGGCAAACAATTGGGGTGGGTGGGGTGTTGGAATTGTAGATAATTTTTATGCATATGAAGAAGAAAATACTGGCTGCCGTGATGGCTGTGGGAAGCTTGTTCGCGGCCGGCGCTCAGACGAGCGACACTATCCGCGTGGATGGCGCGGTGGGAAAACTGTACACCATCGTCGACCGCCCCGCGGCCCGGGGCAAGGTGCCTGTGGTGATTATCTGCCACGGCTTCAGCGGCAACTGCGACCGCCCGTTCATGAAAGAGTTGGCCTCGAGCATCGTGGCGCAGGGCATGGCGGCCGTGCGCTTCGATTTCAACGGCCACGGCCGCAGCGACGGCGAGTTCAAGGACATGACGGTGCTCAATGAAATCGACGACCTCAAGTGCATGATAGCATGGGTGCGCCGCCAGCCGTGGGCCCGCGACATCAGTCTGGTGGGCCACTCGCAGGGTGGCGTGGTCGTGAGCATGGTGGCCGGCGAGCTGGGTGCCGGCGAGATCAAGGCCGAGGTGCTGCTGGCTGCGGCCGCTGTGCTGCGCGACGACGCCCTGCGCGGCAACACGATGGGCACGAGCTACGACCCCTGGAATTTCAAGGGCGACTATGTGGAGCTGCGTCGTTCGCCCGAGGCAGGTGCGCTGCTCCTGGGCAAGAACTATGTGGAGACGGCCCTGCGGCTGCCCATCTACGAGACCGCGGCCAACTACACCGGCCCTGCCCTGATAGTGCAGGGCACCCACGACCGCATCGTGCCCTATACCTACGCCGAGCGCTACCACGAGAAAATCAAGGGCAGCGTGCTGCGCCTGGTGCCCGACGAAGACCACACCTTCAGCTTCACCACCAAGGAAACCTCCATCCTGGTGGCCGACTGGCTCCACTCCGTGCTTTTCTAAGCGCCTGGCCTGTTTTTATTCAGCGCAGGCGTCGATAAATAGGCATGTGTGTGGAAAAAAAGTATCTTTACAGAAAAGTTTGTAACGAGCTGGGTTGAATCGGTTTGTGAGAGGTCGCCGATGTCGCCGACAATAAAACGGGAATGTTGTTATTTTTTTATGGCCATTCCAGTGAGTAAATAGCCAGTGCAAACGATCTCTTTGTCAACGATTTCCGTGATGGGAGCGATGTGGAAATTGATGATGCCGTTACCGCCTTTTTCCTTTACGCTCTCGACCATCAGAGCCACGCCGTCCTCAGGCGTGGCTGCCTTGAATGCGTCATACTTCTCCATGCCGGTGCGCTTTACACCATTATAGTCGGTATAGAATGAGTTGGATACACGGGTCTTCTTTTCATATCCGGACTTAATTGTGGCAGTCACCGAGCCCATGGGGGTGTAGTCGAAGCTCACGGAATTGGCCTCCGTGATGAATATTCCCTGCTTGGAGTAGGGTTCGTAGTCGATGTAATTTGTTACTGCCACGTAGGGGATTTTTGTTGTGCAGCTGCTAATGCCCGCAATTAGGGCAACCAGTATGATTTTCGTGATAGTTTTCATTATTTTCGTTATATTAGAAAAGTCAAACCAATAAGCCTACAGGAACTTATCGATACTGCAAAGATATAAGTTTTTTTTATTCTACCAAGCTTTCCAGTAGCTTATTAAGCGCGTAATTTTAATTGTGTGCATTCTCTTGAGTGCCGATTTAGCTTTGGCTGAAAGCCTAAGCGCCACACTATTATTGCGTGCCTTTTCGCATTTTTTTCTGGCTGCGGCCGCTGTGCTGCCCGACGAAGACCACACCTTCAGCTTCACCACCAAGGAAACCTCCATCCTGGTGGCCGACTGGCTCCACTCCGTGCTTTTCTAAGCGCCGCGCGCTGGTATATCAGGCTCGCATGCCCCCGCTCGGGCTTCGCCCTCGGGGGGGGGCGCTCGCCGGATATATTGTGAGGGGAGGGGCTGTGGCAACCACAAGCTGCGCACGGCTACGCCGCGCTTGCATGTGGCTATGTAAGTGCTGCGGCTCAGCCGCAGGTCTGCGCGCACGCCTCTGGCGCGCTTGCCGGCTCTCTTGATGGCGGGCCGTTCTCTCCCCTTTATGATATGGGGCAATTCAACCTCGACGCCTCGGCGCGAGTGGCCCTGAATGCGGGGGTTATCGGATGCCGGTGCGGGAAAATGGGCTGATTTCACAATATTGACATCTTATTACCATTTTTTCGCAATGAGGGGGTGGGCGTGTGTGAGGAAAATTGAGTATCTTTGCATATATTTTCAAAATCCACGCACATCATGAGATTCGCCTCACGCCTGCTCCTTGCGAGCGCCCTTGCCACCGCGGCTATCGTACCGGCCGCAGCCGAGAAGTTAGTAATGCTGCACACCAACGACACTCACTCGCAGATCGACCCGTTCGACGACGACGATATGGCGGGTGTGCTCCGCCGCAAGGTGGTGATAGACAGCGTAAGGGCCTACGAGCCCCACACGCTGCTGATCGACGCCGGCGACATGGTGCAGGGCAGCCTGTTCTTCACCATCTTCGGCGGCGAGGTGGAGGAGCGCGTGGCCAACGCGCTGGGCTACGACCTGCGCATCATGGGCAACCACGAGTTTGACAACGGCATCGACAGCATGGCCCACTGGATGGCCATGTCCGACGCGGAACTCATCAACACCAACTACGACATGCGCGACACTCGCCTGGTGGGCAAGCTGTTCAAGCCCTACACCATCAAGGAGGTGGGCGGCCGCCGCATCGGTTTCATAGGCATCAACCGCGACCCCGAGGGCCTGGCCCGCGTGGGCACCTACGACGGCGTGAAATATAACGACGCCATCGAGGCGGCCAACGCTGCCGCCTGGTGGCTCAAGCACGTGGAGCACTGCGATGCCGTGGTGGCCATCACCCACATAGGCTACAAGGTGAGCGACGACATCGACGATGTGACGCTGGCACGCTCGTCGCGCGACATCGACGTGATAATAGGCGGCCACAGCCACACGGTGATTGACCCGGCCACCGACAAGGGCCGCGAGATGAGCCGCCTGGTGAACGCTGCCGGCGATACCATCCTGGTGGCCCAGACGGGCAAGGGCGCCCGCAGCCTGGGAGTGGTGGAGCTGGACCTGGAGACGCTGCGCCCGTCGTCGCGCTACATCAGCGTGGACGGCCGCCTCGACGGCCGCGTGAACAGCGACCTGGCCGCCATGCTCGACGGCTATCGCCAGGGCGTGGATTCGCTCAACGCCGTGACGGTGGCCACGTCGGCCATCCCCCTGCCGCAGGGCAGCCCGGAGCTGCTCAACTATGTCACGGACTTCGTGTTGCACCGCGGCCGCGAGCTGGCGCCTGACGTAGACCTGGCCATCATGAACCGCGGCGGCCTGCGCCGCTCGCTGCCCCAGGGCGAAATCTCCGAGGGCCAGATTATCATGATGATGCCGTTCTACAACTATATAGACGTGATAGACATCAAGGGCTCCGACCTGATGGACGCTTTCGACGTCACGGCAGCCTTCGGCGGCCAGGGCGTGAGCAGCAACGTCTCGGCCACCGTGAACACCACCACCAAGAAGGCCTCGAACGTGAAGATAAACGGCAAGCCGCTCGACCCGGAGGCCACCTACCGCCTGGCCACCATCGACTACCTGAGCAGCGGCGGCGACTACATGAAGCCTTTCACGCGCGGCGCCAAGGTGGCCCAGAGCCCCAACGTGATCTACTACGACCTGATGGACTACATGCGCGCCCGCAACGAGGTGATCAACCCCTCGGCCACGCGTCGCGTGAAGGTGGTGAAGTAACCCGAAACAAGCTACACATTATATAATGAAACTGAAATTCATTCTTCCGGTGGCAGCGCTGGCTGCCGCGGCCCTGGCCGCTGTGGCCGTTCGCCCCAACCTGGTGGCGCGCGCCGATACCCGCGCCTGCGAGAAGTGGGTCGACTCGGTGTACAACTCCCTGACCCTGCGCCAGCGCGTGGCGCAGATGTTCTGCCCCAAGATCGACCCCCGGCGCGCCGACGCGCGCCAGGCCGCCAAGCGATATGCCGAGGCCGGGGTGGGCGGCCTGCTCTTCAGCGAGGGCAGCATTGAGCAGTATGCCACGCTCACGAATTATGTGCAGCAGCTGGCCAAGGTGCCGGTGCTGATGACATTCGACGGCGAGTGGGGCCTGTCGATGCGCGTGGACGACACCCCGCGCTTCCCCCGCAACATGGGCCTGGGCGCCGTGCGCGACGAGTGCCTGCTCTATCAGTATGGCCGCGAGATGGCGCGCGAGTGCCGCCTGCTGGGCATACACGTGAATTTCGCCCCTGTGGCCGACGTGAATTCCAATCCGTCGAATCCCGTGATAGGCCACCGCTCGTTCGGCGAAGACCCCGCGCGCGTGGCTGCCATGAGCGTGGCCTACTCGCAGGGCCTCGAGGACGGCGGCGTGCAGGCCGTGGCCAAGCACTTCCCCGGCCATGGCGACACGGCCACCGACTCCCACAAGGCCTTCACCCGCGTGGACCACTCCAAGGCCTATATGGACAGCGTGGACCTGGTGCCCTTCCGCAGTTATGTCGACGCCGGCTGCTCCGGCGTGATGGTGGGCCACATCTCGGTGCCCTCGCTGGATGCCTCCGGCACTCCGGCGTCGCTCTCGCGCAAGATTTCCACCGGCCTGCTGCGCGACGACCTGGGATTTGACGGCCTGATTTATACCGATGCCCTCGACATGAAGGGCGCGCAGGTGACCGGCAAGAACAACTGCATCCTGGCCGTCGAGGCCGGTGCCGACGTGCTGCTCTCGGGCGTGCGCACCCTCAGCGACATCGAGGCCGTGGAGGCCGCTGTGGTGGCCGGCCGCATTCCCGTGGCCGACATCGAGACACGCTGCAAGCGCATCCTGCGCTATAAATACATCCTGGGCCTGAACCGCCTCAAGCCCGTGGACAGCGACATCAAGCGCCTCTCCGAGCAGATAAACAGCGACCGCGCCGACCGCGTGAACCGCCTGCTCTCGGCCGCCACGATGACCGTGCTGCGCAACAACGGCAACATCCTGCCACTGGGACAGCTGGACAAGACCGGCATAGCCGTGGTGAGCATAGGCGCCGGCGCCGACAACGAGTTTGCCGACATGTGCTCGCGCTACGCCTCCGTGGAGAACTTCACGGTGCGCGAGAATGCGCGCCTCACCGCCTCCACCGTGGCAGCCATCCGCAAGCACGACGTGGTGATAGTGGCCATCTTCACCGATAAGCCCTGGGCCCGCGAGGCCGCCGCCATGCTGCGCGGCACCCGCGGCATGGTGGATGTGTTCTTCGTCAACCCCTACCGCATGGCCCGCTTCGACGCCGCGCTGCAGAGCGCCGCTGCCGTGGTGATGGCCTACGACGACACGCCCCTGACGCGCGAATATGCCGCGCAGGCAGTGTTCGGCGGCATCAACGTGAGCGGCCGTCTGCCGGTGGCCGTGAAGGGACTCTTCCCCAAGGGCGCCGGCATAGACCTGCGCAAGACGCGCCTGGGCTACACCGTGCCCGAGGCCAAGGGGCTGCGCGCATCGCTCTCGGACAGCATCGACAGCATCGTGGCCGTGGGGCTGCGCACCGGCGCCTTCCCCGGCTGCCAGGTGCTGGTGGCCCGCGGCGGCGACGTGGTGCACAGCCGCAGCTACGGCCGCACCACCGACGGCGGCCCCGAGGTGACGCACTCCACCGTCTACGACCTCGCCTCCGTGTCGAAAGCCCTGGGCACCCTGCCCGGCGTGATGAAAGCCTACGACATGGGTCTCTTCGACCTCGACGACCTCGCCTCGAAGCACATTCCCGGCCTGCGCGACACCGATAAGGCCGATGTGACCGTCAAGCAGCTGCTCTACCACGAGTCGGGCATGCGCCCGTCGCTGGCCGTGCACGATGCCATGTTCGACCCCGATAGCTACGAGGGCGCCCTCATCTCGGCCAAGAAAGACGCCACCCACGGCATCAAGATTCAGAACCGCGCCTACGGCAACAATGCGGCCCGCCTGCGCGCCGACATCACCCGCACGGCTGCCGAGCCCGGCTTCGGCATCGAGGCCGCCCGCGGCCTGTATGTGGGTCAGGAGACCATCGACACCCTGATGAACCGCATCTACCACTCGCCCCTGCGCGCCAATAAGAACTACACCTATTCCTGCCTCAACTTCTGCCTGCTCATGGACATGGAGCAGCACCTCACCGGCCAGCCCCACCAGGATTTCATGACCGACAGCGTGTGGGCCCCGCTGGGCGCCTACACCGCCTGCTACCGCCCCCTGGGCAAGCACCCGCTGGAGAAAATCGCCCCCACCGAAAACGACACATTCCTGCGCCGCCAGACCGTCCACGGCTACGTGCACGACGAGACGGCAGCCATGCTGGGCGGAGTCAGTGGCAACGCCGGCGTCTTCGCCTGTGCCGACGACCTGGCCAAGGTGTGCCAGATGTGGCTCAACGGGGGCACCTACGGCGACAAGCGCATCCTCTCCGAGGCCACGGTCGACCTCTTCACCAAGAGTAAGAGCCCCACGTGCCGCCGCGGCCTGGGCTTTGACAAGCCCGACGTGGAAAACCCCGAAAACTCGCCCACATGCGACGAGGCCGGCGCAGCCGTCTACGGCCACCTGGGCTTCACCGGCACCGTGTTCTGGGTAGACCCCGAGCAAGACCTGATATTCATCTTCCTCACGAACCGCGTCAATCCCACCCGCGACAACGCCGCCTTCAACAAGCTCAACATCCGCCCCGAACTCTTCCGCCAGGTCTACAAAGCCATCATCTGAGCGGGAAGATACAAAATTCCAGAAGCCACATGCGCAGCCCCCGCGTAGCGAAAACTCCGCGTAGCGGGGTGCCAAAGTTAGCCTATGGCAAGTGCCGCGTTTAGTGGCACGCAGCCATAGGTTCGGTTCATGGCCCCCCTCCCCCAAAAAAACTCCGCGTAGCGGGGTGTCTTGAGAATCGAGGGTTCAACGGATGGCGCTGAGACGCCCCGCTAAACGCGGAGCTCGTGGTGGTGGGGAGGCGCTGCAAACCTACGGCTGCGCTCAGCTAAACGCCGAGCTTGCCGCAGGCTAACTTTGGCGCACCGCTAAACGCGGTGCTGACGCGGCTATCGCCGCTGGCCATGCAGAGGTGGATACTTTTGTTTACCGCCATGTTGCCGTCAATATAATTGGTGCGCCGCGGGAGAACTCGGGCCTCCGGCCCTGCCATCCAATAGGCGCCCCGTTCTCTTTCCTTTTTGATTTTGGGCACAGCCCTATCGGGGTGCTCTGCGGGACAACTATTCAGCGTGTGACCGGCAATAAACGTCAGTCTCCTCAAAAGCGGAATTCGAGCGATGCGCCGGGGGCGCGTTCTTTCTCAATTCGCTGAATTGGGCACAAGCCTTTCTTCCGGTGCATAGGAGCAACAATGTAACA
>CAYUUN010000010.1:0-47818 GCA_964447895.1 uncultured Bacteroides sp. | reverse complement strand
TAGAGCATCTGACTACGGATCAGAAGGTTACAGGTTTGAATCCTGTGCGAGTCACACGAAGCGCCCCGCTGCCGAAGCGTGGCGCTTTTTGTATATCACCACCGCCTGCCACAAAGATACAAAGAAGACAAAAACTCAAAAGAAACAAAAAAATTTTTTTTTGGGGGGGGGGCCGCGCGCAGAGCGCGAATATCTATGCGCGCGGGTGCTACAAAAGCTCCAATAATTCCAATTCCTCCAATCACTCCAATTCCTCCAATAGCTCCAATTCCGCCAATAGCCCGGGCACCGGCCGGGACTGAAATTTGTGCACCACCGAGGCGGGAATTTTCAAAAAATTCAGCAAAAAGTAAAAAAATATTGAAAAATTGTTGCCAAATTGTGTTTTATAACATAACTTTGCAGCCGTATTTAAATACCAATACTCAAAGAGTGCTAATTTAGGACATGAAAACTTATTCGAAGATACTTCTCTCCGCCCTCATGGCGGCCGCCGCGTCGGCTCCCGCCATCGCCGTACCCGCCAAGCCCGGCCTCATCGAGGTCACCCAGGCCGACGGCACCACCCTGCCCGTGCGCATCATGGGCGACGAACGCCATCACTTCTATCTGAGCGACGACGGCTATCTCCTGGTCAACGACCATAACACCTACTACTATGCCGACGTGGACGACGCCGGCACAATCGTGCGCAGCAACATCCGCGCCACGGCCTCGGCCCTGCGCGACGGCGTGGCACGCTCCTATGTGCAGGCCGTGGACATGCCGCGCGTATATGAGAAGCTCAGCGCGCGCGCCGCTCGCGAGACCTCGCGCTTCAAGGTCGGAGCCCAGCGCGGCCCGGGCCTCTTCCCCGGCACCCACTTCCCCGCCATGGGCAAGCAGAAGGCCATCGTGATTCTTGTGGAATACAAGGACGTGAAGATGACCCTCACCGACGCCCACGACTATTTCCACCGCATGCTCAACGAGCCCGGCTTCAGCGACTACGGCGGCACGGGCAGCGCCTACGACTTCTTCATGGAGAGCTCCATGGGCCAGTTTGAGCCGGAATTCGACGTCTACGGCCCCGTGACCCTCTCGCAGAACCGCTCCTACTACGGCGGCAACGACTGGTGGGGCAACGACCAGCGCCCCGAGGAGATGATCATCGAGGCCTGCCAGCAGCTCGACGCCACCGTCGACTTCTCGCAGTACGACCGCGACGGCGACGGCTACATCGACAACGTGTTCGTGTTCTACGCCGGCCGCGGCGAGGCCAGCGGCGGCAGCGACGACACCGTGTGGCCCCACTCGTGGGACATCTCGTCGGCCACCAGCGTGCCCTACTACTTCGACGGCGTGCGCCTCGACCGCTACGGCTGCTCCAACGAATATGAAAGCGGCCGCCCCGACGGCGTGGGCACCTTCGTGCACGAGTTCTCCCACGTGATGGGCCTGCCCGACCTCTACGCCACCAGCTACACCGGCGCCTTCACCCCCGGCGCCTGGAGCGCCCTCGACTACGGCCCCTACAACAACGACGGCTGCACCCCGCCGCTCTACTCGGCCTTCGAGCGCTACGCCCTCCGCTGGATCGACCCCGTGGAAATCAACGGCCCCCTCAACGCCACCCTCAACCCCATAGGCACCAACCAGGCCGGCATCATCCGCACCGGCAGCGACAATGAATTCTTCCTGCTGGAAAACCGCCAGCAGACATCGTGGGACACCTACATCCCCGGCCACGGCATGCTCGTGTGGCACGTCGACTACAGCAGCAGCGTGTGGGACAGCAACACCGTGAACAACTCGTCGTACCACCAGTACGTCGACATCGAGGAAGCCGACGGCACCCAGAGCGAATACTCGCGCGACGGCGACGCCTTCCCCGGCGCATCCGGCGTCACCTCCTTCACCGACGACACCACCCCCTCCATGAAGACCTGGAGCAGCCAGCGCCTGAACCTGCCCATCACCGACATTGCCGAGAGCGCCCAAGGCATCATCACCTTCAAGGTGTGCGGCGGCCGCGAGCCCCTCGCGCCCACCGTGGCCCTCGAGGTTGAGGAATCCGGCAGCGACAGCTTCACGGCCCTCTGGGAGAGCGCCGGCGACGACGCCACCTACATCCTGAACGTCTACACCCGCCCCGAAGAGGCCACGGCCGCCGAGACCGGCGATGCCGCAGCCGTTGAAGTAACCTATCTGCCCGGCTACCGCAACCGCGCCGTGGGCAACGCCACCTCCTGGGAGGTGACCGGCCTCGAGCCCCAGAAGGCCTACTACTACACCGTGTGTGTGGGCGGCGGCCTCGAGATGTCAGAGCCCAGCAACGAAATCATGGCCTTCACCGGCCGCCTGCCCATCAACCGCCGCGCCGTGGTGGCCGAAGAAGCCACCGACGTGGCCGAAGACGGCTTCACCGCCGCATGGCAGCCCCTGGAGGACGCCGAGAGCTACACCCTCGACATCTACACCAAGGAATGGGGCGCACCCATCGCCGACGGCTGCGACTTCGGCAACGGCACCAAGTGCACCTTCCCCAAGGGCTGGAGCAGCACCAGCGGCGCGTCCTACGCCAACGCCGCCTATAGCGGCGCCGCCGTGCCCGCCCTGCGCCTGAGCGCCGGCGGCGACTACCTCGAGACGCCCGTCTACGACGACGGCATCCGCACCCTCGCCTTCTGGCACCGCGGCAGCAGCACCTCCGAGGCCGACCGCATCGTGGTTTCGGCCGGCGACGGCAGCAGCTGGTCCACCATCGCCGAGCTGCCCGTGGAGACCGCCAAGGGCGGCGCCACCGTCGAGCTCGACGCCACAACCATTCCCGAAGGCACCAGCCAGATGCGCATCTCTTTCCGCCGCACCGGCACCAAGGGCGCCCTGGCCATCGACGACGTCGTGGTCGGCCACGGCATCACCTTCTCGGCAGTGCCCGTCGAGGGATTCACCGACTATCCCGCCGGCACCGGCACGGAGTGCACCGTGAGCGGCCTGCAGCCCGATACCGAATACTACTACACCGTGCGCGCCTACGACGCCGACGGCCTGGCCTCCCGCCCCTCGCAGGAGATAGCCGTGACCACGGATAAGGCCGTAGGCATCACCGACGCCACCGCCACCGGCGCCACCATCGCCGCCAGCGGCCTCACCATCGAGCTCCTGGGCGCCCCCGCCGGCACCACCCTGAGCGTCTACGACGCCACTGGCCGCCTCGTGGCCACCGGCGCCACCGGCCGCGCCACCGTGCCCGCTCCCGGCCTGTACATAGCCACAGCCCCGCAGCTGGCCCTCCGCAGCAAAATCTTTATTAAATAATAATTTCCCGGTGCGCGGCTGCCTAAACGGTTTCGACAGCCGCGCACCCATAATAACGAAACCGATCATTATTACTCATGAAGAAAGTTTTATCTCTTGTTTCTTCAGCAGCGCTGGCTCTTGCTATGATGGTGCCGGCGCCGGCAGTAGCCCAGACCATGATTGCCAAGAAGGCTTCGCGCCCCGGCATGGAGTCGGCAGCCAAGAAGAAGGTGAGTGAGCTGACCCAGCCCGTCAAGGACGCCAAGCGCTTCCACGTGGCCTCCACGCGCAGCGTGGCCACCGCCGCTCCCTCCCTCCAGAAGGCCATGAAGCAGGCCAACGCCTACAAGGCTACCGCCGCCTCCCGCAAGGCAGCTCCCCTGAAAGCCACAGGTGCCTTCCCCAACCTCATGGGCATGGTCACCTACTCCGACGACTGGGACGATGCCACCCCCACCGGCGTTTACGCCATCTCCTCCACCGGCTCGATCGAGCAGCAGTTCACCGTGGGCACCGGTGCCTACACCGGCATCGCCAAGGACGGCGTTTACTACACCACCGCCTATGTGGATTTCTACGGAATGTGGCAGTGGATCGAAATGCACGCCTACGACATTGAGACCGGCGAAGAAATCGCCTCCACTCAGAACGGCGAAATCTTCAACCTCGTGATGGACTTTGCCGTCGATCCCAGCACCGGCGACCTCTACGGCATAGGCTACAACGAGGACGGCAGCAGCATGATGCTGGCCAAGCACGACTTCATGATTGAAGGCTCCGAGCTGATGGACGAAGTTACCCCCATCGGCAACCTGGCCGGCAACTGGAACTCGCTCGCCTGCACCGCCGACGGCCAGCTCTACGGCATCAGCTACACCGGCCACAGCTCGGGCGACAGCTTCATCGTCGACGACTCCAAGCTGTGCAAGCTCGACAAGGCTACCGCCGCCGTAACTGAAATCGGCGCCACCGGTTTCGCTCCCCAGTATCTCAGCTCCGCCACCATCGACACCAAGAGCGGCACGATGTACTGGGCCGTGAGCACCGACGAAGGCTTCCTCTGCACCGTCGACCTCACCTCCGGCGCTGCCTCCAAGCTTTTCAACCTTGAAGGCGAAGCCGAGGTTCAGGGCCTCTACGTCGAGGCTCCCGCTGCCGAAGACGGCGCTCCCGCCGCCGCCACCGACCTGGCAGCCGACTTCGCAGGCGGCGCCCTCACCGGCACCGTGAGCTTCAAGGCTCCCACCACCCTCTTCGACGGCACCGCAGCCAGCGGCTCGCTCAACTATGAGATCGCTGCCAACGGCGAAAACGTAGCTGCCGGCACCACCACCTACGGCGCAGAGGTTTCCGAGGAAATCACCCTCGCTGCAAGCGGCGAATACACCTTCACCGTGACCATGAGCAACGCCGCCGGCGCAAGCCCCGTGGCCAAGCTCGCCTACTACGCCGGCTTCGGCGTGCCCGCCGCCACCACCGCCACCCTCACCTACGAGGACGGCACCCTGAAGCTCACCTGGACGCCCGTGACCGCCTCGACCGACGGCGGCTACTTCGACGCCTCCGACGTGACCTACACCGTGACCCGCTTCCCCGGCGAGGTTAAGGTCTACGAAGGCACCGCCACCGAGTTCAGCGAGCCCGTGGCCGAGCCCACCGGCATCACCAAGTACTACTACACCGTAGTGGCCACCAGCAACGGCCTGAGCAGCGCTGCCGCACAGTCCAACACCGTTACGCTGGGCGCCGGCATCGTTCCTCCCTACGAGAACACCTTCGACAGCGCCTCCGACCTCGACGGCTTCACCATCCTCGACTCCAACGGCGACGACAAGATGTGGACGTTCTACGACGGCGCCGTGCGCATGGCCTACAACACGAACCAGGCCATGGACGACTGGATGATCACTCCTCCCGTCAAGCTCGAGGGCGGCAAGTTCTACAAGGTCTCCTTCGACGCCGCTGCCTACAGCGCCTACTACGCCGAGCGCGTTGAGGCCAAGTGGGGCACCGCCGCCACCGCCGAGGCCATGACCAACGAACTCGTGGCTCCCACCGACCTCACCAGCACCGCCTACGAGACTCTCGACGGCATGATCTGCCCGCCCGCCGACGGCACCTACTACATCGGTATCCACGGCATCAGCGACGCCGACAAGTACTGGCTCTACGTCGACAACCTCACCATCAGCGCCGCCATGTCCGCTGCCATCCCCGCAGCTGCCACCGACCTGACCGTGACCCCCGACGCCAACGGCGAACTCAAGGCCACCATCTCCTTCAAGGCTCCCGCCGTAGACATGGCCGGCAACGCCCTCGCATCGCTCACCAAGATTGAACTCTCGCGCAACGGCGAGCTCATCAACACCTTCAACGCTCCCGCCATCGGCGCAGCCCTCAGCTACACCGACGAGCCCGAGGAAGGCGGCGACGTCACCTACACCGTCGTAGCCTACAACGAAGACGGCAACGGTCCTGAAGTATCCGCCACCGCATTCATCGGCATCGACAAGCCCGCCGCTCCCACCAATGTGGCAATGACCGAAGAAGGCAACACCGGCAAGGTGACCATCACCTGGGACGCCGTTGACACCGACCAGAACGGCAACTCCATCAACCCCGACAAGGTTTGGTACATAGTGGCCGAATATAAGAACAGCGGCTGGTATGCCATCGAAGGTCTCGACCACATCACCGGCACTTCCGTTTCCTTCCAGGCTGTGCCCGAAGGCGAGCAGGCCTTCGTCCAGTACGCCATCTTCTCCGAGACCGACGGCGGTGCAGGCAAGGGCATGGGCACTGGCCTGCTTCCCGTGGGCACCCCCTACGACGGCATGGAAGAAAGCTTCGCCAACGGCCGCTTCACCTACGCTGCATGGGCCGAAGGCTACAGCTACTACGGCGCGTGGGATATCTACACCGAGGCTCAGCTCAACATTCCCTCGGCCGACGGCGACAATGGCTTCGCAGGCATGAAAGGCCAGTATGCCGATGCATACTCGAGCCTCTTCACCGGTAAGGTAACCCTGCCCGCCCAGAACGCCGGCGTAAGCTTCTACAACTACGTAATCGCTGCCGACGACGACAACTACGTGCAGATCTACGTGAAGGAACCCGCCGATGCCGACTGGACCGCCGTGGGCGAACCCTTCGTAGTGAACACACTCGGCGAAGGCGACACCTGGGCTAATGCATTCCTGCCGCTGCCCGAGTATGCCGGCAAGACCGTGCAGGTGCGTTTCGCTGCCACCAACCCCACCTACACCTACACCTTCATCGACCAGATCATCATCGGCGCACTCGTGCCCAACGACCTCGCTGCCACCGACATCAAGGCTCCCGCCACCGTGCTCTGCGGCAACGACTATGAAGTGAACGTGACCGTGACTAACAAGGGCACGGAAGACGCCACCGAATTCACCGTTTCGCTCTATGCCGACGGCGAGAAGGTAGCCACCAAGACCGTTGACGGCCTGGCATCCGCTGCTTCCACCATCGTAAGCTTCGAGGCCTCCATGGGCGCCATCGCCACCGAGGCCGTAGAATACTACGCCGAAGTGACCTACACCGCCGATGAAAACCTCGACAACAACAAGACCGCTACCATCGAGGTGGCTCCCAAGCTGAGCAACCTGCCCAAGGTCGACGACCTCGACGCCCAGAGCGGCGCAGAAGGCGTTGAACTCACCTGGAGCGAGCCCGACCTGACCAACGTGAGCGTTGAGCCCACCAACGAAGGCTTCGAAGACGGCAACTCCTGGGCATTTGAATACGAAGGCTGGACTTTCGTAGACGTTGACGGCAGCCCCGTGGGCGGCGTGTTCAGCGACTGGGATCTCCCCGGCGTAACAGCAGGTGTCACCACCGCTTCCTTCATCGTGTTCGATGACTCTGAAATCGGCAACTCCGCATTCAAGGCCCACAGCGGCAACCTCTACATCGCCGACATCTACCGCGAGGACTACGGCGCAGTGGACGACTGGGCTATCTCGCCCGAGCTCACCGGCGACGCTCAGACCATCACCTTCTGGGCCAAGAGCGTCAGCTCCGAGTACCCCGATGACATGGAGATGTACTACAGCACCGGCAGCCTCGTTCCCGCCGACTTCATCAAGGTGGGTGCTACCGTAAGCCGCGTGGCCGCCGTATGGACCGAGTACAGCTTCGAGGTTCCCGCCGGCGCCAAGCACTTCGCAGTGCGCAGCTGCTCGGCCGACGGCCTCATGCTCATGCTCGACGACTTCACCTTCACCGCCGCCGGCAACTCGGCCGAGCTCAGCATCCTGGGCTACGACATCTACCGCGACGGCCAGAAGATCAACGACGAGCCCGTCGAGGAGTGTGAATACACCGACACCGAAGCCGCCGACGGCGAGCACAGCTACGTGGTTGTGACCGTCTACACCACCGGCATGTCGGCTCCCTCGAACACCGCCACCGTTGAATACGACGGCATCAAGGAAGTTTCCGCCGCCGCCATCAGCATCACCGCAGGCAAGGGCATCATCACCGTTGCCGGTGCCGAAGGCAAGCTGCTCACCGTAGCTGCCGCCGATGGTAAGCTCTACTTCAACGGCGCAGCCGCCGCCCGCCAGACCGTAGCCGCCCCCGCCGGCATCTACGTGGTCAAGGCAGGCACCAAGATCGCCAAGGTAGCTGTTAAGTAACAGCCCCCCTCCCCCATTCCGAAAGCCCCTGCGCCCCGCCGCGCAGGGGCTTTTTTTTCTCCGGTTTTCTACGGGATACAGAAGGACAAAAAAAATTTTTCGGGGAAACCTCGCGCAGAGGCGCAGAGAAAATATATAAGTTATTATTATTCAGCAATGAGAGCGTCGGAGACGCGACATTCCTTAACCTCAGGTCGAGCACTGCGAGGCCTGAGGTTCCACTCAATAAGTCACGGCGCTTCGGAGATGCGCTGTTTTCTCACACGACTATATGTAATAACATCGCCTCTCCGAGGCTTTACCGTGGAATCCGGAGCATTCCTCAGGCCTCGCAATGCTCGACCTGAGGCTAAGGAACACCGCGTCTCCGACGCGGCTTTTAACCTGGCTTTCAGTTTATATAATAATTCTCTGCGCCTCCGCGCGAGTTTTCTCATAATGCAACAATTCGCTGAATAGTTACGCGGAATGCCCCGATTATTTTTTTGTTCTTTTGATGCTTTTGTTTTTTTGTATCTTTTCTGTAGCGGGCGCCCGCGGGCAGTTCGGTGTTTAAAATTTCGATTTTATGGTTATTTTTGCTATCTTTGGGCAAAATTGTTTTTTTTATTCCTAACCAATCGAAATTAATGAACAGATTTCTCACTCTTGCTTCGTCGGCAGCACTGGCACTGGCCGTGGCCATGCCCGCCGCAGCCGACGCACCGCAGAAGCTGACGCTCAAGACGAAAGCCCCGGCAACGGAGGCACGGGCGGCAGCCTCGCAGCGCGTGGCCGACATGCCGGCACCCATCAAGAAAAGTTTCCACGAGGCCACCTCGCGGCGCGCTGCCGCGGCCACGCCCTCGCTGCGCCGGGCCATGACGGCGGCCGGCGCCATGCGCACCCGCGGCGCCGCCAAGGCCGCGGCAGCAGCTGAAGTGCGCCTGCCCGAGCTGTGCGGCATGGTCACCTACATGGATTCCTGGGCAGGTCTCTCGGCAGCTCCCGCCGGCCTGTTCCAGATCAAGGCCGACGGCGGCCTTGACGAGCTCTTCCTCGGGCCCGACGGCCTGGGCGGCGTGCCCGTCGACGGCTACTACTACACCTCGAGCTACGGCAGCTTCTTCGGCTCCACCATCGTCTACACCTATGTCTACGACATGGCCACCGGCGAGGAGCACAACTACTTCTCGAGCTGGGGCGAAGACTACGACAAGATAATCTTCGACTTCGCCACCGACCCCGCCACCGGCACCGTGTACGGCCTGGGCTACACCACCGACGCCCAGAACATGCAGCTGTCCACCGTGGAGTTCGACCCCAACTCGGGCATCACCGTTTCGGCCATAGGCATCCTGCCCGGCAACTGGAACTCGATAGCCTGCGGCACGGACGGCCAGCTCTACGGCATCAGCTACACGGGCACGAGCGACGGCAACTCGTTCCTGGCCACCGGCTCGACGCTGTGCAAGATAGACAAGACCACGGCCGCCGTCACCGAGGTGGGCGCCACGGGCTATGCCCCGCAGTATCTCAGCTCGGCCACCATCGACCCCCGCTCGGGCAAGATGTACTGGACGGTGTGCCCGCCCTCCGGCGAAGACCTGGGCCTGCTGTGTGAGGTGAACCTCACCACGGGCGCGGCCACCAAGATCGTGGCCCTCGAGGAGAACGCCGAGATCCAGGGCCTCTACATCGCCCCGCCGGCCGCCGAAGATGGCGCACCCGCCGAGGCCACCGCTCTCGAGGCCGTGTTCGACGCAGGCTCGCTGAGCGGCACCATCAAGTTCGACGCCCCCGCCACCACCTACGACGGCACCCCCGCCACGGGCCAGCTGAGCTACACCGTGCTGGCCAATGGCGAGCAGGCAGCCACGGGCACCACGCAGTATGGCGCCGCCGTGAGCGCCGCCGTGACGCTGCCCGCGAGCGGCGCCTACACCTTCGCCGTGACCACCGCCAACGCCACCGGCACGAGCCCCGTGGCCAAGCTCGAGTTCTACGCCGGTTTCGGCGTTCCGGCCTCGACCACGGCCACCCTGGACTACGTGGACGACATGCTGAAGCTGACGTGGACGCCCGTGACCACATCGGTCGACGGCGGCTACTTCGACGCTGCCGACGTGACCTACACCGTGACCCGCTATCCCGGCGAGGTGAAGGTGTATGAAGGCACCGCCACCAGCTACAGCGAGGCCCCGGGCGAGCTCGCCGGCCTCACCAAGTTCTACTACACCGTGGTGGCCACCAGCAACGGCATGAGCAGCGCTCCGGCCACCTCCAACGCCATCACCCTGGGCGCCGGCATCGTACCGCCCTACGACAACACCTTCGACACCGAGGCCGACCTGGAAGGCTTCACCGTGATCGACGCCAATAACGACGCGCGCAAGTGGCTGTGGGCCAACAACTCCGGCAACGGTGAGGTGCGCATGACCTACAACTCCAGCATGGACATGGACGACTGGCTGATCACGCCCCCCATCAAGCTGCAGGGCGGCAAGCTCTACAATGTGTCGTTCGTGGCCCACGCCTCCGGCAGCGCCTACGCCGAGCGCGTGGAGGCCAAGTGGGGCACCGACGCCACCGCTGCGGCCATGACCCGCGACCTGGTGGCGCCCACCGTACTGACCAGCGCCACGCCCGTGACCCTGGGCAACCTCATTGTGCCCGCCAGCGACGGCACCTACTACATAGGCATCCACGGCATCAGCGACAAGGACAAGTTCTATCTCTACATCGACGACCTCTCCATCAGCGCCCCGCAGGCCGCCACCATCCCCGCAGCCGCCACCGACCTGACCGTTACCCCCGCCCCCGGCGGCGACTACAAGGCCACCGTGGCCTTCAAGGCCCCGGCCCTCGACATGGCCGGTAACCCCCTGGCCGAGCTGACCAAGATAGAACTGTCGCGCGACGGCGAGCTCATCCACACCTTCGAGTCGCCGGCCATCGGCGCAGCCCTGAGCTATGACGACGTGCTCGACACCGGCGGCGACGTGACCTACACCGTGGTGGGCTACAACACCGACGGCATGGGCGCCGAGGCTTCGGCATCGGCATTCATAGGCGTGGGACGCCCCGCCGCTCCCACGGGCGTGACCCTCACCGAAGAGGGCAACACGGGCTATGTGACCGTGACATGGAACGCCGTTTCTACCGACATCAACGGCTCGCCCATCGACCCGTCGCGCGTGACCTACGCCGTGTGCTACGAGGACTACTACGGCTGGGCACCCCTCGAGCAGGGCATCACCGGCACCAGCTTCTCCCTGCAGGCCGTGCCTGAAGGCCGCCAGGAGTTCGTGCAGTATGCAGTCTTCGCCATCACCGAAGGCGGCAACACCGGCGCCATCACTCCCCTGATGGCTGTGGGCACTCCCTACGACGGCATGGACGAGAGCTTCGCCAACGGCGACCTCAACCAGTACATCTGGGGCCTGGGCTTCCAGCAGGGCGCATCGTGGGACATCTACGAAGACGACTACCTGGACATCCCCTCGTCGGACTACGACAACGGCTACGCCGCCATGCGCTTCAGCGAATATCCCGGCAAGGCCAGCCTCTTCTCGGGCAAAATCACGCTGCCCGAGCAGAATGCAGGCGTGAGCTTCCACGCGCTGGTGATGACCGCCGGCGACGAGCTGAACCACAACGCCATACAGCTCTACGTGAAGGAGCCGGACACCGACTGGGCCGCGCTCGACGAGCCCTTCGTGATGTGCGAGATGGGCGAACCCAACACCTGGGCCAAGGGCATGGCATCGCTCGACGCCTATGCCGGCAAGGTGGTGCAGCTGCGCTTCGAGGGCGTGACGGTGGACTACACATACACCTTCCTCGACCAGATCTACGTGGGTAGCCTCGCCAGCCACGACCTGGGCATCACGGCCATCACCGCTCCCGGCATCGTGGCCACCGGCGCCCCCTACACCGTCGACGTGGCCGTGGCCAATATCGGCATCGAGGATGCCGAAGCCATCACCGTGACGCTCTTCGCCGACGGCGAGAAGTATGCCGAGAAGACCATCGACGCCCTTGCCTCCGGCGAGCACACCACCGTGAGCTTCGAGGCCGAGATGGGCGCCCTGGCCACCGAGGCCGTGGCCTACTACGCCACCCTCGCCTGCGAGGCCGACGTGAACCCCGATAACGACATCTCCCAGACCATCGAGGTGGCTCCCAAGTTCACGAACCTGCCCGCCGTGGCCGACCTCACGGCCGAAAGCGGCGCCGCCGGCGTTGAGCTGGCATGGAGCGAGCCCGACCTCACGGCCGTAGTGGCCGAGCCGGAGACCGTCGACTTCGAGGACGGCACCAACTGGGCACATGAATATGCCGGCTGGACATTCGTGGATGTCGACGGCGACCCCATCGGCGGCATCTTCACCAACTGGGAAATCCCCGGCACGGTTTCGGGCACCACCCCCGCGTCGTTCATCGTCTTCGACTACTCCCAGCTGCTGGCCGACGGACTTGAGGCCCACAGCGGCAACAAGTATCTGGCGTCGATATATCTCGACACCGCCGAGCCCGTGGACGACTGGGCCATCTCGCCCGAGCTCACCGGCGACGCCCAGACCATCTCTTTCTGGGCCAAGAGCGCCAAGGCCATCTTTGCCGAGACCGTGGAGATGTACTACAGCACGGGCAGCCTCGACCCCGCCGACTTCGTGAAGGTGGACCGCGTGGAATCCGTGCCCGAGGAATGGACCAAGTACAGCTTCGACGTGCCCGCCGGCGCCAAGCACTTCGCCGTGCGCAGCTGCTCGGCCGACGGCATCGTGCTGCTGCTCGACGACTTCACCTTCACCGCCGCCGGAGCCACCTCCGACGAGCTCAGCATCGTGGGCTACGACGTATACCGCGACGGCCGGAAGATCAACGACGAGCCCGTGGAGGAGTGTGAGTACACCGACACCGAAGCCGCCGACGGCGAGCACAGCTATGTGGTTGTGACCGTCTACACCATTGGCATCTCCGCTCCCTCCAACGTCGCTACCGTTGAATACGACGGCATCGCCGACGCCACCGCGGCCGGCATCAGCATCACGGCCGGCAAGGGCACCATCACCGTGGCCGGCGCCGAGGGCAAGCAGCTCACCGTGGCCGCTGCCGACGGCAAGCTCTACTTCAACGGCGCAGCCGCAGCCCGCCAGACCGTAGCCGCCCCCTCCGGCATCTACGTGGTGAAGGCAGGCACCAAGATCGCCAAGGTAGCCGTCAAGTAACCGCCCCCTCCCCCTTTCCGAACGCCCCTGCGCCCGCCGCGCAGGGGCGTTTTTTTCGCCGGCTTTGCACGGAATACAAAAGGACACAAACCCAGAAGAAACAAAAGAATAATTACCTCTGCGGCAACTATAGAACAAATAAGTGGGGATGCCTGGGAGAGCGGGCCGGAGGTCCGCCCGCTCGTTAACCCCGTGCGGGTCGCACGGGGTAGTGCCACTCCCACGCGGCAGCCCCGGAGGGGGTGTCCCACCCTCAAGGCCGGCAGGACAGCCCATCCCGGGCTGTCGCCGTTGATACAGCTACCCACGGGCGACCCGCCCGCGGTTAACCAAAGGGCGGGCCTCCGGCCCTTTCATCCGATAGGCGAGTCGTTCTCTCCCCATTATGATATAGGGCAACGCCCTATCGGGGAACTCTGCGCGAGGCCCCCTCTCAAAAATTATTTTTTTTTGTTTCTTCTGTTTTAATGTCCTTTGTATCCTGCTTCTACGGGGGGCCGGCGGGGAATATTGGCGATTTTTTTGTACCTTTGCCGAAAATTGTCTATGACACACTGCAAGAACCTGCTTTTCGACCTGGGCGGCGTAATAATGGACATCGACCGCTCGCGCTGCGTGCGCTCGTTCCGGCGCCTGGGGCTGGAAAATGCCGCCGACTATCTGGGCGACTACGGCCAGCAGGGCCCCTTCGAGGACCTGGAGGCGGGCCGCATAGACGCGGCCGAGTTTCACCGCCGCATGCGCCTGCTGCTGCCCGATGCCGACGACGGGCAGATAGACCGCGCGTTCAACGCCTTCCTGGTGGGCATCCCGGAGCATCGCCTGCGCGCGCTGCGCGAGTTGCGCAAGCGCTACGGCATCTATCTGCTGAGCAACACCAACGAGATAATGTGGCGCTCGCGCATAGCCCGCGCCTTCCGCGCCGAGGGGCGCGACATCGACAGCTACTTCGACGGCGTGGCAACGTCGTTCGAGGCCAAGGCCCTGAAACCCGACGCCGCCATCTTCCGCTACGCCCAGGACAAGCTGGGCATCAGGCCCGAAGAGACGGTGTTTCTCGACGACAGCGCCGCCAATGTCGAGGCCGCCCGCGCCCTGGGATTCGGCGGCCTGCATGTGGCCCCCGGGCGCGAGTTTACGGACATCCTTAAAGAGCACGGACTGTGATGGAGAGGGTGAATGCGGCGGCTGTGGGCATGTTCGACGGTGTGCACCGCGGGCATCTCGACATCCTTGACGCTGTGGCCGCCGAGGCCGCGCGCCGGGGCGGACGCCCCGTGATCTTCTCCTTCCGCGACCATCCGGTGTCGGTGCTCCGTCCCGCCGAGGCCCCGGCCCTGCTCACCACGGCCGAGGAGAAGGAGGCGCTGATAAAGGCCCACATGCCCGATGCCACCGTGAAGCTGCTCAGCTTCGGCGACATGCGCGGCGTGGCGGCGCGCGATTTCCTGCTGCACCTGCGCGACCACTACGGCGTGGCCACCATGGTGATGGGCTACGACAACCGCTTCGGCTGCGACGGCCCCCGCGAGCGCGAGGCCTACGACGCGCTGGGCCGCGAGCTGGGCATGGACGTGGTGCACGTGGCGCCCCGGCCCGTCGACGGCATCACGGCATCGAGCTCGCGGGTGCGCGAGCTCATCTCCGCGGGCGATATGGAGCAGGCCGCGCGCGTGCTGGGGCGCCCCTACAACCTGCGCGGCCCCGTGGTGCACGGCCGGCATCTGGGCCACACCCTGGGCTTCCCCACGGCCAACATTCAGCCCCCCGCCTGCCGGCTGCTGCCGGCCACGGGCGTCTACGCGGCAATGGCCACGATGGAAGGCGCCCCGGCGGTGCCGGCCATGGTCAACATAGGCGTGCGCCCCACCGTGGACGCCTCGCCCCACCCCGCCGTGAGCGTCGAGGCCCACCTGATAGGCACCGATGCCGACATCTACGGCCGCGACCTCGACCTGCAACTGCTGCACCGCCTGCGCGAGGAGCGCAGATTCGACTCGCCGGAGGCCCTGCGCCGCCAGCTCGAGGCCGACCGCGAGCACACACTTGAAACCCTGAAGCTATCATGAATATAAGTTTTTCTCCCGAAATAGCAGCTGCAGCCCCCGGGCTGCGGGTGATGGTGGTGGAGGCCGCCGTGACCAACGGCCCCACGCCCGACGCCCTGTGGCAGGAAATCATCGAGGCCTGCGCGCGCCTGGAGGGCACGCCCATGGAGGCCGTGAACAAGCGGCCGGCCATCGCCGCCACCCGCGCGGCCTACAAGGCCCTGGGCAAGGACCCCAACCGCTACCGCCCCTCGGCCGAGGCGCTCACGCGGCGCGCCGTGAAGGGCCTGGAGCTCTACCGCTCCACGGCCCTGGTGGACCTCATCAACCTGCTGTCGCTGCTCTCGGGCCACAGCATAGGCGGCTTCGACGCCGACGCCGTGGACGGCCCCGCCATCGAGCTGGGCCGCGGCCGCGCCGGCGAGCCCTACGCCGCCATAGGCCGCGGCGAGCTGAACATCGAGGGCCTGCCCGTGTGGCGCGATGCCACCGGCGGCTTCGGCACCCCCACGAGCGACAACGAGCGCACCAAGATGAGCCCCGCCACCTCGCGCCTGCTCATGACCGTGAACATCTACGGCCCCTCGGAGGACGGCGACGCCGCCTTCGAGGCCACGATGCGCCGCCTGCTCGAGCAATATGCCGGCGCCCGCGACATCACAATCACACTCCACACCCCCCGGCCATGAAGATTCTGCGCATTTATTCCGACAATGTCGACGGCCGGCACATAGCCGAGGCCGTGGAGGCGCTGCGCGACGGCGCCGTGGTGATTTTCCCCACCGGCACGCTCTACGCGCTGGGCTGCGACGCCCTGAACCACCGCGCCGTGGAGCGCATGTGCGGCATCCGCGGCATCGACCCGGCGGCCCACCCGCTGTCGCTCGTGTGCGCCGACCTGAGCCAGGCGGCCGAATACGTGCGCATCGACAACACGGCCTTCCGCACGCTGCGCCACTACCTGCCCGGCCCCTTCACCTTCCTGCTGCCGGCCGCCCTGCGCCTGCCGCGCATCTTCAAGGGCCGCAAGACCATAGGCCTGCGCGTGCCCGACAACGCCATAGCCCGCGCCTTGGCCGCCGAGCTGGGCCATCCGCTCATGTGCACCTCGGCCGCCCTCGACGACCCCTACGAGATGGCCGAGCCCGAAAGCATAGCCATGCACTACGCCACCGACGCGCAGTTGCTGATCGACGGCGGCACGGGAGGCACGCAGGGCACAGCCATTATCGACCTGAGCGACAGCGAGGAGCCCGAGGTGCTCCGCGAGGGACCCGTAGAATTTGAAGGATGACAATCGAGCGCTACACACCGGCAATGGCCGCGGAGTGGGATGCCTTCGTCGACATCTCGCGCAACGGCACATTCCTGCACCGCCGCGGCTACATGGACTATCACGCCCACCGCTTCGCCGACCACTCTCTCGTGGCCCGCGACGCCGCCGGGGGCGCGCTCCTGGCCGTGATGCCCGCCCACACCGCAGGCACCACCCTGGCCAGCCACAACGGCCTGAGCTACGGCGGCTGGCTCATGGCGCCGCGCCACCTCCAGGCCGCCGAAATGCTCGAGCTCTTCCGCATACTGCTGGCCCACATGCGCAGCCACGGCCTCGACGAGCTGCTCTACCGCCCCGTGCCCCACATCTACCACCGCCAGCCGGCCGAGGACGACCTCTACGCCCTCTGGCGCCTTGGAGCCACGCCTTGCGCCATGGGCGCCTCCTCCACCATCGACCTGCGCGACCCCCTGCCGCCCGACCGCGGCATGCGTGGCGCCATAAACCGCGCCATGCGCAGCGACGTGGCCATCGGGCAGTCCCACCGCTGGGCCGACTTCTGGGCCATCCTGGAAGAGGTGCTCGGCGCCCGTCACGACACGCGCCCCGTGCACACCCTCGAGGAAATCAAGCTGCTGCACAGCCGTTTCCCCGACCGCATCCGGCTCTACACCGCCTCCCGCGGCGGACGCGTCCTGGCCGGCACGGTGGTCTACGACACCGGCCGCGTGGTGCACACCCAGTACATCGCCGCCGGCGACGAGGCCCGCCGCGAGCGCCTGCTGCCGGCCATCTACAGCCACATCATCCAGCACGACTGCGCCGCCGCCCGCTACTTCGACTTCGGCGTCTCCACCGAGCAAGGCGGCGCCGTGCTCAACCACCCCCTCGACACCCACAAATACCGCATGGGCGGCCGCTGCACCGTCTACCCCGCCTTCCGCCTCACCCTCTGACCCGCCTGCCCCGCTAAACGCAGAGCGTCGGGGAATTGGACCCCTACAGGGCCCCCGCGGTCAAGGTATCGACGTGAACCACACGCAAGCGCGGCGTAGCCGTGCGAAGCGTGTGGTTGCCCGATGCGGCCTCTTTACGGAGCGAGCGGGCCAGGTTAGCTATTGGAGCTATTGGAGTTATTGGAGCTATTGGAGCTATTGGAGCTATTGGAGCTATTATAAGCATACCGCCTGGTTTACAACTACATGTTTTTTTCTCTGCGGCTCGGCGCGAGTTTTCCCCATAATTTTTGTAAAACCGGCGAAAAAAAGCCCCTGCGCGGGGGAGCGCAGGGGCTTTTTGGGGGAGGGGGCGGCGGTTACTTCACTGCAACCTTGGCCACGCGGGTGCCGGCCTTGACCACGTAGATGCCGGCGGGGGCGGCTACGGTCTGGCGGGCGGCGGCGGGGGCGTTGAAGTAGAGCTTACCGTCGGCAGCAGCCACGGTGAGCAGCTTGCCCTCGGCGCCGGTCACGGTGATGATGCCCTTGCCGGCCTCGATGCTGATGCCTGCGGCCACGGCATCGGCGATGCCGCTGGCAGCGACGGTCACGGCGTTGGAGGGAGCGGAGTTGCCGTTGGTGTAGACGGTCACAACCACATAGGTGTGCTCGCCGGCGGTGGCATCGGCGTCGGCATACTCACATTCGCCCACGGGCTCGGCGGTGATCTTCTCGCCGTCGCGATAAACGTCGTAGCCCACGATGCTGAGCTCGGCGGCCACGCCGGGCTCGTAGGTGAAGTCGTCCATCATGAGCAGGAACGAACCGGTGGCGCAGCTGCGCACGGCGAAGTGCTTGCCGCCGGCGGGAACCTCGATTGAGTATTCAGTCCAGGTGCCGGGCACGGCTTCGACGGTTTCGCCCACCTTGATGAAGTCGGCGGGGTCGAGGCTGCCGGTGCTGTAGTACATCTCTATCTTTTCGGGATAGGTGGGGTTGTAGCTCTTGGCGAAGAAGGTCACGGTCTGGGCGTTGCCGGAGAGTTCGGGCGAGATGGCCCAGTCGTCGGTGGTGCCGTCGTCGTAGCGGTACATGGCCACGAGATATTTCTGGCCGCTGTGGGCTCCGAACTGCTCGTTGTAGCCGGCGGCGTCCCACACGAGGAACGACACCTTGGAGGTGCCGGGGTCGATGCCGGGGATGTTGGAGTTCTGGAAGCCGCCCACTTCGGCGTTGTCGACGTCGACGAAGGTCCAGCCTTCGTAGCTCTGCGCCCAGGAGGTGCCATCCTCAAAGTCGGTGAGGGTGGGAGCGCCGGAGGCGGTGAGGTCGGGCTCGGTCCAGGTGAGGGTGGGCACGCCGTCCACCTCTTCACCCTCCAGGTCGGTTACGCGCGGCAGCTTGCTCAGGCGGGGCGTTACGGTCACGGCCTCGCTCTCGTCGTTTTCGGCGTTTTCATCGGCGCTGTACTTCACGAGGGCCGTGAGCTCGATGGCCTCGGTGGCTATGGTGCTCATCTCAAGGTCGAAGGCCACGGTGGCGGTGTGGCCGGCGGCCAGAGCGCCCATGGTGCGGGTGGCCACGGTGGCGCCGTCGGCCAGCAGCTCTACGGTGTAGGCCTCAACGTCCTTGATGCCCATGTTCGACACCTTGGCGGTGGCGGTGTAGGGGCTGCCTGCGGCCACGATGCCCGGGGCGGTCAGCTCCGTGGCGGCCAGGTCGAAGTCGAGCAGCGAACCCACGTGGATGAGGTCGACGAAGGTGTAGGTATATTCCTGGGTGACGGCAGCGATGCGTATCTGCACCATCTTGCCGGCGAAGGCTTCGAGCGAAGCGCTCACGAGGCCCCATTCCTTCTCGCCGGCCAGCTGGTTGACCTTGGTGGATACGAGCGATGTCCACTCTTCGGTGCCCATTTCGCGCACATAGAGCTCGAAATCGTTGTCGTCGTCGGCGCCAAGGCTGTAGACATACAGCGACACGCCGGGCTTCTGGACGCCCTCGAGCGAGATCTTGCCGGAGATGAGGCTGGCGCCGCCGTTGGCGATGTAGCAGAGCATGCCTGCGTAGCCGCCGTCGCCGTCGAAGCTGGTCATGCCGGACAGGCTCTGGTCGTTGTAGATGGTCCACTTGGCGTTCGGGGTGGCGTAGTCAATGGCCCACTGATAGGCGAGGTGGCCATCGGGGAAGCTCTCGTCGAGACCCTCGTAGGGCTGGCCCACGGGGATATAGTCGGTGGCTGCGCCTTCGTAGCCGGCGGCAGTCTCGGAATATACGGCATACTGCACGAAGTCCTGCTCGCCCTCGGGCACGGCGCGGAAGGTGTAGGAAGTGCCGGTGATGCCGGTCTTCATATCCACCCAGGCGTTCTGCTCGACGTCGTAGTAGGCCACGCTGTAGGTGACGAACGAGGGATTGATGGGCTGGCCGTTGCGGTCGGTGGTCACGGCGTCCCAGCCCACGGTGACGATGCCGGGCTCGGTGGCCGATTCCACGAGCGTAACGCCCGTGGGTGCGGCGGGCACGTCGATGCCCACGAAGGTGGAAACTTCGGCGGGTGTGCCGGCGCCGTCGGCGTTCGTGGCGATGGCCGTGTAGGTGACGGTGCCTTCGGTGCCCACTTCGTCGACGAAGCTGCATTCCTGGCCGGGCTCTACGGGCGAGAAGGTGTGGATGCTCGTGCCGTCGCGCTTAAGCTCGATGGAGGTGAGGGCCGTGAGGGGGTCGCCGCCGTAGGTGAGCGTGGGAGCCTTGAACGTAACGGTGGTCTTGTAGGCGCCGTCCGGGTCGGTGAGGGCCTTGAAGTCGGTCACGGCTGCGGGGGCGTCGTTGCCCACGGGGGCGCTGATGGAGAGGTTGTCGACATAGAGCCAGTACATATCGTGGTCGCTGATGCCATGGATGCCCACGTAGTAGACGCCCGTGACGGCCGGGGTGATGTAGTCGCCCAGCTCCAGGGGAGTGCTGTAATACAGGTCGGCGGGCAGCTCGGTGGGCTCCACGAGGGTCTCCGTCATGCCGGCCACGGTGGGCTGCATGCCCCACTTGGCCTCGATGCGCTCGTCGTAGTAGTTGGTCTGCGCCTCGAAGGTGATTTTATACGACTTGCCGCCCTCGAGCTTGATGGGGGGCGTGATCATCCAGTCGTCCATGTCGACGGTGCTGTTGTAGCCCATGCGGGCCTGGCCGCCGACCACTTCCCAGTGCTTGCCGTCGCCGTTGGCGTCGATGATGGTGAAGCCATCGAGGGCCACGGGGCTGGAGAAGTCGTTGGTGTAGGGCGGGATGATGGAGCCCAGGGCCACGGCGTTGGAGGTGGCGGCTGCGCTGCTCAGGTCGCCGCAGTGGGCCACCACGGTGTAGTAGATCTGGGTGAGCGACTCGGGCTCCTCGATGGTCTCGCGGAAGCTGGTGGCCGGGCCCTCATACACCACCTCGTCGGCCGGGAAGCGCGTCACGGTGTAGGTCACCGATGCCGGGTCGATGTAGCCGATGCCGCCCACGGTGGTGGCCACGGGCGTCCAGGCCAGCTGCAGCTCGCCGTCGAAGTAGTTCAGGGTGGCCACGGTGGATACGGGCACGCCCATGCCCACGTAGGCCGTGGTGGTGGCCACGGGGCTCTTGCCTGCGGCGTTGCTCATCACCACGGAGAAGTTGTATTCGCCGCTGGCTGCGAGAGCCACGGGCACGCTCATGGTTTCGCCCCACGTAGCGGAGCCGTTGCGCACCGGGGTGCCCTCGATGCTCACCTCATAGCTGAGCGAGCCCGAGCCGGGATTGCCGTCGAAGGTGGTGGCGGGAGCCGTGAAATCGATCGTGCCGCTCAGCGAGCCGTTGGCGAAGTTGGCCGTCAGCTCGATGGCCGATGCGGGAGCGCCGTCTTCGGCCAGGGGGGTCTTCACGTAGAGGCCCTGCACCTGCTCGGTGCCCTCGAAGGTGCCCAGCAGGGTGGCGGCGCCGGTGGCGGTGTTCACCTCACACAGCAGGCACTCGTCGCCGTAGGGGCACACGGTCCAGAACATGCGGCCGGAGCGGGGGTCGATGGCTGCCGAGCTGCTGTAGTAGGGATACATGCCGGTGCTGCCCACCAGGGTGGGGGTGGCCGTGAGCTTGTCCAGCTTGTAGAGGCGCGAGGGCTCGGCCACGTCGTCGCCGCTGTACTGGTCGGTGGCGTAGAGCTGGCCCTCGGCGTCGCAAGCCAGGGCGTTCCAGAAGCCGGGCAGGTCGCCCACCACGGTGTTGGTGATGCTGCCGTCCGTGATGGCCACCTTCAAGAGCTGCACCGAGGTGCCCTCGGCGTTGATGCCCAGGGCATAGATGATGCCGCTGGTGGGGTCGGCGGCCATGTCGAGGTATTCATTCTCCACGTCGCCGCTGAAGTGGTAGAGTTCTTCGCCGGTCTCGGCGTCGAGGGCGTAGACCGTGACAACGACCATGCCGAAGATTTCATAGTCGTCGATATAGTAGTAGACGCCGTTGAGGGCTGTGCCGCCGGCCTTGGCGCGGATGCCGCTCTTCACCAGCTCTACCGATGCGTCGGAGCTTATGGTGTAGAGGCCGTTGGCGATGTCGCCGTAGGTGGAGCTGCCGCGCAGGTCGGGAAACGAGGTCGACGCGGCGCGCAGACCCTTGGAGGCGGATATGCGGTAGGTGGCCTGCATGGCGCTGCGCAGCGAGGGCGTGGCCGATGCGGCCTCGGTGCCCTTCCTGTGCACCTGCAGGGTGCGGGGAGCCGCCGGTTTCACCTTGAAGGAGGTTTCCGTGCTCTGCTCCGTTATCTTCTTGTAGTTCTGTGCGGTAGCCTGCGAGGGGAGGAGCAGCGCCAGCGCCAGGACGGCAGAAGACACAAGTGAGAAAACTTTTTTCATATAATAATTTATTGGTTTGCGAGCACAAATATAGCTAAATAACCATAAAATAGAAATTTTCAAGCCACACAACGCCCGGCCGAGCCTGCGTGGCATTGACGGCAAGCCTCGCGCAGAGGCGCAGCGGATTATCCAAGAGGCTGGCAACCAAGCAGGAGGGACGTTTTTAAAACGTCCGCCACCCCGAACGCGGGATACAAAAGATCAAAAACGGCACAAGAAACAAAAGCCTGCGGGAGGGACGTTTTTAAAACGTCCCCTCCAAAAAACGCGGGATACAAAAGATCAAAAGCGGCACATGAAACAAAAAACCTGCGGGAGAGGGCGCCTGGAGGTTTTTTGTTGCTTTTGATGATTTTTGGCCTTTTGTATCTTGAGTTCGGGATGGCGGGGGCGCGAAAAAAAATCGCGGCACCGAACCAATCGGTGCCGCGACGCGGTAGTATGAAGCTATTCTATTGTGTGCTTAGAGGTTGGTGCGGGAAGACTTTTTGCAGTAGTCCTTGGCATTGCGGCCTTTGATCTTGGCGTTGTTGCTCAGATACTTGGCAGCTGCGCGGAGGGTGCTGTTGGTGCACTGCTTCTTCACGTTGCCCTGAAGGCGCTTCATGGCCACCTTGGCGGGCGCGTTGTTGCCGGCACCGGGCAGCTGGAAGATGCTGGGGCAATACTGCTCCTCGTCGCTGTAAGGAGTTTTGTTGTAGAAGCTGTACTGGCAGTCCTGAATGTTGGGGGCCGGGTCGTTAACAGCATCAGTTACGCCAAACATGGGCGCCAAAATATAAATCTGGCCGTTGTAAACGAAATTGTCGGCACCTTCATCCACGATGTCCTGGTCGCTATAGTTGTAAGCCTTCATGACATCGGCCAGGGTTGTAGCCCAATAACATTCCGAATAGTCATCGCCCTGGTTGAGGAAACCGGTGTTCTGGGGAAGAATGCTCACCATTTCCGGATTGCGAGCATCGATTACGAGATCGAAAGTCTGATCCGTGTTGGCGTTGAGGGAGGCGCCGGGGTAGCCAGCGTTGGTCCACGGAGCGATGATGCGGTAAATACCGGGATTTTCGATGTTTTCTTCCATGCTGACGTTGTAGGCAAAACTCATGGGATCTGCGCGAACGCCCTTAACGGAGAATGCGGGAATAATCCATGCGTCTACCATGATTCCAGTTCCAAGCTTGCGCCATTCCTTGGGCTCGGTGGTGGTCACGGCAAGCACGGGAAGCGTCGAGGCAGAAACCTGCTCGCCATCGTCGTTATAGCCGAGGGCTACGACAACGTATTCGCCGCTTGTGAGGAAATAGAAGGGATAGGACTTGTCGGATTCTTCGAGCTTTTCAGTGGAGACGCTACCATCGAGAACTGCTGCAAGAGCGGCTTCCTCGTCTTCGCCGGGAACAAGTGCTACCTGAGCGTAGCTGAGGTCTGCTCCGAGCTTGATATAAACCATGATATAGGTGTCGGCCTCGGGATCGGTGAGAATACCATTGAAAGCAAGCTTAACTGCATAGTCCTTCACTTCCACCTTTTCGGCCCACCAAACATAACCGCCGGGGTTGTAGTTGGGGATGTACGGGCCACCGCCATCTTTGGTGAAGTCGCAGACCATGGAGCCGGCAGGAGTCGTGAACGTTTCGTATTCCTTCTTGGAATTATAAGTGCTGATGCCCTCGGGAAGCGTAGCTTCTATTTCATCAAAAGACCAACCGTTTACATAGTAGTAGCCACCGAGGGTGCCCACAACCACCATACCTTCGTCTTCGTTGATAGTGGCGCCGGTGAGCTGGCCCCAGGGCACAACTGCACGGCCCTTTGCGTCGACAACAAATTCGATGTTGTACTTATTGGCCGAGTCATATTCGCCGGGCTCGAGTTCGGCTATGTCGTTGGCTGCGCAATACTTTGCGAATGCCTCGCCATAGGGGTTGGCCCAGCGGTAGCGGGTCTTGTCCACCTCGTGCTGCTGGAGCTCAACTTCCCAGGTATTGGTCAGTTCGGGATACTTTTCGGGGTGAAGACCGTAGATGGGAAGAACCCAGTAGTCGCAGTACGTGCCTTTGCCGATGGTGATCCAGGGGGCGGGGAGCACGACGGAGAGGTCGAGGCTGTGGTAGCCGTAGGTGCTGAGCTTGGTGCCTTCGGCGAAGGCGAGCTTCACCTTGTAGGGCTTGTCGTAGGCCATGTTGTCGGCCTTGTAGGGGATTTTGAGGACGACGCTGCTCTCGCCCTGTGCGAAGGACACGGAGGAGGGCATGGTGAATACTTCGTCGTCGGCGCTACCGATGAGCTGATAGGTAGCGGCCTCGGTTTCGCCCAGGCGCGACACGGTGATGTCGAGGGTGGGCACCTTGCGGTCGAGCTCCACGTCGAGCGAGTCGGTGGTGGGGAAGTACACACCGTCCGAAGCAGCTCCGGGCACGTACGTCTCGTCGTCGGAGCAGGAGGCGAATCCTGCGGCGAGCGCGAGCGCGAGAACGCTATATTTAAACAGTTTCATATTGTTCGGATATTAAGAAATTGTTGTTTTTTGGATAGGTGCGGAGCGTCAGTCCTGAACCACGGTGGGGGTGGGCATCGACTTGTTGTTGTCGCTCTCGGAGATACCGCGGTTGGCAGCTACTTCGTCGTAGGGGATGCAGAAGAGGAGCACCTGTGCTGCCTGGGAGTTGTATTCGATGTTGAACACGAAAGCCTTGGGGAACTTGTGGCCGCGGCGGTCGATGTTCTTCTTCAGGCGCATGATGTCGAAGAAGCTGAGGCCTTCGCCCCAGAGCTCGACGCGGCGCTGCATCCACACGTCGTTCTGAATGCCGGCGGCGTCGGTGCCGAGGCTGGCGTAGGAGGGGTCGCGATAGGTGCGCACGAAGTCGTTGAGGGTCTGCTTGGCGCCGCCGGTGTTGCCGCTCATGGCTTCACCCTCGGCCTTGATGAGATACATCTCTTCGACACGCATCAGGGGAATATCGGAGGCGTTGAGGCTCTGGCCCAGGACGCCCTGATAGGAGTTGAACTTCACGTTGGTGTAGGGCATGATGTTCTTCGACTGGTCGTCGTCGTAGGTGGGAGCGCCCAGCACGAAGCCGTCGATGTATTCCTGCTGCTCTTCGGTGAGGTTCACGCTCTTGCGGTTGGCGTCGAGGAACCATCCCTTGCGCACGTCGGTGGAGGGGATCCAGTCGTAGAGAATCTTGGAGCACCAGCGCCATGCACCGCCCTGGTCGGTATAGCCGTGGGAGAAGGTGCAGGCCATGGCGGGCCAGTTCACGATGGAGCCGCCGGCGATACCGTAGTCGGTCTCGTTGATGGCGATACCCCACATCCAGGAGTCGTCGTTGATGCTGGTGAAGCCGGGCTTGCTCACTTCCTTGATGGAATAGGGCTTGCCGCTGAAGATGGTGATGGCCTTGGTGGCGTCGGCAGCGGCGTCGGCCCATTTCTCCATGGTGAGGTTGAAGCGGGCGCGCAGGCCGTAGGCGGTGGCCAGGCTGACCATGCGCTTGGGCTTCTCGCTGATGATGGACTCGGGCTTGACTTCGCTCTCGGTGAGGAGGTCGATGGCCTCGTTGATGTCCTTCATGATCTGCTCGTAGACGGCGGCCACGGTGGCGCGGGGAGCGCCGTTTTCGGCGGCCTCGAGCTCGTTCTCGTCGGTGATGATGGGCACGCAGGGCGAGTTGAGGTGGTCTACGTAGTTGAACTGGTAGCACTGTGCCAGGGTCCAGTACTCGAAGGCGCGGGCTGCGAGGCCCTGTGCGCGGAAGAATTTGAGCTTGGCCTCTTCGGTGTCGGCGGGGATGGAGGCCACCAGGGTGTTGGCGGTCTTGATCTTGGCGTACTGGTAGAGCCAGAGCTGTGCAGCGCGCCATCCGCTGGGGGTGTTGCCCTGGTAACCCTCGTAGGAGGCAAACCAGTTGTAGCCGGAGTTTTTGCTGATGAAGTCGGTGCCCATGGAGTCCATACCGATCATCACGGCAGGATACTCGAAGTCGAGATGCTGGGTCGAGATGGTGAAGATGTTGAAGAACTGCGAGAAGATACCCATCACGCTGGCCGAGGCCATGTCGGGGTTCAGGTCGAGCACTTCCTGCTTCTGCTCGGTCGATACGTAGCTGTCGAGGAGCTCCGTGTCGAGGTCGGCACAGGATGCGAGGGCCGAGGTGGCCAGCGCACCGAGAAGTATTTTGGTGAATTTCATTTCTTATCGAGTTTTGAAACAGAATGGAGAAAGGAATTAGAAGCTCACGCGCAGACCACCGGTGAGGGTGCGGATGGGAGAGTAGGTGGCGTCGTTGGAGCTCACGAAGCCCTGACGGGGGTCAAGACCGCGGCGAGCGCTCACGAGTGCCACGTTCTCGGCTGCGAAGTAGACGCGCAGGCTGCTGAGGCCGAGCTTCTTCGTGGCCTTGTCGGGCACGTTGTAGCCGAAGGTGATGTTGTTGAGCGAGAGGTAGTCGCTGCTGATGAGGAAGCGCGTGCTGGTCTGGGCGGCGTTGTCCACGAGGATGCCGGCGGTGCCCATGCGGGGCACGTCGGTGTTGGTGTTCTCGGGCGTCCAGGCGTTGAGCATGTCCTTGTGCCATGTCTTACCGAGCTCGGCGGTGAGGCCGGGGTTCATGTAGTTCTGGTAGCCGTAGTCGATGATGCGGCCGCCCAGCTGGTAGCTGAGACCCACGGAGAGGTCGAAGTTGAAGGCCTCGAGGTTGATGCCGAAACCGCCGTAGACGTTGGGAAGGACGTCGCCGGTGAGCTTGCGGTTGGTGGAGCGTGCGGTGGTCCAGTCGGTGGTGAGGTATTCCTCGGTCTCGTAGACGGGCTTCTGGTCGGTGCCGCCGATGCGGATGGGCTTGCCCAGGTCGTCGAGCACGTTGCGGCGTGCCCAGTACTGGGCGCTACCGTTTTCGTCGAGGCCGGCGTATTCAACGAGCCAGAGCTGGTAGTAGCTTTCGCCGGGCACCACGAGGCGGGTGCTGGCAGCCTCCCAGGCGCCGTCGTCGTTGAGGATGGAGGGGTCGAGCTTCACCACGCGGTTCTTGGGGAAGGTGGCGTTGGCGAACACCTCGAGGGTCACGTCCTTGGTGTTGACGGCACGGTAGTTGAGCGAGAGCTCGAAGCCGCTGTTGCGCATGGAGCCCACGTTCTTGGGGATGCTGGTGTAGCCCAGCGAGGGAGCCACGGGCAGGTTGAAGAGCATGTCGGAGGTCTGACGCAGGTAGTACTCGGCCGAGCCGCTGAGCTTGCCGTTCCAGAAGCTGAAGTCGAAACCTATGTTGAAGTTGTTGCTCTTCTCCCAGGTGATTTCGGGGTTGCCCTTGTAGACGAGCTCGGAGTCGCTCCACACGCTGTTGGCACCGCTGATGGTGTAGAAGTCGGTGTAGTTGATGAGCATCGAGCTGTCCAGGTTGTCGTTACCGTTCTGGCCGAACGAAGCCTTGAACTTGATGATGTCGATCCATGTCTGGTCTTTCAGGAAGTCTTCCTTGTTCACGTCCCAGCCGATGCTGGCGCTCCAGAATGTGCCCCAGCGGTGGTCGGGGTGGAAGCGCGACGAAGCGTCGGAGCGAACGGAACCCATGAAGTAGTAGCGGCCGGCGTAGTTGTATTTGAAGCGGCCGAATACGCTTCGGTGGGAGAGCTGCTCTTTACCGCCGCCCACGGTCCAGTTGTTGATGGTGTTGCTCAGGAAGAAGTTGCCGGGCATGTAGAGGTAGCTGCCGGTGCCGGTGACGTACTCGGTCTGGTAGTCCTGGCTCTCGACACCGACCATCACGTCGAAGTCGTGGTCTTCCTTCACCTGGAAGTTGTAGCTGGCGAGGCCCTGCAGGTTCACGGTGCTGTAGCGTGCCTGCTGCTGGGTGGCCTGGCCGCCGGTGGCTGCCGACTGGCCGTAGAGGTTGTTGTCGAGGTTGTGGTAGCGCTGGTTGTTGAGGTAGAGGCCGGCGGTACCGCTGATGGTGAGGCCCTTGAGGGGAGTGAGGATGGCGCTCCACTTGCTGTCGAGCACGTCGCCTATGAACTCGCGGGTGTCGTAGAGGAGGCTACCCACGGGGTTGGCGGTGGCCCAGGCGCCCGAGGGACGGGCGGCCATCTTGCCGTAGCCGAAGTCCTGGCCCATACCGTAGTCGTAGATGGGCAGGCCGGTGGCCTTGTCGCGGAGGAGTTCGCCATTGGCGCCGCGGGCGAAGATGGGATATACGGGAGCAATCTGATAGGCCACTGCGAATGCGTTGGCGGTGGAGTTGCTGCTGCCGGAGGTCTGGAGCGAGGGGTAGCCGCTGTTGGTGTACACGTAGGTGTTGCTGGTGGTCACTTTCAGCCAGGGCTTGGCCTGGTAGTCGACGTTGACGCGCGAGCTGAAGCGGTCGAAATGGGAGCCTTCGAGGATACCCTCGTCGTTGAGGTAGCTGCCGCTCACGTAGTAGTTGAGCTTCTGGGTGCCACCGGTGACGGTGAGGTTATACTCCTGGCGCAGGCCGTGACGGAAGGTGTCGTCCACCCAGTTGTCGGGCGTATAGTAGTAGTGGCCGTCGCTGTAGCCGCGGGTTGCTGCGGGGTTGAGCTTGCCGTTCATGCCTATGAAGGTCTGGCCTTCGGGCACGCTGAACGTCTGCATGGCGCCCAGCCACAGGTTTTCGTTGGCATACTGGTTGGCGGCTGCCGCGGTGGCGCCATTGCCCAGCTGCTGCATGTACAGGGCCTGGTAGAGGGTCTCGAGATACTGCTCGGGGCTCTTGATGATATCGTAGGTGGGAAGGGCGCGGCCGTTGGAACCCCACGAAGCGTCGAGGGTAACCTTGGCATTGCCTTCGCCGCCGCGCTTGGTGGTGATCATGATTACGCCGTTGGCGCCACGCGCACCGTAGAGGGCCGTGGAGGCAGCGTCTTTCATGACGGTCATCTGCTCGATGTCGCTGGCGGCTATGTTGCTGATTTCGCCGTCGTAGGGCATGCCGTCGACCACATAGAGGGGCTGCGTGCTGGCGTTGATGGAGCCCGTGCCGCGGATGTAGACGTTGGCGCTGGTGCCGGGCTGGCCGTTGCTGCTGGTGATCTGCACACCGGCCATCTTACCGCTGAGGGCCTTGGTGACGTTGCTCACCTGGGCGTTCTCGAGCTGGTCGGCTGCCACTACGCCCGCCGAACCTGTGTATTCCGAGCGCTTGACAGTGCCGTAGGCCACGACAATCACGTCGTTGAGCGTGGTGGTCGAGGGGGAAAGTTTCACAAAAATTTTACCGCTGCCGATTTCTACGTTCTGGGTGGTGTAGCCCACGTAGGAAATGGAGAGTTTTGTAGTGTTAGCTGCCACCTGGATGGTGAAGTTGCCATCCACATCGGTAACAACTCCTACACCGTGGCCGGCCGATACACTGGCTCCGATGATGGGCTCATCGTTGTCGGCGTCCACGACAGTACCCGTGACCGTGCGCGTCTGCGCCGACGCACCGACGGCCATCGCTAATACTGCGAGAAGTAATAGAAACAGCTTTTTCATACTTAATTAGAAATTAGACATATTTTATTGGTTTATACATACTTAACGAACCGAAGGCCGGAGCCTTCCCTATTGGTGACACTCTTTGAAATGTACATGAGTGCGCAAAGTTAAGAAAAATATTTAATAATCTTTACATTTTTGCACGATTTTTTCTTTCAATTTGGCACTTTGCCATACCCGCGAGTTAACAGATTGTTGCCACAAAATGCCTTTAAACTTGAAAATCAAATATTTAAGTTTGGGAATAAAACCCGCGCCGAAATCCCGAGCCAGCCACGCGATGTGCAAAAAATCGCGCGGAGGCGCAGAGAAATATAAAATGGGCTGTAAACCAGGCTGTAGCGGGCGCTTTGAAAAGCGTCCCTACTGCTTGACATCCAATATATTATATATTTCTCTGCGCCTACTATAGAACAAATATGTGGAGGCGCATGGGAGAGCGGGCCCGCGTAGCATACAACGACGCGCCGCTAAACGCGGCGCCAACGCAGCTAACGCCGCTGGCCATCCGGGGTGAGGGGCGGGGTGGCTATAGTAGCTATTTTAGCTATAGTAGCTATTTTAGCTATTTTAGAGGGCAATGCGGGGGTGGACGCTTAAAAAGCGTCCCTCCATGATTTTCAACCGCTTATAATTTTCTCTGCGCCTAATATAGAACAAATATGTGGAGGCGTCTGGGAGAGCGGGCCGGAGGTCCGCCCGCTTGTTAACCCCGTGCGGGTCGCACGGGGTAGTGCCACACCTACGCGGCAGCCCCGGAGGGGGTGTACCATCCTCAACGGCCGGCAGGACAGCCCTTCCAGGGCTGTATCTGTTGATATTGCTGTCCCCCGGCGACCCGCCGGGGGTTAACCAAAGGGAGGGCCTCCGGCCCTGCCATCAGACGGGCGGCTCGTTCTCTTTCCTTTATGATTTAGGGCAACGCCCTATCGGGGTACTCTCCGGGGCGTTCTTAACTAATCGCTCGCGGAATGGGCGCCCGATATTGTGCGATTGGGGCAAAATCACTAATTTTGCAGTCGCCGCCCGCCGGCGGCACGCGATACACATTAATATATATATAGACTATGGCAAACTGGTTTGAATGCAAGGTGCGCTACGACAAGATGATGGAAAACGGCGCAGTGAAGAAAGTGAACGAGCCCTATCTGGTGGACGCCCTGAGCTTCACCGAGGCCGAGGCCCGCATAATCGAAGAGCGCACGCCCTACATCAGCGGCGATTTCAGCGTGAGCGCCGTGAAGCGCACCAAAATAGCCGAGATATTCTTCAACGACGACGATGCCGCCGACCGTTTCTACACCGTGAAGGTGGCGTTCATCACCCTCGACGAGAAGACCGGCGTGGAAAAGAAGACCTCCACCCTGATGCTGGTGCAGGCCGCCGGCTTCAAGGAAGCCCTCGAGGCCTTCACCGAGGGCATGAAGGGCACCATGGCCGACTATGAGATACAGGCCATCACCGAAACGCCCATCATGGACGTGTACAAGGTGGCTCCCATGGCCGGCGAGGCCGCAAAGCCCAAGGCCGAGTGAGCCCGTCGATAGCCGCCCGCCTCGACGCCGTGCGCTCCACGCTCCCCGCGGGCGTGGAGCTGGTGGCCGTGTCGAAATTCCACCCCGTGGAGGAGCTGCGCCAGGCCTACGACGCCGGCCAGCGCCTCTTCGGCGAGAGCCGCGTGCAGGAGCTGCTGCCCAAGATCGAGGCCATGCCGCCGGACACGCGCTGGCACTTCATAGGCCACCTGCAGCGCAACAAGGCCCGCATGATTGTGGGCCGCGTGGCCATGATCGAGAGTGTGGACAGCACGGAGCTGCTGCAGCTAATAGACCGCCTGGCCCTGGAGCGCGGCACGGTGCAGCGCGTGCTGCTGGAGGCCCACGTGGCCGCCGAGGCGACAAAGAGCGGCTTCGCCCCCGGCGAGATGCTCGACTTCTTCGCCCGCGGCGGCTACCGCTCGCTGCAGGCCACCCACATCTGCGGCATCATGGGCATGGCCACCAACACCGACGATGCCGCCCGCGTGGACGCCGACTTCGCCGCCCTGGCGGCGCTGATGCGCGCCTGCCGCGAGGCCGCGCCCGACCTGCGCGGCTTCGACACGCTGTCGATGGGCATGAGCGACGACTATCCCGCCGCCATAGCCCGCGGCGCCACGCTCGTGAGGGTGGGCACCGCCATCTTCGGCCCGCGCGCCCCCCGGCCAACTTTATAAGACTTATAAGATTTATAAGACTTATAAGATTTATAAAATTTCAAAAAAAATGCGTAACTTTGCGCCACAGGGCGCATTGTGCCCTGCCCTCACGTGCCAATCATTTATTTAATACCACATTTATAAACACCCCTATGGCTAATAAACAGCAACAGAAGAGCAATGTCATCGCCATTATCGCGATGTTCTTCCTCTTCGCCATGATTTCATTCGTCACCAACCTGGCCGCGCCCATCGGCACGATATGGAAAAACAACTATGAGTGGAGCGGCATGCTCGGCAACCTCATGAACTTCCTGGCCTATCTGTTCATGGGCATCCCCGCCGGCAATCTCCTGGTGAAGATAGGATATAAGAAAACGGCTCTCTGGGCCATGGTGATAGGTATCGTGGGCCTGATGTTCCAGTATCTGTCGAGCGTGGTGGGCGCCGAGACCCCCGTGTTCAGCGTGGGCGAGGACGCCGTGACGCTCAACTTCCTCATCTACCTGCTGGGCGCGTTCGTGTGCGGCTTCTGCGTGTGCATGCTCAACACCGTCGTGAACCCCATGCTCAACCTGCTGGGCGGCGGCGGCAACAAGGGCAACCAGCTCATCCAGACCGGCGGCGCCCTCAACTCCCTGAGCGGCACCATGACCCCGCTGTTCGTGGGCGCCCTCATAGGCATGGTCACGGCCCAGACCTCGATGGCCGACGTGGCTCCCCTGCTGTGGATAGCCATGGGTGTCTTCGCCTTCGCCTTCATCGTGATCAGCTTCGTGGCCATCCCCGAGCCCCACATGAACAAGGGCGGCAAGAAAGTGAAATACGCCCACAGCCCCTGGTGCTTCCGCCACACGGTGCTGGGCGTGATAGGCATCTTCTTCTACGTGGGCATCGAGATAGGCATCCCCGGCATGCTGAACTTCTACCTGGCCGACAGCTCGGCCAGCGGCATCATGGTGAACGCCTCGGCCATCGCCGGCGCCGTAGTGGCCATCTACTGGCTGCTGATGCTGGTGGGCCGCCTGCTGTCGAGCGCCATCTCCGGCGCCGTGAGCAGCCGCACGCAGCTCATCGTCGTTAGCGCCGTGGGCATCTGCCTGATTGTGGCCGCCATCTTCCTGCCGGACAGCATCCGCATCTCCATGCCCGGCTACAGCGCCACCGAGGGCTTCACCATGGCCGAAGTGCCCATGAAGGCCCTGCTGTTCGTGCTGTGCGGCCTGTGCACATCGGTGATGTGGGGCGGCATCTTCAACCTGGCCGTCGAGGGCCTGGGCAAATACACCGCGCAGGCCAGCGGCATCTTCATGATGATGGTGGTGGGCGGCGGCGTCATGCCCGTGATTCAGAACGCCATAGCCAACGCCGCCGGCTACATGACCTCCTACTGGCTCGTGGTGGCCATGCTGGCCTACCTGCTCTTCTACGGCTTCGTGGGCAGCAAGAACGTGAACACCGACATCCCCGTCGACGAGGAAGCCGACCCCCGGAATCTCTGATATCAACACATCATACCTATAATTTATAATGGACAACAAACTATTGACACGTGCGGCCGACAACGTCCGCATCCTCGCAGCCTCCATGGTGGAGAAAGCCAAGTCGGGCCATCCCGGCGGCGCCATGGGCGGTGCCGACTTCGCCGCTGTGCTTTACGCCAAATATCTCGTGACCGACCCGGACAACCCCTCGTGGCCCTTCCGCGACCGCTTCTTCCTCGACCCCGGCCACATGTCGCCCATGCTCTACGCCGTGCTGGCACTCACCGGCAAGTTCACCATGGACGAGCTCAAGCAGTTCCGCCAGTGGGGCAGCCCCACTCCCGGCCACCCCGAGGTGGACGTGATGCGCGGCATCGAGAACACCTCCGGCCCCCTGGGCCAGGGCCACACCATGGCCGTGGGCGCAGCCATCGCCGAGGAATTCCTTGAGGCACGCTTCGGCGACGTGGTGGCCCACAAGACCTACGCCTTCATCAGCGACGGCGGCATCCAGGAAGAAATCTCGCAGGGCGCAGGCCGCATAGCCGGCTATCTGGGCCTGTCGAACCTCATAATGTTCTACGACAGCAACGGCGTGCAGCTCTCCACCAAGGTCGACGCCGTGGACCGCGAAGACGTGGCAGCCAAGTATCGCGCCTGGGGCTGGAACGTGCTGGAATGCGAGGGCAACGACCCCGCAGCCATCAGCGAAGCCCTCGACAAGGCCTACAACGAGACCCAGCGCCCCACCCTCATCATCGGCCACACGGCCATGGGCAAGGGTGCCGTGACCGCCCAGGGCGACAACTTCGAGGGCCAGTGCAGCACCCACGGACAGCCCCTGAGCAAGAGCGGCGCCGACTTCAGCGCCACCATCGCCAACCTGGGCGGCAACCCCGACGAACCCTTTGAAGTGTTTGCCGACGTAGCCGAGCTCTACGCCCGCCGCGCCGACGAGCTGCGCCGCCTCGTGGCCATCCGCCGCCAAGACTACGACGCCTGGAAAGCACAGAACCCCATCCTGGCCGCCGAACTCGAAGGCTACCTGGCCGGCCGCCTGCCCGAAATCGACTACAAGGCCATCGCCCACAAGCCCGGTATCTCCACCCGTCAGGCATCGGCCGACGTGCTGGGAGTGCTGGCTCAGGAGGTGCGCAACATGATCGTGGGCTCCGCCGACCTCGCCAACAGCGACAAGACCGACGGCTTCCTGAAAAAGACCCGCGCCCTCACCGCCGGCGACTTCGGCGGCGCATTCCTGCAGGCCGGCGTGGCCGAGCTCACCCTCGCCGCCATCATGAACGGCATAGCCCTGCACGGCGGCCTCGAGGAGGCCTGCGGCACATTCTTCGTGTTCAGCGACTACATGAAGCCCGCCGTGCGCATGGCCGCCCTCATGGAGCTGCCCGTGAAATACATCTGGACCCACGACGCCTTCCGTGTGGGCGAAGACGGCCCCACCCACGAGCCCGTGGAGCAGGAGGCACAGATCCGCCTGATGGAGCAGATACGAAACTTCAGCGGCAAGCCCTCGCTGCTGGCCCTGCGCCCCGCCGATGCCGCCGAGACCAGCGTGGCATGGATGATGGCCATGAACAACCACGACACCCCCACGGCGCTCATCCTCTCGCGCCAGGACATCCCCGACCTGCCCGCACCGGACGGCGAAGACCGCTACACGGCAGCCCTGGGCGCCCTCAAGGGCGGCTACACCGTGATGAGCTGCGACCGTCCCGACGTGGTGCTCGTGGCCAACGGCTCCGAGGTGAGCCTGCTGTGCGAGGTGGCCGTGCTGCTGGAGGCCGAAGGCATCAAGGCCAACGTGGTGTCGATGCCCAGCGTGGGCCTGTTCAACACCCAGCCCGCCGACTACCGCGCAAGCGTGCTGCCCGCCGGCGTCAAGCAGTTCGGCCTCACGGCCGGCCTGCCCGTGAGCCTGCGCATGATCGACGGCTTCACCGGCAAGGTGTTCGGCCTGGAGCGCTTCGGCGCCTCCGCGCCCTACAAGGTGCTCGACGAGAAGTTCGGCTTCACGATGCACAACATCCTCGCCTGCGTGTGTGAATACCTGGGCAAAGACGTGCCCAATCTGCCCCACTGATTGCCCGCATGACGCCCCGCTAAACTGTGCCGCGCGGCACCAAAACAAGCCGCGCGGCATAGATTAATTAACAAAATGAGCACTTTCGACCAAGATAAGCGACTTTTTCACCAATAAAGTAAAAAACTTTTCACAAAAATTCGCTGTTTTAAAAAAAAGTACTAATTTTGCGGGACAATTCACGCACAATACATTGCACAATCCACAACAAACACACTAATATTAGTTATTTATGAAAAAAGCTACTTTCTTTGCATGCGCTTGCGCCCTGTTCATGGGTCAGGCCATCAACGCCCAGGAGGTTGTTCAGGAAGAAGTTGTTTTCGTTGAAGACGCCACTCAGGGTGTTCTCGTCAACAGCTTCAACAGCAACTGGTTCATCACCGTCGATGGCGGTGCAGGCGTTTACTTCTCGAAGTTCGACTCCGAGCGCAAGCTCGGCGATCGTTTCGCTCCCGCAGCCGACCTCTTCGTTGGCAAGTGGTTCTCGCCCGTAATCGCTGTTCGCGGCGGTGCCAGCTACCTCCGCAGCAAGGGTCTCGCCCTCGGTCCCGTGATCGGTTCCAACGGTGAAATGTACAAGGGCTACAACAAGACCATCTACAACCAGCTCGGCCCGTCCTTCGACGTAATGTTCAACCTCACCAACTGGTGGTGTGGCTACAAGCCCGGCCGTGTTTACAACGCAATCGGCTATGTAGGTGCCGGTGGTTTCTTCACCATCAACAAGGACTTCGACAACCTGCACGACAGCAACCTCTTCGGTCGCGTTGGTCTTATCAACAGCTTCAACCTGAGCCGTCGCGTAGCCCTGTCGCTTGACATCCGCTACACCTTCTTCGGTGGTCACAAGGACGTTTACGCCAGCATGGACGAGAAGCTCCACGGCAGCCTCAACGCCTTCCTCGGCCTCACCTTCAACCTCGGCAAGACCAACTGGAACGCTCCCGTTGTTCCCGTATGTCCTCCCGCAGAAAACTGCGACGCTCTCCGCGCTCGCCTCGCAGCTGCCGAAGCTCGCGTAGCCGACCTCGAGCGTCAGCTCCAGGACTGCCTGAACCGCAAGCCCGAAGTCTTCAAGGAATCCGAGCCCGAAGCTCTCGCCACCATCTACTTCCCCATCGGTGTTAGCCGCCTGACCAAGGAAGACAAGAACATCGTTAACGCCGTAGCCGACGTGCTGAAGGCCGACGCCTCCAAGAAGTACGACGTCAAGGGCTATGCCGACAACTACACCGGCACCGACGCCATCAACAACCGTCTGCGCAAGCAGCGTGCTGAGAACGTTGTTAAGCAGCTCGTAAGCAAGGGCGTGAAGGACGACCAGGTGAAGGCTGTTCCTGTTGAAGGCAACCTCCACGGCGACAACGCCGCTCTCGTAAGCCTCGACCGTTGCGCAGTCATCATCGAGCGCTAAGCGAAGCACACAAGCCACAACTTTTAATCCACAAGCAGGCTCGGCATTCCGCCGGGCCTGTTTTTTATCTTAGACTTATAATGCCCGCGCCGGGGGTAACTATTCAGCGGATGATTGGATTGAGGGAAAAATCGCGCAAAGGCGCAGAGAAAAACAGTGGAGGGACGCTTTTTAAGCGTCCGCCCCTCAAAGGCGAAATACAAGCGACGCGCCGCAGAGAAAATCAGTGGAGGGACGCTTTTTAAGCGTCCGCCCCCCTCAAAGCGAAATACAAGCGACGAGCCGGAGAGAAAATCAGTGGAGGGACGCTTTTTAAGCGTCCGCCCCCCCTCAAAGCGGAATACAAGCGACGCGCCGCAGAGAAAAACAGTGGAGGGACGCTTTTTAAGCGTCCGCGCCTCCTCAAAGCGAAATACAAGCGACGCGCCGGAGAGAAAAACAGTGGAGGGACGCTTTTTAAGCGTCCGCCGCACCCACCTAAAGCGGAATACAAGCGACGCGCCGGGGGCGCGTCCCGAGACATAGCCGTGGAGTAAGCGTAGCGCACCCCGCGGTCAGAATAACCCCTTTCGATTTTTATCCGGCGAGCGCCCCCCGAGGGCGTAGCCCGAGCGGGGGCATGCGAGCCTGATTCCCCCTTTTGCGCGCGGCTGGTCGCCGCGCGCAAAAGGGGGTGGAGAGGGGGCGGCTGTAACCGCGGGGTGCGCTACGCTTACCCCACGGCTATAGCTCGGAACGCGCTCTCCGGCGCGTTCTTTCTCAATTGGCTGTTGCATTATGAGAAAAACTCGCGCAGAGGGCAGAGAAATTATTTATTAAGCTGAGCCCCAGATTATAAGCTACTTCCGAATGGGGGTGATTAAATAAATCTTTGTGAGAAAACAGCGCATCTCCGAAGCGCCGGAGCCTTTTGGGGTGGTACCTCAGGCCTCGCTTCGCTCGACCTGAGGTTGAGGAATGTCGCGTCTCCGACGCTCTTTATCTCCGATTTTCAGCTCTTTATATAATTCTCTGCGCCTCTGCGCGAGTTTTCCCCTTACGAGTCAGCATCTTGGCTGAAAAATTACGACCGGGCGCGATGTGCTAAAGAATCTGAAAATGGCGGGCTATGTGGCGGAAAATCGCTAACTTTGCAGCAGATTGCCAAATGAACGCACCGGAGCAAATACTTCAACCCCAGCACGACTGGCTGCCCGAACCCACGCTGCGACGCCTGCCGTGGTACCTGGCCTATGTGACCATGCTGCGCCACGACGGCGTGGAGCATGTGTCGAGCCGCGGCATAGCCGACGCCATAGGCGTGGACGCCTCGCAGATAGCCAAAGACCTGTCGCACCTGGGCGTGCGCGGCAAGACGCGCATAGGCTACGAAGTGGCTGCCCTGGAGCGCGAGCTGCGCGGATTCCTGGGCTTCAACACCGGCCACAACGCCGTGATCACCGGTGTGGGCAGCCTGGGCAACGCCCTCATCCAGGACCGCGGCCTGCAGCGCTACGGCCTCAACATCGTGGCCGGAATAGACACCAACCCCGACCTCGTGGGCACCCGCGCCGGCGGCATCGTGATCATGGGCTACGAATCGCTGCCGCGCCTCGTCAGCGAGCAGGACATCACCATAGGCATCCTCACGGTGCCTGCGCGAGAGGCCCAGCACGCCGCCGACTGCCTGATGGACGCCGGCATCCGCGCCATATGGAATTTCACGCCCTACCGCCTGCGCGTGCGCGACGGCGTGGTGGTGACCAACACCTCGATCTACTCCCACCTGGCCGTGATGTACAACCGCCTCGACAACGTTGCCCGATGAAAACGCTGCTGCTGACACTCGGCCCCGGCGATGCCGGCATTGAATCGCTCAGCCAGGTGCCCGACTCGGCGCTGCTGCCCGGCGGCCGCCCGTTGTTTCTGCCGGAAGACCGCACGGCGGCGTGGCTGGAGCTGATGCCGGCCGTGAGGATAAGCCGCCTGGGCCTGGGCGTGGGGCGCCGCTTTGCCGCGCGCTACTTCGACGCCGCCACGGTGGTGGCCCTGAACCTGCCGGCGGCAGACGCCCGGCTGCCGCTGCCGGACACCCTGCTGGTGGCCGACAACGCTCTCGTCACCGGTGCGTGGCTGCCCGTGCCCCAGCAGCCGGTGTGGACCATCGGGAGCACCGGCCTCAGCCTGGACATTGAGATAGCCGACGCCTTCGAGCGCGCCGTGGAGGCCGTGACGCGGCGCTCCACCATCAAGACCGGCGACATTTTGGTGCTACCGCCCTGCCGGAGCCTGCGGGTGGAAGTGCTGCCCGGACACCACGCCACGGCCACCCTGCAAGGCGCTCAGGCGCTTGATTTTAAAGTAGTTTAGACACACAGCAAATATACGAAACACATCCGATGACTCTCTCCCGCTCCCTCATCCTTGCCTTGCTCACATGCTGCGCCGCCACGGTGCAGGCCGCCGACTCGCGCCTCGCACAAGGCCGCTGGGTAAAGGTGAAAGTCGACACCGAGGGCATTCAGCAGATCACCCACGAGCAGCTGAGCCAGTGGGGCTTCGACCATCCGGCCGACGTGGCCGTCTACGGCTTCGGCGGCACGGCCCTGGCCCTCGACCGCATAGGCGCCGCCCCCACCGACCTGCAGCCCACCCCCTGGCTGCACACGCCCGACGGCCGCCTGCTATTCTACGGCGACGCCACCACGCGTTTCGACCTGCGCGACGTGCAGGAATTCGCCATGCCCATGACCGAGCAGCAGACCCACTGGCGCCAGAACATCTACGACACCGGCGGCTATTACTTCCTGAGCGACAGCCCCGTGGACGCCGATTTCACCACAGTGGCGGCCCCGGCTGCGCCGGAAGTGCCCTCCTACACGGGCCACTTCCACGTCGACGCCCGCAACGTCGACGCCATATCGCCGCTGAAAATGGGGTCGTACTTCTACGAGCGCGATTTCAGCGCCGAGGCCCCCTACGAGATACCCGTCGACATCGTCGACCAGGTGAACAGCGAGATGGACTCCGGCGGCCTCACGCGCAAGCCGCAGCTCACCTTCACTTACGGCGCTCCCTGCCCGCCAGAGGGCTACCCCGCCGTGCCCGCCCCCGTGGCCACCGCCACCGGCGACATCGCCGCCCTCGTGACCTACAAGCGCACCACGCCCATCTCGCCGTCGAGCGAGGCCGAGTGGCCCTACGTGCAGGGCATCATGCAGCTGAAAGCCGCCCCTGCGGGCTCGTGCACCGAGGCCCACGGCAGCGTGTCGCTCCGCCCGGGAGGCGCCGCCGACCTGGGCTTCGACCGCTACTCGCTCATCTATGCGCGCCTCAACCGCCTGCCCGCCGGCGAGGCCCAGCTGATAATGCAATATCACAACACGCGCGCCGGCCGCCCCATAATCATAGCCGAGGCGCGGCCCGACATGCAGCTGTGGGACGTGAGCGACCCCGCCGCCGTGGCCATCGTGGAGATGGCCACGCAACCCGACGGCACCGCCCTGGCCTCCATGCCCGCCACCTTCAACGCCACTCGCCCGGGACGCCTCATCCTGTTCTCCACGGAGGCCACGCACCACACTCCCGCCTTTGCCGGCGCGGTGGAAAACCAGAACGTGCACGGCGGCGAGGTGCCCCACATGGCCATCATCACCACCGACGCCCTCGAGCCCTACGCCCGCGCCCTGGCCGAGGCCCACGAGCGCATCGACGGCATCAAGGTGGGTGTCTACCGCAGCCGCGAGCTCTACAACGAGTTCTCTTCCGGCGGCGTGTCGCCCTCGGCCTACCGCCGCTTCGCCGCCTCTCTGCACGAGCGCGACGCCGCGCGCTTCGGCTACCTGCTGCTGCTGGGCCCGTCGCACTGGGACCACCGCGGCATCTACGGCACCGCCGGCGTGGAGCGCCTGGCCATCTACGAAAACGCGTCGCCGCAGCTGTGCGCCGCCGAGCCCACGGCCTTCGCCACCGACGCCTTTGCCGGGGCCCTGGACGACAGCTACAGCTACATCGACATGCACCGCGCGCCCATGACGGTGGCCGTGGGACGCATCCCCGCATCCACCCCGTCGAAAGCCGCCACGGCCGTGGACCGCACCATCAGCTACATGGAGAACCCGCCCTCTGCCGCCACGCGCTACCACGCCGTGATGGCCACCGCCGAAGGCGACAACTACGACCACTATCTGTGCGGCGAGGAAGCCTGCAACGCCCTCGACTCGTGCGACGCCGACATGTTTGTGCACCGCGTGCCCATGATAGCCTATCCCCTCAACGGCAAGCGCCACGACGAGGCCAACCGCCGCCTGCGCGCCAACCTGAAGAGCGGCCGCGGCCTCTTCACTTTCTTCGGCCACTCCATAGGCGGCAACTACCTGAGCGACAGTTTCTACTCGGTGGGAGATGTGGAAAGCCTCGACTACAAGGTGCCCCCCGTGGCGTTCCTGGGCACGTGCGAAGCCTTCGGCATTGACGTGGATCTCAACACGCTGGCCCCCGCCATGCTGTCGCACGCCGCCGGCGGCGCCATAGCCGTGGTGGCATCGTCGCGCAAGGTCTACCCCACCGAAAACTGCGCCCTCGGCACGGCCTTCACCCGCCACTATGCCGAGGCCACGCCCGGCACCACCACCGGGCATCTGTTCATGCGGGCCCACAACGACATGATGACGGCTTCCGACCAGGGCCGTCTCAGCATCAACACCAAGTGCTACAACCTGGCCGGCGACCCTGCCGTGCGCCTGCCGCTGGCTTCGATGCCCATGACGCTCACGGCCATAAACGGCGCCGCGCCCGCCGATGCCGCGCCCGTGGCCGGCCGCTCCGCGCTGCGCCTCGAGGGCTCCCTGGCGGACGACAGCTTCGACGGCATCGTGGAAATACGCATCTACGACACGCCGCGCCCGGGCACGGTGGTGAACCCCGAGCCCATGGCCGAGGTGCAGCCGGAAATCACCCTGGAATACGACCTGCTGGCCACGGCCACAGCACCCGTGGCGGCCGGCGAGTGGCATGCCGAGGTGTTCATGCCCGAGCCCGGCACGCCCGGCGGCTGCATCACCATCGAGGCACATGCCACCGAGGGCGTCGGCGCCCGCTCGGCCCATCTGACCCACCGCGACGTGGCCACAGCCGCCGAGCCCGCCCACGCTCCCGCCACGCCCACGCCGCCGGCCATCCTGGAGGCCTATATCGACACGCCCGACTTCGCCGACGGCGACGTGGTGCCACCCGCCTTCACCCTGCGGGCGCGCATCGAGGCCGGAGCTACCGGCCTGGGCCTGAGCGACGCACCCTTCGCCGCCACCTCGCGCGTGGTGCTCGATGGCCTTACGCCCACGGGGATCGACGGCCTGCTCGTCCCCGCCGGCGACGGCAGCGGCCACATGCTGCTGTCGCTGCCCTTCGGTCCGCTGGCCGGCGGCCGCCACAGCATCACCATCGAGCTGTGCGACAACGCCGGCGACCGCGCCGAGGCCAGGCTGGACTTCACCGTGTGCACCCCCGCCGGCGGCGCGTCGCTGGCCGTGGAGGAGTTGCCTGCCCGTACGGCGGCCACCTTCGCCCTGGCCCACGACATGGACGGCGCCACGGCCGCCATCGTGATACGCGACGCCACCGGAGCCACCGTGCGCACCCTGCGCGACACCACCGCCTGGGACCTGCTCGACCACAGCGGCCGCCGCGTGCCCGACGGCATCTACACCGCCACGGCCATGCTCCGCTCGGGCCTGCGAGCCGCCCACACCGAGCCCGTGCAGGTGGTGGTCGTACAATAAAACGCGCCCGGCTGCGTTATAATAGGGTAATCACTTGAACGACAAATGAAATCTCTGTTGCGCTACATACTCGTGTCCGTTGCCGCCCTGCTCGCGGCAGCTCCAGCCGCCACGGCACAGAAAAACGAATTCAACCCGGTGCAGACCGGCGTCACCTCCCTCAACATTGCCCCCGACGCCCGCGGCGCCGCCATGGGCGACCTGGGAGCAGCCACCGAGCCCGACGCCTACTCGCAGTACTGGAACCCCTCGAAATATGCCTTCGCCTACAGCACGGCCGCCGTGTCGCTCAGCTACACCCCGTGGCTGCGCAAGCTCGTGAACGACATCTTCCTGGCCGACGTCGCAGGCTACTGGAAAGTGGGCGGCGGCGACAACCAGGCCCTGAGCGCCTCGCTGCGCTACTTCTCGCTGGGCGAGGTCGTGAGCACCGAGCCCATCACCGGCGGCGCCGCAATGAGCATGAATCCCTATGAAATGGCCTTCGACATAGGCTACTCGCGCAAACTCAGCGAAAAATACTCCATGGGCGTGGTGTTCCGCTACAGCTACACCGACCTGGGCTTCTCCGACTCCTACGCCGGCGACAACAACACCGGCGCATCGGCCTTCTCGGCCGACATCTCCGGCTACTTCACCACCTATCCCATCATAGGCCGCAACGAGTGCCAGTGGTCGTGGGGCTGGAACATCAGCAACGTGGGCACCAAGGTGAACCTCCAGAACGGCGAAAACCCCGCCTTCCTGCCCACCAACCTCAAGTTGGGCACAGCCTTCACCTTCCCGCTGGCCGACTACCACAACCTCACCCTGGGCCTCGACCTCAACAAGCTGCTCGTGCCCACGCGGCCCCGCGAGAGCGACTACGACATGAACACCACCCAGGGCCAGCAGGACTATCTCGACGCCATGCAGGACTGGCGCGACATGTCCAGCATCAAGGGCATCTTCAAGAGCTTCAGCGACGCCCCCGGCGGCTTCAAGGAAGAGCTGCGCGAGATCAGCTGGTCGCTCGGAGCCGAGTACAGCTACAACAACCAGTTCTTCGCCCGCGCCGGCTACTACTACGAGAACGAATTCAAGGGCGGCCGCAGCTACTTCGCCATGGGCGCCGGCTTCGCCCTCAACGTGCTGCGCCTCGACGCATCCTACATGATAGCCACGGCCCAGAACTCGCCCCTCGACCAGACCCTGCGCTTCTCCCTCACCTTCGACATGGAGGGCCTCAAAGACCTCTTCGGACGCCGATGAAACCCTCATTCCGCATAGGCAACGGCTACGACGTGCACCGCCTCGTGGAGGGGCGCCGATGCATCATCTGCGGCGTAGATATCCCCCACTCCCGCGGCCTGCTGGGCCACAGCGACGCCGACGTGGCCCTCCACGCCCTGGCCGACGCCATCCTGGGCGCACTGGCCCTGCGCGACATAGGCTACCACTTCCCGGACACCGACCCGCAATGGAGCGGCGCCGACTCGCGCCGCCTGCTGCGCGCCGTTGTGGCCATGGCCGCACGCGAGGGCTACCGCGTGTCCAACGCCGACATCACCATCATAGCCCAGGAACCCCGCATGCTCCCCCACATCCAGGCCATGCAGGCCAACGTGGCCGCCGACCTGCAGGTGCCCCTCGACTGCGCCTCCGTCAAGGCCACCACCACCGAGCGCCTGGGCTTCACCGGCCGCGCCGAAGGCATCGCCGCCCAGGCCACCGTGCTCCTCGCCGCCCTCTGACCGCCCCCCGCACGAGATACAAAAGGCCAAAAAGCACCATAAGAAACAAAAAACGCTTTAAAGCCACTGACCTATGGAGAAGCAAAGACCGGAGAATTATCCGGACCGAGTCTTGACCATGTCGCGAAAATATTGTATATTTGCGACAAAATAACCGACTCGCGGCCATGCAATCTCTTGAAGATAGAATAATTACCAGCATTTCAAAGCGCGGCAGAGGCACCATCGTATCTCCGCTCGATTATGCAGCCTATGGCGACCCCAAGGCCGTGCAAAAAGTTTTCGAGCGGCTTACTGCCAAAGAACAGCTTATAAGAGTGGCGCGCGGCATATATTGCTATCCGAAAACCGACAAAGTGCTGGGCTTGGGAGTCCTATTCCCTACTATTGAAGAAATTGCAAAAGCCATTGCCAAACGCGACAAAGCCAAGATTGCACCTACTGGTGTCTACGCCCTCAATAAAATAGGCCTTTCCACGCAGGTGCCCATGAACGCTGTGTTCCTGACCGATGGTTCGCCCCGAAAAGTAAAACTCCAGGGAGAAAGAGGTATTCAGTTCAAACACACGGCCAAAAAGAATCTGACGTTTCAAAACGACTTGGCAATGCTACTGACATTCGCGCTGCGCGAAATCGGAGAAAACAATCTCACCGATGCGCAATTGACGCGTGTGCGACAACTCATCAAGACTGCGCCATTGGATGCTATAAAAAAAGATTTTCCCCTTATCCCCGCATGGATCCGGAAAATAATCCTCGCATCTTATGAATAAATTCCTGCTGTTATCCTCCCCTCAGAGGCGGACCGTCTTCGAGCAGACAGCGGCTAAAATAAAATTGCCGGTCGCCGCCATAGAGAAAGATTTCTGGGTCACTGAGGTGCTTAACCTCCTGTTTTCTCTGCCGTATGCACACATGATGGTGTTCAAAGGCGGCACATCCCTCAGCAAGGTTTGGGGGCTAATACACCGGTTTTCAGAAGATATTGACGTAGCCGTAGACCGGAGTATATTCGGTTTTGAGGGCGATATAACCAAGCGGCAATTGAAAAGGCTGCGCAAAGAATCTTCCGTGTTTGTCCGGGACACTCTTGCCGGGGACTTGACTACAGCGATTGAACAAACCGGCTTGGGTGAATTTATATCAGTGAATGCCCAGCCCGACGGCGAAGGGGATTCCACCTACCCCGAGCCAAGGCAGATTCACATAAACTACCGCTCTGTTTTACAGGCGGAAGCGCGGCCGTACCTCCGCGATGAAGTATTGCTGGAAGTGGGCGCCCGTTCTCTGATAGAGCCCACCTCAAAAGCCCCGATCACATCTTTCGTTTCGCACACATTCCCTCATCTTCAATCAAAAGACAAAGAAATAGAGGTTATTGCATCTGTCGCAGAAAAAACCTTTCTGGAAAAAGCTTTTCTGCTTCATGAACTGTTCTCGACCGAGGGCTGCCTTAATGCCAACCGTAAATCACGCCACCTATACGACCTCGCCAAGATGTACGAAGCCGGAATAGCCCACAAAGCTATTCTCGACGATGCACTATGGGAAACAATCCGTCATCATCGCGAAATATTTACTTCTGTCCGTGATGTGGACTATTCGCCCGATGTCAGAAAACGAATCAGGCTCTTGCCCCCGGAGAGTGTCATGAAACAATGGGAAAGCGATTATGACACGATGGTGAGTAATATGATATATGAAAACATAGTTCCGCCCTTCGCCGACATACTTCAAGCAGTTTCAAATATTGAACAGCTGTTTAAGCTCCGCAATCCCTAAGACCGGCGGTTCACAGGTAAATAGGCTTATTCCGGGCCAAAATAAAGCATCCATCTTGATGTAAAGCGGTCTTTTGTATCCCTTTTCAGCGAGGGGGGGGAGGCGCAAAAAAACGGGGGAGGGCCGTTCTCACTCGGCTCTCCCCCCCTGTCAAACACTAATCTCAAATTTTATGGACGCGGCTTCAGGCGCTCATCTGGCCTGAGGCTGCTATTTTTTCCGTCAGGGCGGCGCGCTGCGTGTCGTCGAGCATCAGCTCGTAGATCTGGCGCGTGTCGGCCGCCGTCAGGCGGTAGTAGCCGCCCAGTTCAGGGCCATTGTGCTCGTGCAGGCGTGCCACCAGCTTGTCGATGTCGGGCTCGTCGATGCCCAGAGCCTTGAGCGTCAGAGGCATGCGCAGCACGGCGCTGAAGAAGGCGCGTATCTGCGCCACGGCTTCGATGGCCGCGCTGCGGTCGTCCTGCGCCTCTACGCCGAACACGCGGCGCCCCAGCTGCGCCACCTTCGAGGGCTTGTGGTGGGCCATGAAGGCCATCCATGCCGGGAACACCACGGCCAGGGCGGCGCCGTGGGTCGAGCCGTAGATGCCGCTCAGCTCGTGGGCCATGGCGTGGCTGCTCCAGTCTTCCTTGCGGCCGCAGCCCACGAGGCCGTTGTGGGCCAGCGTCGAGGCCCATTCCACGTTGGCGCGGGCGTTGTAGTCGGTGGGGTCGGCCAGCACCCGCGGAGCCAGGTCCACGAGGCTCATGAGCAGGCCCTCGGCCAGGCGGTCGGTCACCTCCACGCCGCGCGTGGTGGAGAAATATCTTTCAAGAATGTGGCTCATCATGTCGGCGATGCCGCACGATGTCTGCCACGCCGTGAGGGTGAACGTGAGTTCAGGGTCGATCACGGCAAATCGCGGGCGCAGCAGGCTGTCGGTGCGCAGGCTCTTCTTCTGCTGCGTGGCCTCGCGGGTTATCACCGTGTTGCCGCTGCCCTCGCTGCCGGCGCCCGGCACCGTGAGCACCACGCCCACCGGCAGAGCCTCCTTGGGCATGGCCTTGCCCGAGAAGAAATCCCAGAAATCGCCCTTGTAGGGGATGCCCATGGCTATGGCCTTGGCCGTGTCGATGACCGAGCCGCCGCCCACGGCCAGCAGGCCGTCGATGTTGCGGTCGCGGCCCAGCTCGATGCCCTTGTAGACCAGCGTGTCGACCGGATTGGGCTGCACGCCGCCCAGCTCCACCACTTCGATGCCTATGGCGTCGAGCGACATGCGCAGGCGGTCCAGCAGGCCGTTGGTCTTGACGTATTTCTGTCCGTAGACAATCATTACGCGGCGCGAACCCGTGAGAAAGGCCAGCATACCGGTTTTTTCTTCGGAGCCTCGTCCGAATTCATAGAGAGTGGGAGCGTAGTAGGTGAAGTTGTCCATAATGTGATTGTGTTTGAGGAGATTTTACCATTATAACCGCCGCCCGCCCAAATTGTTCACCGCCCCACCGCAACCCGCTGACTGCCACGGGCACCATATTTGCAGCCATCCGGGGCAGAAGACCCCCGCCGGCCGCCC
>CAYUUN010000009.1:0-49413 GCA_964447895.1 uncultured Bacteroides sp. | reverse complement strand
TGGACATGGCCATGAAGATGGGTGCTCCCGTCATCGGCCTTAACGACTCGGGCGGTGCCCGCATTCAGGAAGGCATCAACGCCCTCGCAGGCTATGCCGAAATCTTCCAGCGCAACATCATGGCCTCCGGCGTCATCCCCCAGATCAGCGCCATCCTGGGCCCCTGCGCCGGCGGTGCGGTGTACTCCCCCGCCCTCACCGACTTCACCATCATGGCCAAGGGCATCTCCTACATGTTCCTCACCGGCCCGAAGGTGGTGAAGACCGTGACCGGCGAAGACGTCACCCAGGACGCCCTGGGCGGTGCCGAGGTGCACGCTTCCAAGAGCGGTGTGGCCCACTTTGCCGCAGAAGACGGCGAAGACGCCCTGCGCATCATCCGCAAGCTCTTCGGCTTCATTCCCCAGAACAACCTCGAGGAGCCGCCGCTGATGCCCTGCGACGATCCCATCGACCGCCTGGAGGATTCCCTCAACGAAATCATCCCCGACTCGGCCACCCGTCCCTACGACATGTATGAGGTGATCGGCGCCATCATCGACAACGGCGAGTTCCTGGAAGTGCAGCGCGACTACGCCAAGAACCTCATCGTGGGCTTCGCCCGCTTCAACGGCCAGGCAGTTGGTATCGTGGCCAACCAGCCCAAATACCTCGCCGGCGTGCTCGACAGCAACGCTTCGCGCAAGGGTGCCCGCTTCGTTCGCTTCTGCGACGCCTTCAACATTCCTCTGGTCACCCTCGTGGACGTGCCCGGATTCCTCCCCGGCACCGGCCAGGAATACAACGGCGTGATCCTGCACGGCGCAAAACTGCTTTACGCCTATGGCGAAGCCACCGTGCCCAAGGTGACCGTGACACTGCGCAAGAGCTACGGCGGCAGCCACATCGTGATGAGCTGCAAGCAGCTGCGCGGCGACATGAACTACGCATGGCCCACGGCCGAAATCGCCGTTATGGGCGGTGCTGGCGCCGTGGAAGTGCTGTATGCCAAGGAAGCCAAGGCAGCCGAAGACCCCAAGAAGGTACTGGCCGAGAAGGAAGCAGAATACAACAAGCTCTTCTGCAACCCCTACAACGCCGCCCGCTACGGCTACATCGACGACGTGATCGAGCCCCGCAACACGCGCTTCCGCGTGATCCGCGCCCTGCAGCAGCTCGCCACCAAGAAGGTGACCAATCCCGCCAAGAAACACGGCAACATACCTCTGTAACACCCCTCCACCGTTATGAACAAACGTATAATCATAGCAGCAATCGCCCTCGTTGCCGGTGCTACCAGCCTGATGGCCCAGAGCCGCAAGGCAGTGCGCCTCAACGAGGTGATGGTGGAGAACACTTCCAGCATCGTCGACGATTACGGTGAGCACTGCGGATGGATTGAGCTGTTCAACTCCAACTTCGCGCCCATCGAAATCTCGAGCATGTATCTGAGCAACGACTCGACCAATCCCAAGATGTATCCCGTGCCCCTGGGCGATGTGAACACCCGCATCGCCAAGCGCCAGCACGTGGTGTTCTTCACGGACGGCGAGCCCGAGAAAGGAACCTTCCACACCAATTTCACCCTGGTGCCCGGAAGTGACAACTGGGTGGGTCTTTACGATGCCGACGGTTCGCTCATCGACGAAATCGTGATTCCGGCAACCGTTCTGACCGACCAGACCTACGCACGCACCACCGACGGCAACGGCGAGTGGGCAGTGCGCACCGGCCACGGCAGCAACTACATCACGCCCTCCAGCGCCAATGTGATCAAGGACAAGAACAACCGCGTGGAGATGTTCGCCGAAAAAGATGAAAACGGTTTCGGCATGACCATCATGGCCATGTGCGTCGTGTTCAGCGCCCTGCTGCTCCTGTGCCTGTGCTTCTACGCTATCGGTGCCATAGGCAAGAGCCTGTCGCGCAGCAACAAGATCAAGAGCATGGGCGACGACCACACCGACCCCGAGGTGCGCGCCGCCACCGGCCACGACAGCGGTGAGGAAATCGCCGCCATCGTGATGGCCCTTCACGAGCATTTCAACTCCCACGACGAAGAAAACACCATCCTCACCATCAACAAGGTGAAACGTGCCTACTCGCCCTGGAGCTCCAAGATCTACGGCCTGCGCGAGGTTCCTCAGCACCACCGCCGCTAATCACACTCACCCCCTAAAAGTATTACCCAATTCATTAACACGCAACAATGAAAGAATATAAATATAAAATCAACGGTAACACCTACAAGGTGGGCATCGGCGACCTCAACGACAATGTCGTGGAAGTGGAAGTAAACGGCGTGCCCTACAAGGTGGAAATGGACAAGGCAAAAGCCGCTACCGTGAAGGTGGCTGCCGCTCCCAAGGCTGCCGCAGCTCCCCGCACTTCGGGCGGCGAAAAGGTCATCGCCAAGCCTGCCGCTACCGGCGGCGCCGGCGCCGTGAAGGCTCCCCTGCCCGGCGTTGTGCTCTCGATTCCCGTAAAAGTGGGCGACACCGTGAAGGCTGCCGATACCGTTGTAGTGCTGGAAGCCATGAAAATGGAAAATGCCATCCATGCCGGCAAGGACGGCCGCGTGGCAGCCATCAACGTGAACGCCGGCGACTCCGTGCTGGAAGGCGCAGTGCTCATCACCCTCGAATAATAAAATCGCTGCAACATGTCATTCGGCGATTTTCTGCTCAACAACCTTCGTCAGTTCTGGGAACTGACGGGTTTTGCCAACGCTGAGTTCGGCAACTTCGTGATGCTGGCCGTGGGTCTCTTCTTCATCTGGCTTGCCATCAAGAAGAACTTCGAGCCCATGCTCCTGGTGCCCATCGGCTTCGGCATCCTCATCGGCAATGTTCCCTTCAACACCGGTGCCGGTCTTGAAGTGGGCATCTACGAAGAGGGCTCCGTGCTCAACATCCTGTACAACGGCGTATCGGCCGGATGGTATCCCCCGCTCATCTTCCTGGGCATCGGTGCCATGACCGACTTCTCGGCCCTTATCGCCAATCCCAAGCTCATGCTCATAGGCGCCGCCGCCCAGTTCGGCATCTTCGGTGCCTACATGGTGGCTCTGCTGCTGGGCTTCGCTCCGGACCAGGCCGGCGCTATCGCCATCATCGGCGGCGCCGACGGCCCCACGGCCATCTTCCTGTCGTCGAAGCTCGCTCCGAACCTGATGGGCGCCATCGCCGTGTCGGCCTACTCCTACATGGCTCTCGTGCCCGTGATTCAGCCGCCCATCATGCGACTGTTCACCACCAAGAAGGAGCGCCTTATCCGCATGAAGCCCGCCCGCGCCGTGAGCCAGAACGAGAAGATCATCTTCCCCATCGTGGGCATGCTTCTCACCTGCTTCGTGGTGCCCTCGGGTCTGCCCCTGCTGGGTATGCTCTTCTTCGGCAACCTGCTGCGTGAGTGCGGCGTAACCACCCGCCTGGCCAAGACCGCCAGCAATGCCCTCACCGACATCGTGACCATCCTGCTGGGCCTCACCGTGGGCGCCTCCACCCAGGCCTCGCAGTTCCTGACCCCGCAGACCATCTTCATCTTCTTCCTGGGCTTCATGGCCTTCATCATCGCCTCCAGCAGCGGCGTGCTGTTCGTGAAGCTGTTCAACCTCTTCCTCCCGAAGGACAAGAAGATCAACCCCCTCATCGGCAACGCCGGCGTATCGGCTGTGCCCATGAGCGCACGTATCTCGAACAACCTGGGCCTCGAGTACGACCCCTCCAACTACCTGCTGATGCATGCCATGGGCCCGAACGTGGCCGGTGTGATCGGTTCGGCAGTTGCAGCCGGCGTGCTCCTGGGCTTCCTCGTGTAAGCGATACCCCCCTACAAACAACAAAGGCCGCGCAACCGCGCGGCCTTTGTTGTTTCTTGTATCTGATTATTCCAGCACTATGAGGTGGCGCTCGCCGGAGATGTCGGTGACGGCGAGCAGGCGCAGATTGCCTCCGTCGGCCACGTCGAGCTTCTTGCGCAAGGCTTCGGCCGACATGCCGAAATTGCGCGCGGCCACCTGGATGCGGGGATACTTGCTGCGGAAACGTTTCAGCACTTTCGATGCCCACGGAAGCACCTCCACTACCCTGCGCTGCTCGCCGGGGAATGCAGCGGCAGGCGACGATTCAAAATACACATGGGTGTTTGGCGCCACTTTCTGCAAGGAATAGCGCTGTGCCACCATGCGCACCGCACCTGCCTTCATGACGGCAGGATATGGCTCGCACACGGTGTCGCCGGCCCGGGGCACGCCGTAAACAGCATCGGCCACGAGCTCTTCCGAGCGGGTGCAGCGGAAGGTGTGGGTGGTATCGGGCCCGATGGTTACGGCTTCGATAGCAATATCGTCGGTGGGGGCCGGCGCATGGGCGAAATCGAGCAGCGCCAGCAATTCCTTGCACTCTGTGGGAGTGCCCAGGGCGAAAATGCGCACACAGCAAGGCAGGGACTCGAGCACACTGGAAATGTCGAGCATGGGCGACATTTTCACCAGCACGCGGTCGCATTTGGCCCGCAGAAGCGGAAGCATGGCTATAACGTCCGGCTCGCAGTCGGAAAGCGCGAACACGCGCCCTCCATCGGCATCGCGGCGCGCAGGGTCGATGAAAGCCATGTCTATGTGCTTGCCGCCGTAGCTTTCGAGCCACTCCCGGCAGTCGGCTTCAACTACTTCTACATTTTCGGCTCCCGCCTCCCGGGCATTGTGTGCGAGGCACGCGGCGCGATGCGGGTCTTTCTCAATAGCCACAACGCGGTCGGCGATGCCCGCGCAATGAAGGGCGTCGATGCCCAGCCCGGCAGTGAGGTCCACAACCAGGCCACATTCAGGCACGAGCGATGCGTGGAACGCCGCCAGGCGGTCGGAAGTGCTCTGCTCGCCGGCCAGCACGGACGGAAACACCCAGCGGGGCGCACGCAGCAGAGTGGCCGCCAGCTTTTTACCGAAGCGTCGGCGGCACTCCACCTGTATGATTTCGGCCTCACGGTCTTTGCCGTATTTCAGCCATAATGCTTTAGGGTCGTCGGAGATGTGCGATTCGACCCATTCCCATGATATATCTTTCATACGATTATAACACCCGAAAGGCCGGTTTTGTTACCAGTCGTCGGTGCGGAAAGGCACGGCAGGCTGCTCGTTGCCTCCGATGAGGGTGCCGGGCTTGAAGTCGCCGAAGCCGTAGCGCACTGCAATAGGTTCGTCCACTCCGTCGGCGGTGAGCACAATCTCGTTGGTCTGCCAGTGCAGCCAGCCGGTGGCGGGATGGAACACGCGGTCGGGACCTGCGAGCTCGAAGCCTTCAAGCATGTAGTTGCGGCAGATGCCCATGGGCAGATTCTTGAAAGCCACCCAGGCTTCGTTGCCTTTTGCCTTCCATCCGGCGTATTCAGGACCGCTGTCGCACACATTGTCGTGGCCGTAGGTGCGGTTGAGGGCCATGTAGCTCAGGCGCTGGCCCACGGGAGCCTTGCGTCGGGGATGAATATTGTGAAGCTCAAAGGGCTCGGCCAGGTCGTTGGTGCACACCATGCCGCTGTTGGGAATGAGCGACTGGGCCTTGTACTGCGCCTCGCGCAGACGCGCTCCGCTGGCATAGTCGCCGCTCTCGTAGTCGTAAGGCGCGATTTCCACATAGAAGAAAGGAATCTCACCCAGGCCCATCTCGGCGCGCCAGCGCTCAACCATGGCGGCGAGACGCACAGGATAGTTTTCGTGCTGGCCCACATTGGAACATCCCTGATACCAGATGATACCTTTATATGTGTAGCGCTCGATGGGGCGGAACATGGCATTGTACATGAGCATGGGGCGAAGATAGTCGGTCATCGCCTCGATATCGTACTGGGCGAGCGACACATCGGAATAGCCCTCGAGCATGTCGCGGGGCGTCCAGCTCTCCACCCTCGAGCCGCCATAGGAGCAGTTAACGATACCCACGGGCACATCGAGCGCGCGGCTCAGCGACTTGGCGAAAAACCAGGCCGTGGCGCTGAACTCCATGGCGTCGCGGTAGTTCTCGGTGGTCATCCAGTGGCCGCCGCAGGCGTCCTGCGGCTCATAGTTCTGCACCATAGGCACGTTGAACATGCGCACGCCCGGAATATCCTTTGCGTTGATGGCCTCGTCCAGGCCGTCCTGCACGCTGCAACCGGGGAATCCCTTCAGGGGCATCTGCATGTTGCTCTGGCCCGATGCCAGCCACACCTCGCCGATAAGCACGTTGCTCACCGTGGCCTTGTCTCCGGCCGAGGTGGTAAACTCGATTTTCGCCGGGTCGTAGGAAGCGGCCGGTGTGGGCACGGATGCCATCCACGAGCCATCCTTCGCAGCCTTTACGGTGACTGCCTCACCCCAGGATGGAGCTACCGTCACGGTAGCGCCCGGAGTGGCGCTTCCCCAGAGGCGTGCGTCGGTGTTCTGCTGGAGCACCATATTGTCGCTCACGAGCGATGCCAGGCGCAATTCGGCTTGTGCTCCGGCGCAAGTAGCCGCTGCACAGAGCGTAAGAATAAGTCTTGATAACTGTTTCATGATTCCATGTTAATTAGATTTATCTGCAAAGATAAGACAACTTGGGCTAAAATCCAAAAAAATAGCTAATTATCTGAACTTTAACGCATTTAATTCGCAAAGAAGACTTGAAAAAAGGCCAATTTTGAGTCTAAAAGCACCACAAGATACAAATTCATTTCCGTTTTGACCACTGCCTGCTTGCAGGCGTCGCACACGGAAATGAAGGTTTCAATGTTGTCGCGCACGATCTGCGGCTTGTCGGTGTTGAAGACGGATGTCTGAGCGGCCAAATGAAACACACAAGTGGCATCGTTGAGATTTGCACGGTATCGAAGAAATCCTTGGCCTCGATTCCCCTCTTGCGGTCTATGCCTATGACCTTAATGCCGCGCTTTTGTAGAGCAAGCGAGAGCGCACGGCCGATAAATCCCTCGCTGCCGGTGATTATTACTTGATCTTCACCTGCATCTTCCGTGTAGCTTCCGTGTCAATGACCTTGAAGTTTTCCTATAATCGTTTGGAAGTTATGTAAATAATGCGTAACTTTGCAATATGTATATTGAATCTATAGACATCAAAATCCCTTTCAGTAAAAGACATCCAAATGAAACGATTAGGCAGATTATCCGTTACGACTCTGGATATATAAAAGATTTGTTTCTCAAAAATGAAGAGATTATTTTTTCTGATTCATGCTTTGATGAATTAAAGCGTCTAACTTTGGGTCACATGGATAATTGGGTCAGCCCTAAACAAGAATCAACGAATATATTCTCCCATTTAAAATCTTACGCCACTCCATATTTATTTGATTTTAACAATGAACATATTTTCATTCTTAACAAAGAAAGACAGGCAAAATACTGACTTTGAGAATAAGTATTACATTCTTGAAGTTCAATTATCGTATGAATATAATAATCAACCTTTGATAAAACTCATTTGTACCAAAATCCTCAAAAGAGAATTTGATGAGAGAGAGTATATTATCGAAAGCTTATATGGTGAACATGTGCGTCACTTCTTTTATCCCGCGACTGAGGAATATAAAGACTATTTTATAATGTTTTCTCAGTCTCAACGATCAATCAAATTCAAAGAGGAAGATTTTATAGTCAAAAAGACAAAAAGTCTTAACTCCAATAAAAGTGAAACAATTTATGTAAAGAAATGCATTGTTTCTGGTAATCTAACTCCTTCCGAAAGGTTAATGAGACCCTTATAAATTATCTAACCTCGTCTTTTGCAACCGCCATATCTTCAATAATTAGCTTAAAAATAAGCAAGTTATCGACGTTTATTTTCCGAATAACTAAATTTCAACTCCGTTGAAGACATGCCCAGTTTCAACGCTCGTGCCGCCTTCACCGTCAATTCGCAATCTGTGTTGAACGAGGACTTAGATATTGTGTCTACCATTATCGATGATATAATCTCTTACATTCCCTGGGGAGGCAAAATCAAATGACTTTCGGCGCACCAAGCTTATTCAGTTCTCAGAATTTCGGCGCCAAGCTAATGTCGCCCATTCGCAGACGAGCAATCAAAGCTTGACTGTTTCAAGACTTGCACTTGCCCGCAGGTGCAAAAATATACGTATTTTCTGAAAATAAATCGTGCTAAAGATTGCGGAGCCCCCAAAAATGGCTATATTTGCATAAATTTAAACGCTTACTTATTTAACCCATCCAATATCACATTATGAACCGCAAACTATGCGCGATTGCAGCAGCCGGTGCCGTTCTGGCTCTCAGCTCCTGCGGAAAGAAACTCGGACAGTTCAGCTCCGACTACTTCACGGTGAACCCCAATCCGCTCGAAGTGGTAGGCGAAAAGGTGCCTGCCACTGTGAGCGCCCGCGTTCCCGCCAAGTTCTTTGTCAAGAACGCTGAAGTGACCGTTACGCCCTATCTGGTGTACAACGGCACCGAAACCGCTTCGCAGCCCTACAGCTTCCAGGGCGAGAATGTGCGTGGCAACGCTCCCGTCGTGAGCTACGAGCAGGGCGGCACGCTCACTATCCCCGTGAGCTACAACTACGTGCCCGAAATGGCGCAGAGCGACCTGGAGCTGGCATTCAACGTGCGCCAGGGCGGCAAGCAGTACGTTCTGCCCCGCGTGCGCGTGGCCAAGGGTGTAGTCACCACCGCCGCTATGGCAAATGCAGCCGGCGTCACTCCCGCCCTAGCCCCCGATGCATTCCAGCGCATCATCAATGAAAAGTATGCCGCCGACATCATGTTCCTCATCAACCAGGCCAACATCCGCGCCGGCGAGCTCAAGACCGACGCTATGCTGGAGCTGCAGAAGGAAATCCGCAATGCCAGCGCTGCCGACAACCGCCAGATCGAGGAAATCAACATCTCGTCCTACGCTTCGCCCGACGGCGGCTACGACCTGAACCGTCGCCTGGCCGAGAACCGCGAGCACAACACCGATGCATACGTGCGCGACCAGCTCAAGAAAGACAAAATCACGGAGTTCGGCGAGCTCACCTCGCAGTTCACCGCCGAAGACTGGGCCGGTTTCCAGGAACTTGTGAGCAAGAGCAACATCCAGGACAAGGAACTCATCCTGAGCGTGCTTTCGATGTATAAGGACCCCGAAGAGCGCGAGCGCGAAATCCGCAACCTGTCCAATATCTTCGAGCAGCTGGCCGACAACATCCTGCCCCAGCTGCGCTACAGCCGCATCACCGCCAGCGTGAACGTGATAGGCAAGAGCGACGAGGAAATCGTGAATCTCTTCGACACCAATCCCGCAGCCCTCAACGTAGACGAAATGCTCTACGCCGCCACCCTCACCGACGACAACGGCCGCCGCATGGCCATCTACTCCAAGGCCACCGAGCTCTTCCCCGACGACTACCGCACGTGGAACGACCTGGGCCTCACCCAGTACGTGGCCGGCAACTACAAGGATGCCGCCGCCAACTTCAACAAGGCAGCCCGTCTGGCTCCCGCCAACGGCGAGCCCCAGATGAACCTCGGCCTCATCGAAATGCTCAACAAGAACTACAGCAAGGCCAACCAGCTCTTCGGCGCCGCTGCCGGCGTGAACGAGCTGAACGATGCCCTCGGCGTTTACTACCTGAAGCAGGGCGACAACGCTGCCGCTGCCCGCGCCTTCGGCGACACCAAGAGCAACAACGCCGCCCTCGCCCAGATTCTCACGAAGGACTACAACAAGGCCAAGGGCACCCTGGCTGCCATCAACAACCCCGACGCCACGACCTTCTATCTCATGGCCATTCTGGGCGCACGCACCGGCAACCAGCAGATGCTCAACACCAATCTGAAACAGGCTGTTCGCCTCGACAGCAGCCTGCGCGACCGTGCATCTAAGGACCTCGAGTTTGCCGACTTCACTCTCCCATTCTGATTCGACGAATCCAAGACATAAAAAATCGGCTCCCGATGCGGGAGCCGATTTTTTATGTCGTTGCTTGAAATCTGTCAGCGGCCGCTGTGGGCTATTGCGGCGCGCAGCTCGCGGTTGAAGTTGTGTGAGTCGAGAAGCTGCTCGAGGGTGAGGTGCATGCGGTAGCGCCAGTAGTGGCGGGAGTTGGCGGGAACGTTGATCTGCTCCTCGCGCGGGTCGTTGCGGCGCAGGTTGCCGTCGATGCTCAGCCAGTCCTGGAGGGGAAGGATGCACAGCATCGAGGGCGAATAGAGATGTTTGTCGATGATGCGGCGACACACCCAGGGCTCAGCGAAATAAGGGGCCTGCCCCGGCTCGCTCAACACCTGGTTGTAGAAACGCTGCGTGGCCTCGCGGTCTTCTTCCCACCACTGGCGTATGCCGCCCATGTCGTGGGTGGATGTGGTGCACACGCTGTAGTAGGGATAGCTCTCCGTGTGGCCGAACTCTGTGCCGGGGTCTTTGGGCATACGCTGAATCTCCAGCGACAGTATCTCGAGGCGGTTCATCACCGACGGCACGCAATGGGGAATCATACCGAGGTCCTCGGCACACACCAGCATGCCCGTAGCATCGATGAGCGGCGGGAGCTTGGCCATGGCTTTCTCATACCAGAAAGCGTCGTGGCGGTGATAGAAGAAGTCGTTGTAGAGGCGGTCGAAGCACCAGCGCTCGTAGTCGTTGAGGGAGCGGTAGATGTAGCTTTGCTGCGCAGAGATGCGCGGGTGGTATTTGCCGTGCTCCACGGGGTCTTCGATGAAGAGCACGTTGTCGATGAGGAGCATCAGTGCATTGCACAGCGCGGTGTTCTCGTCGTTCTTGTCGAGGGCGGCGAAATACGCGGCCACCTTGCGCTGAGTGTCGAATTCCGGGCGCAGCGAGTAGGTGCCGTCGCCCTGCGGCACGAGAAAACGCTCGCGTGCAGCATCGGTGTGCTCGCCGAAGAAATCGCCCAGGAACCAGTCGGCGATATAGGGCCGCGTGTGGCGGGCGGGATTCAGCCAGAAGTCGTAATTACGGCTGAGTTCATCCGGCGTGAACGGGAGCGCCGGATTGAACACTCCCAGCAGGCCGTGAATGGCATCCATGGGTATCTGCCAGATGCGGAAGAAACCAAGAACGTGGTCTATGCGGTAGGCGTCGAAATACTCGCTCATCTTGCGGAAACGTGCTTTCCACCAGGCGTAGCCGTCGCGGGCCATCACGTCCCAGTTGTAGGTGGGGAATCCCCAGTTCTGTCCCAGGATGGAGAAATCGTCCGGCGGCGCTCCGGCCTGCGAGTCCATGTTGAACAGCTCGGGACTCTGCCATGCATCGGCGCTCGTACGCGAAATACCGATGGGAATGTCGCCCTTTATGGCCACGCCGTGCTCGGCGGCGTATGTTGCCACGTGGCGCATCTGCTTGTCCAGATGGTACTGGAGGTAGTAGACATAGTTGATCTCATCGGCATTTTCGGCGGCAAATTTCTCAATCGCGGCGGCGTCGTAGACTGCATGTTCGGGCCACTCGTGGAAGTCTGGGGTGTTGTAGCGGTCGCGCAACACACAGAAGGCGGCATAGGGCAGCAGCCATCCGCGGTTGGCCGAAAGGAAAGCCTTGAAAGGTTTGGAGGCAAGCACCCGCGCGCCCTCCTGGGCGAAAATCTCGCGGAAGTATTCTATCTTGCCCTCGTTCACGCGCTCGTAGTCGATCTGCGGCAGGGCGTTCAGTTCGGCTGCCAGACGCTCAAAGTACTCGCGACGCTCTTTGTTCTTGAGAGTGCCCAGCTCCTGCAGACGCAGGTACATGGGATGGAGTGCAAACGTAGAGTTGGCGTTGTAGGGATACGAATCCATCCATGTGTGGGTCATGGTGGTGTCGTTGATGGGAAGTATCTGCACGAAACGCTGTCCGGTGAGTGCGGCCCAGTCGATCATGCTCTTAAGGTCATAGAAGTCGCCCACGCCGAAGTCGTCGTTGCTGCGCAGGGCGAATACGGGAATCGCCACGCCGGCACCTTTCCAGTGGCTGAACGGGTTGCGCACGCGCAGGCCCGCCACCACCGTGGCCTCGCCTATGGCAGGCGTGATGCCCAGGCGGTGGTTCTCGCCGTTTTCCCAGGCTACGACGCGACCATCGGAAGCGTCCAACACTATGAATTTGTACTCGCTCGCAGCGGTGAGGTCGCGGGCATCGACAGAAGCAGTCCACACGGGGAAGGCAGCGTCGTTCATGCGCACAGCCTTAGCCGTGTTCCACGAGCCCAGCGAGGGAGTAGAGCCGCACAGAGCGAGAATCTGTCCGGGAGCCACCACGGGCGCCTCGACCTTAAACAACACTTTGCCTGCGTGAGCCTCGTCCGGCTCGGCTGCGGGTGCCTCGCGGCGGAATATGCACGAAGTGAATGCCGATGAATAGAAGGGCTTGTCGGCAGGCATATCATTCCAGTGGTCGAGCACGGTGCATCCGTGCAGCAAGTCGCCGCACTCGAGCATGTGGGGCTCGCCCCACTCCCGCCTTACCGTGGCTCCTCCGCGCACCACGGCGTAGCCGTAGCTGTAGGGCAGCTCGGAGGCTTCAATATCCAGATGGGCCACCCAGCGGTCGGTGCCGGGCTTGGGCTGCATGGGAATTTCCCGGCCTGCGGCATCGCACACGGCTATGCTTTCGCCCCACTCCGTATGATAGTCAATATGTAAGGTTAATTTCATGGTTGTAAGTTGTGATATAATCTTTTTGTAAAAGTATAAAAAAGGCGCGAGATACGCGCCTTTTTAAATAATTTTAAGATTTGCCGGTCTCAGGAATCAGCCGCACTTGCTGGTGCCGCACGATGTGCAGATGAGGCAGCCTTCCTGGTATACGAGGGTTTCCTGGCCGCATTTGGGGCACTTCTGGCCGCTGGCCTGCGTGCCGTTCGGGAGATACTTCTTGAGAGCGCGCTCCACACCCATTTTCCATGTGTTGATGCTCTGGGAGTCAAGCTCGAGGCTGCCCACGAGTTTCAGCACCTGGTCGACGGGCATTCCGTAGCGGAGCACACCGGAGATGAGTTTTGCGTAGTTCCAGTACTCAGGATTGAATTTCTCGCTGAGGCCCTCGATGGTGGTCTTGTAGCCGCGCTTGTTGATGAACTGGAAGTCGTAGCGCTTGTTGCCGCGCTCGTCCACGGCCTTGATGATTTTGCCGTGGCTCACGCTCTTGGGGCAGAAAATGCCGTCTTCATCGTCGGTGAGACCGGTGAAGATTTCATAGGGCTTGCCGTCGCGCAGACCGATGAATGCAATCCATTTCTCCTTGTTGTTCTGGAAACGGACTACATCGGCCTCAAGCTCGATGGGGCGCTTACCCACGACGGGCACAGCTGCCGGAGCCGCTTTTTCGGGCTGTTTCTTTTCCATGGCCACCAGCACGCCCGAGCGCGAACCGTCGCGATAGACTGTGCATCCCTTGCAGCCTGCATGCCAGGCTGCGAGATAGAGACGGTTCACGAGTTCCTCGCTCACATCGGCAGGCAGGTTGATGGTCACCGAAATGCTGTGGTCCACCCATTTCTGAATGCGGCCCTGCATGTTCACCTTCTCCATCCAGTCGATGTCGTTGCTTGTGGCGCCGGCATAGGGGGAACGGGCCACGAGCGCGTCGAGCTCTTCCTGGCTGTAGTCCTGGCGCACCTCTATGCCATTGATGCGCATCCAGTCGATGAACTTGGGATGGTAAACGACGTATTCCTCGAAAGCATCCCCGTTTTCATCCACGAAGTCCACGCGGGTCTCTACGTCGTTGGCGTTCACCTTGCGGCGGCGCTTGTACACGGGCATGAACACCGGTTCGATGCCGCTGGTGGTGCGTGTCATCAGGCTGGTGGTGCCGGTGGGAGCGATGGTGAGGCACGCGATGTTGCGGCGTCCGTGGCGGCTCATTGCCTCGTAGAGCTCCGGCGACGCCTCGCGCAGGCGGTTGATGAAGGGATTGTTCTTCTCGCGCTCGAAGTCGAACACCTCAAATGCGCCGCGTTCCTTGGCCAGCTCCACGCTGCTGCGATATGCAGCCAGGGCGAGCGCACGGTGCACGCTCACACTGAAATCCGTGGCCTCGGGCGTGCCGTAGCGGTAGCCAAGGGCGGCCAGCATGTCGCCTTCGGCCGTGGTGCCCACGCCGGTGCGGCGACCCTTTGCGGTCTTGGCCTTGATTTTGAGCCAGAGGTTGCGCTCAGTGGCCTTAACCTCTTCGGTTTCGGGGTCGGAATCGACCTTTTCGAGAATCTTGTCGATTTTTTCCATCTCGAGGTCGATGATGTCGTCCATGATGCGCTGCGCCTTCGCCACATGCTCGGCGAAGAGGTCGAAGTCGAAATAGGCCTCTGCAGTGAAGGGATTGCGCACATAGCTGAACAGGTTGATTGCCAGCAGGCGGCAGCTGTCGTAGGGACACAGGGGTATCTCGCCGCAGGGATTGGTGGAGATGGTGCGGAAACCCAGGTCGGCGTAGCAGTCGGGCACGCTCTCGCGGGTGATGGTATCCCAGAAAAGCACGCCGGGCTCGGCCGATTTCCAGGCGTTGTGTATGATTTTGCTCCACAGAGCCTTAGCATCTATTTCCTTCGACACCATGGGATCGGCGCCGACCACGGGATACTGCTGCACATAGGGCACGTCCTCTTCCACGGCTCGCATGAAATCGTCGTCGATGCGCACGCTCACGTTGGCACCCGTGACCTTTCCTTCGGTCATCTTGGCATCAATGAATGCTTCGCTGTCCGGATGCTTGATGCTCACTGTCATCATCAGGGCGCCGCGGCGACCGTCCTGGGCCACCTCGCGGGTGCTGTTGCTGTAGCGCTCCATAAAGGGCACGAGGCCGGTGCTGGTGAGGGCCGAATTTTTCACGGGCATACCTTTGGGGCGGATGTGGGAGAGGTCGTGCCCCACTCCACCGCGACGCTTCATGAGCTGCACCTGCTCTTCGTCGATGCGTATCACTCCACCATAACTGTCGGGATTGCCGTCGAGACCGATCACGAAGCAATTGCTCAGCGAGCCCACCTGGTAGTCGTTGCCGATACCGGTCATGGGACTGCCCTGGGGCACGATGTAGCGGAAATCCTTCATCAGATCGAAGATTTCCTGCTCGCTCATGGGATTGGGATAGCGTGCCTCAACGCGGGCTATCTCCGATGCGATGCGATGGTGCATGTCGTCGGGAGTGAGCTCGAAGATGTGGCCGAAAGAATCCTTAAGAGCATACTTGCTGGACCAGACACGGGCGGCAAGCTCGTCGCCACCGAAATATTCGAGCGTGGCAGCATACACCTCGTCGAATGTATAGTTCTTATTTTTTTCCACAGTAGAAAGGTAGGTGAAGTGTTCAATGAATGGTGACTGCAAAGTTGCGAAAATCATTTATCTTATCCAAATTTTTACAGCATTAGATTTGAAAATATTTTGGAATTTTCCAAAATACAAAGCTACCTCGCTGATTTATAGCAAGGTAGCCGTTTTGTGATTTTCAAAAAGTTATCAAAAAGTTTAACTGACGCTAAGACAGCGGATTACTGCGACAGCATCGCCTCGATGGCGGCGAGGTCGTCGGAAAGCTGCTTTTCGAGAGGCAGACGCTCCTCGATGTTCTTGCAGGAATACATCACGGTGGCGTGTGTGCGCCCAAGCCGAACGCCTATTGTGGTAAAGGGCATTCTCATGATTTTCTTGGCAAGATACATTATCACCTGGCGGGCATCGCTTATCTCGCGCTTGCGGCTCTTGGTGAAAATGTGGTCGGAATCGACCCCATAATATTCACACACGGCCGCAGTGAGCATCTCGAAATTCACCTGGCGACGATTGATGCGCACGGCGTTTGCAACGACGCTGCGCGCGAGCTCCAGGGAAATGTCCACGTTCAGGACAGCAGCGCGTCCCACCAGCGACACCACAATGCCCTCGAGCTCGCGGATGCTGTCGGTGATATTGGCTGCAATGTAGTCGACAACATCTTCGGGCAGTTCGAGACCATCTTGCTCGGCCTTGCGATGGAGCACGTTGCGGCGCAGCTCCAGGTCGGGCGTGTCGAGGTGTGCGTTCATGCCCCAGCGGAAACGCGAAAGCAAGCGCTCCTCGAATCCCTCCATATCGGCCGGAGAGCAATCGCTCGACATTATTATCTGCCGGCCGTTCTGATGCAGATGGTTAAATATATGATAGAATGTGTTCTGGGTTTTGGGTTTGCCCCTGAGGTCCTGAATGTCGTCGATTATCAGGGTGTCTATGCTTTGATAGAAGTGGAAGAAACCGTTGGTGTTTCCGCTTGTCTCGGCGGCTGTGTACTGGCTCTGAAATTCGCGCGCCGTCACATATAGCACCTTGGTGCGCGGGTCGCGCTCCTTGATGCGGATGCCTATGGCTTGAATCAGATGCGTCTTGCCCACGCCCGTGGCGCCGAAAATGAACAGCGGATTGTAGGTCTTGATCGTGGGGTCGTTGGCTATCGACTGGCCTATACCCCATGCAAGACGGTTGCTGGCACCGCTGCAGTAGTTTTCAAAATTGTAGCGCGCATTCAGATGCGGGTTCACGTCCTCTTCCTGGTTGCGCCCTCCGGTCTTGGGCGACGTGCCGTTGAGAATCACAACCGAAGGCTCCGACGAACGGATTTTTACGGCCGACTGCGGGTCGTCCTTCACATTATTATAATAATAGCTCAACGTCACGCGGCCGTAGACTTTCCGGATGGCAGGCACAAGCAACTCGCGATAGCGTTCTTCGAGCTGCTCCAAGAAGATGGCCGAGGGTACCGACAGCGTAAGAGACGACCCGTCGAAGCTCAGCGACGTAATGTCGCGGAACCACGTGTCGTACTGTGCAGGAGGAATATGGTCTTTGATGATCCGACGACATTCCTCCCATAGCTGCTGGTGATCTTTTTCCATGACGGAGTCTTAGGGAAATGTGTGCTGTTTCAATTGGCAAAGCAAAGATGACAATAATTTTCCAAAAAAACAATAGACTGAAAATTTGGAAATTTCAAAATTGCCGTAATCGATAGTTCTTCAATCGATTACAAAACACATTTTATCGAGAAAAAGCCGGAGGCTGAGCAGCCTCCGGCTTTTTCCGTGCCATCAACGTGGCTGTATTTACCTGCCGTTACAGCAACTTATAGTACAGCTTAACACTGCCATAGACCTTCCGGATGGCGGCCACGAGCAACTCGAGATAGCGCTCTTCAAGCTGATCCATGAAGATTGCCGAGGGCACCTGAAGCGTAAGCGACGAGCCGTCGAAGCTCAGCGACGTAATGTCGCGGAACCACGTGTCGTACTGTGCAGGAGGAATATGGTCTTTGATGATCCGACGACATTCCTCCCATAGCTGCTGGTGATCTTTTTCCATGACGGAGTCTTAGGGAAATGTGTGCTGTTTCAATTGGCAAAGCAAAGATGACAATAATTTTCCAAAAAAACAATAGACTGAAAATTTGGAAATTTCAAAATTGCCGTAATCGATAGTTCTTCAATCGATTACAAAACACATTTTATCGAGAAAAAGCCGGAGGCTGAGCAGCCTCCGGCTTTTTCCGTGCCATCAACGTGGCTGTATTTACCTGCCGTTACAGCAACTTATAGTACAGCTTAACACTGCCATAGACCTTCCGGATGGCGGCCACGAGCAACTCGAGATAGCGCTCTTCAAGCTGATCCATGAAGATTGCCGAGGGCACCTGAAGCGTAAGCGACGAGCCGTCGAAGCTCAGCGACGTAATGTCGCGGAACCACGTGTCGTACTGTGCAGGAGGAATATGGTCTTTGATGATCCGACGACATTCCTCCCATAGCTGCTGGTGATCTTTTTCCATGACGGAGTCTTAGGGAAATGTGTGCTGTTTCAATTGGCAAAGCAAAGATGACAATAATTTTCCAAAAAAACAATAGACTGAAAATTTGGAAATTTCAAAATTGCCGTAATCGATAGTTCTTCAATCGATTACAAAACACATTTTATCGAGAAAAAGCCGGAGGCTGAGCAGCCTCCGGTTTTTCTTGCCTGCTATGCGGTGGCACCGGACCCCGACGTTACAGCAGCTTGATGCTGATGTAGCGCTTTGGGTTGCGCTTTATGTCCACGAAAAGCGAGTCGAGGCTCGAAACGGTGCTGTTGAGATTGTTGTACAGATCGGGATTGTTCATGAGCTGACCCAGTGATCCGTCCGGATTCTTCAGCTCCTCGGTGAGGGCATGAAGATTGGCTATCGTTGCGGCAAGGTCTGCCGTGAGCGAATCTACGGGAAGCTCGCGCATGCGGCCCGAAAGCACAGCAATATCGCCGGTGATGGAATCAAGATTGGCAGTAGCAGCCTTAACGTCGCGGGCCACAGGCGGCAGCGAGGCCAGCAGCGAGGAAAGGCGCTGGGTGGTGAGCTCGAGATTGGCTGTGATGCCGTCGAGGCGCTTCACCGAGGCCGTGAGGGCCGGGTCGGCGGTGATGGCATTCAAGTTGGAAAGCAGGGTGTCGATTTTGGGAAATATACCCTCGATAGACGGCATCATGTTCCCCACCCCGGCCATCAGGCCCTTGTCGTTGACACCTTCGAGCGTGTCGCCCACTTTGCAAAACTCCGTGGACTGGCCGGGACGCAGGCTTATGGTGGCCGTGCCCAGCAGGTCGGCAGCGAGCACAGCCTGTGTGCCGCGCGGCAGTTTGAGCTGGCGGTCGAGGCTCAGCTCCACTTTTACATGTCCGGGATTGTCGAATTCGTAGTTAATCTCGCGAACCTGTCCCACCTTGTAGCCATTGAGATTCACCGGTGCGGAGATTGCGAGGCCTTCGACATCGGTGTATTCCACATAATAATAGTTGGCAGCCTTGAACACATTGATGCCCTTCAGGAAATCAATGCCGAAGATGAGAATCGCAAGGGCGGCAATCACGAGTCCGCCTATGATAAGTTCTTTCTTTACAGCGCTTTTCATTTTATATTCGTTTTCCGTTTTGTAGCTTGATTATGAATGCCTCGGCATATTTCTTCCGCACGGCAGCGAGCGCCCTGCGAGCCTCGTCCATGCTCGAAAAAGTGCCGGAATAGTATTTGTAGGTCTTGCCGTCGAGGTAGCAGTCGACGTCGCTGATGCCCTTGAGGCGCGCGTCGCCGGCAGCAAGTTTTTTGCCCGAGGTGAGAAACTGAATGTGGTAGGTAGCATCGCCGGCCACTTGCTCCGCAGGCTGCTCTTCGCCCGCCTCCTTAGTTGCGGGTTGCGGAGCCGGCTCTGATGCACGGGGCGACTGCCGGTCGCGGCGATGGCGCTCGTAGTAGGCGCCGAAAGCATTTGCCAGCGCCCGGGCGCACTTATCGCGGCCGTCGGAAGAATTGAGGAATTTTTCCATGGCCGGGTTGCAGATAAAATCCAGTTCCACCAGCACCGAGGGCATAGCCACGGCCCAGAGCACCCAGAAGCCGGCCTGACGTATATTCTTATCGGCACGTCCGGCAGTGGATATCAGTTCGCCCTGCATGGCCGAGGCCAGCTGCAGGCTGTTGGCCACGTGGCTGTTCTGATTGAGTTCAAATATTATGTAGCTCTCGCTCGACGACGGGTCAAAGCCTTGATACTTGGCCGAATAATCCGGTTCGAGCTCCATGACGGCGTTTTCGCGCATGGCCACGTTCAGGTTGTTGTCGTTTTTGTGCAGTCCCAGGGTATAGACGCTGGCGCCGTGCACGCTCTCGCGGTTGCGCGAGCGCTTGTCCACACTGTTTACATGAATCGACACGAACACATCGCCCGAAGCGCGGTTTGCCACATCGGCACGCTGCTGCAACGACAGAAAGCGGTCGTCGTCGCGGGTGAACACCACCTTTACCTCGGGATGCTCCTTGGCCAGATGCTCGGCCATCTTCCTGGCCACATCGAGCACGATGACCTTTTCGCTCGTAAGTTTGCCCACACAGCCGTAATCCTTACCGCCATGGCCGGGATCAATCACCACTGTAAAGGGGCGTTTATCGGCGGGCGCGGCTGCAAAAACGGCTATTCTTGCAGCTACCACAAATGAGGCTAAAAATAATATGAGCGAACGGCGCAGTTTCATTCCGACCACAAAAATACTCATTTATTCACGATTAACACGCATTTCAGCCTCATTTTTTTGTCGCCGCAGCGCATATATCGGAAATAATGAAATCCAGCATCGCATCGGCCGAGACTGCAAGGCCCGAAGCGTCGGTATCGGCTCCGGCAATATCCATGGCATGCATGCAGTCGAGCGCAAAGCCTTCGAGCATGGCGCAGCGGCCACCATCGAAACGGCCCTGCTCCACGCCCTCGGCCAAAAGCTCGTGGAGTAACGCCCGGGCTCTGTCCCGCACGAGGCAACGCACGCGGCTCATGCGGCGCAGGTCGGGCTTGAACAGGGCCCGGAGCGAGGCCGCGGCCGACATCTCCTCGCGCCTCTGGATGAGACGCACCGAGAGAAAGTCGCGCAGGCGGTGCTCAACGGGAGCATCGGACCGCACTATGGCTTCCAGGCGGCTGAGCAATGCATCGCTCTCGCTTTGGAGCACGGCGGCATATACTTCCTTCTTGTTCCGGAAATAGGTGTATATCGTGCGGCGGCCACGCTCGCTTGCATTGGCGATATCGCCCATAGTGGTGGCGTCAACTCCCTTTCTGGCAAAGAGTTGACGGGCTACATCTATGAGTTGTTCGCGCGTTGAATGTGGCATGGCTGTGAATTATAGTGCGAAGATAGACATTTTTTTTATATTTTTGCATTCTAAACACCAGCAGAATGGCAAAACAGCCCAAAACTAACGCATCGCGACTGCTCGAGGCAGCCGGCGTGGAATTCAAACTCGTGCCCTACACCGTCGACCCCGACAACCTGGCGGCCGACCATGTGGCCGCCGAACTCGGCGAAGACATCAACCGCGTGTTCAAGACTCTCGTGCTCAAAGGCGAGCGCACGGGCTACTTCGTGTGTGTCGTTCCCGGCAACCGGGAGGTGGACCTGAAGAAAGCCGCGAAGGCTGCCGGCGACAAGAAGGCCGACCTCATTCCCATGAAGGAGCTGCTGCCGGTGACGGGCTATATCCGCGGAGGGTGCAGCCCTGTGGGGATGAAGAAGGCGTTCCCCACCTTCTTCCACAGCTCGGCCACGGAGCACGACACTATCTACGTGAGTGCGGGAGTGCGTGGCCTGCAGATTGAAATCAACCCCGAAGCACTCATTTCCTACGTGGGTGCTTCCGTAGCCGACATCGCGCAATGAACACGCTCGGCCAATTCTTCCGCTTCACCTCTTTCGGTGAAAGCCACGGCCCCGCGGTGGGCGGCGTGGTGGACGGGATGCCCGCCGGGCTCGCCCTGGACACAGACGCTATCCAGGCCGAGCTGGACAGGCGACGACCCGGCCGGGGCACGGGCGTATCGGCACGCCGTGAAGACGACAGAATAGAAATACTGTCGGGCCTTTACAACGGCATGACTACCGGAACACCCATAGCGTTCACCATAGCCAACACGGATGCTCGCAGCGGCGACTACGACATGCTCGAAAACACCATACGCCCGGGGCATGCCGACGCCACATACCTTTTGAAATACGGAATCCGCGACCATCGCGGAGGCGGCCGCGCAAGTGCACGCACCACTGCCGCGACCGTTGCAGCGGGAGCAATGGCGCGCCAACTGCTCACACGCTACGGCATCAAGGTGGTTGCCACAATAGAAAGTATAGGAGGTTTTACCGACCCCGAAGATATGGAGACTGCCCTGGCTCAAGCCCGTGCCGATGGCGACACCCTCGGAGGCGTGATAGGCTGCGTGATTTCCGGTGTGCCGGCCGGACTGGGCGAACCGCTTTTCGGAAAGCTCCAGGCGCGTCTGGCACTGGCCATGATGAGCCTGAACGCAGTAAAGGGCTTTGAATATGGCCAGGGCTTCAGCTCCGCCGGCAAAAAAGGCTCGGAATGCCTCGACCGGCCTACGGGTTTCGACAGCGCCCTGCACACCGAGAGAAATCTTGCAGGCGGTATCCTCGGCGGCATCTCCACGGGCGAGGACATAACCATGCGCGTGGCCTTCAAGCCCATAGCCACCATGATGCGGCCTATACAAAGCGTGCACACCGATGGAACGGAATGCACGCTTGAGCCGCGGGGGCGCCACGATGTGTGTGCGGTGCCACGCGCTGTGCCGGTGGTGGAGGCCCTGGCGTGCCTCACGATGGCCGACGCCCTACTGGCAGCACGCCTGAGCCGTTAATTGAGCACGTTGTAGCCCTTGCCGGCGAGAGCCTCGCGAATGCTGGCTATGTGGTTGTTGTCGCGTGTTTCGAGCTCGATACGTATCGTGCAGCCGTTGATTTCTGCGCTGGTGTTGATGCGCTCGTGGGCCACGGAAATGATGTTGCCGCCGGCGTCGGCTATCACGTTGCACACGCCCGACAGCTGGCCGGGTTTATCGGCAAGGTCGATAGTGAAGGTGTAGTTGCGACCGCTCTTCGACAGTCCGCGGGTGATCACGCGGCTGAGGGTGTTCACGTCGATATTGCCGCCGCTCACCAGGCAAACGACTTTCTTACCCTTGACGGGAACCTTGTTGTACATCACGGCAGCGACCGATACTGCACCGGCGCCTTCGGCGATGATCTTCTGCTGCTCGATGAGGGCAAGAATAGCGGCAGCTATCTCCTCGTCGCTCACGGTCACGACCTCGTCGACGTATTTGTTGCACATCTCGAAGGTGTTGACACCGGGCTCCTTCACGGCTATGCCGTCGGCTATGGTGCTCACCTCGCCCAGGCGCGCTATGTGGCCCTCCTGCAGCGAGGCAGCCATGGAAGGAGCTCCCGACGACTGCACGCCATATATCTTGATTTCGGGCCGCAGTGTCTTAATGGCGAAAGCCACGCCGCTGATGAGACCACCGCCACCGATGGGCACGACCACGGCCTCCACATCGGGCATCTGCTCGAGAATTTCGAGGCCGATGGTGCCCTGGCCTGCAATCACCTTAGGGTCGTCGAAGGGATGCACGAATGTGTAGCCGCGCTCTTTCTGGAGCTCGATGGCGCGGGCGTAGGCGTCGTCGTACACGCCGGGCACCAGGCAAACCTCCGCACCATAGCTGCGCGTGGCCTCCACTTTCGAGATGGGGGCACCGGCCGGCAGGCAGATTACGGCGTTTATGCCATTGCGGCTCGCACCCAGCGCTACGCCCTGGGCATGGTTGCCGGCCGAACAGGCTATCACGCCCTTGGCTTTCTCCTCGTCGCTGAGCTGGGAGATTTTATAGTAGGCTCCACGCAGCTTGAACGAGCCGGTGAGCTGCAGGTTTTCGGTTTTGAGATATACTTCAGCCTCAGGATTGATTTTCGGGGCCGGGATGATGGCTGTCTTGCGGGCCACGCCCTTCAGGACAGCGGCGGCATTGAATATTTCGCTGATTTCAAGCATAATATGAGCCTGTAGTTATTCTAATGGCAACTTATTCAGTTCTTCGATATAGTCGAGAATGGCCTCGCGCCCGCGTTTGTCCTCGCTCGAGGTGCGGAACACCGGCGGAAGCTCTTCCCACTTCTCTTTCAGTGCCTCGAGATACACCTCCGTGGCTTTTTTGGCAGCCGTGGACGTGAGCTTGTCGAGCTTGGTGAAAACGATGCTGAACGGCACACCGTTCTCGCCCAGCCACTCCATGAACTCCATGTCGATGCGCTGCGGCGCATGGCGTGAGTCGACGAGCACAAAGAGATTGGTGAGCTGCCGGCGGTTCAGGATGTAGTCTTTAATCATCACTTCGAGCTTGGCACGGTCGGCCTTGCTGCGGGCTGCATAGCCATAGCCGGGCAGGTCGACCAGCACCCAGCTATCGTTCACAAGAAAGAAGTTTATGAGCATGGTCTTGCCGGGCGTGGACGATGTCTTGGCCAGGTCCTTGCGGCCCAGCAGCATGTTGATGAGCGACGATTTGCCCACATTCGACCTGCCGATGAACGCATATTCATGGCGGTTGTCGGCAGGGCACTTGCTTTCCGAGGGTGCGCTGACAAGAAAACGCGAGTTGTTGATGATCATACTTCGATATAAGTAACGTCTTCAAAAACAAAAACTCCCGAGCTGTGGGGCTCAGGAGTCTTAGGCGAGTAGCGAATTCGGGAATCGAACCCGAGTCTCCACCTTGAGAGGGTGGCGTGCTAGGCCACTACACTAAATCGCCTCATTTGCGCTGCAAAGTTACGGCTTATTTCCGAACCGTGCAAGAGGCAACGCAAAATTAATTGTTAAAAAGTGCTAATCGTGGTGATAAGGCTCGCCGCGCAGTATCGTCATGGCCCGGTAGATCTGCTCTACGAAAAACGGGCGCACCATTTCGTGGCTGAATGTCATGGCCGATAGGCCCAGCAGCGAATCGCCGCGCGAACGCACATCGTCGGAGAAACCATAAGGGCCACCCACCACGAAAATCAGATTGCGCGGGAGCGTCGACATCTTGCGGTCGATGAACGTGGCGAACTCTCTCGAGGTCATCTGCCGCCCGTGTTCGTCGAGGAGCACCACATAGTCGGAAGGATGGATGTTTTTGAGCATCTGCGCTCCTTCGGCCTGTTTCTGGGCTGCCTCGGTGGTGGCGCGTGTGGTGCGCACATCGGGCAGCTCCACTATTTCAAAGGGCACATAGTGCTGCACGCGTGAGGCGTAGCGCTGCGTGAGCTGCGCCAGAGCCTCGTCGCGCGTGCGGCCCGTGACCATGAGTTGTATCTTCATATTGATTTTTTTTGTACTTTTGCACAAAAGTAACATTAATTATTTAAACAGCATGAAATCCACCGACGAATTAATAGACGACCTGCTGTCGCTGGCATTTGCCGAAGACATAGGCGACGGCGACCACACCACCCTCAGCACCATCCCCGCCGATGCAATGGGGCGCCAGCGCCTTATCATCAAAGAAGAAGGCATCCTGGCAGGCGTGGACATCGCCAGAAAGGTTTTCGAGAAGTTCGACCCGTCGCTCAAGATGACGGTGTATATCAACGACGGCGCACATGTGCGTCCCGGCGACATAGCCTTTGAAGTGGAAGGACCCGTGCGCTCGCTGCTGCAGACCGAGCGCGTGATGCTCAACATCATGCAGCGCATGAGCGGCATAGCCACCACCACCGCCCGCTATCAGGAACGCCTGGCCGGCCTCAAGACCAAGGTGCTCGACACGCGCAAGACCACCCCCGGAATGCGAATGCTCGAAAAGATGGCTGTGCACATCGGTGGCGGCTGCAACCACCGCATCGGACTGTTCGACATGATTCTCATCAAGGACAACCACGTGGATTTCGCCGGCGGCATCGACCGCGCGGTAGCTTCCGCCAAAGCATATTGCAAGGAGAAGGGCAAAGACCTGCGCATCGAGCAGGAAGTGCGCAACACCGAGGAAATCCTCCAGGCCATCGAAGCCGGAGTGGACCGCATCATGCTCGACAATTTCACGCCCGAGCGCACCGCCGAGGCCGTAAAGCTCATCCGCGAAAAGGCTCCCCACATGGAGATTGAGTCGAGCGGCGGCATCACTCTCGACACCCTGCGCAGCTACGGCGAGGCCGGCGTCGACTTCATCAGCGTGGGCGCCCTCACCCACAGCGTCAAAGGCCTCGACATGAGTTTCAAGGCGTTCTGAACATTTCGGCCGCTCCTTTGTATAGAATAGAGAAACTGTTTATTTATGAGCAACACTCCCGCAACGCCGGCTTCTTCGCCTGCCGACTTAGGCACGAAGTCCATAGGCTCCCTGCTGCTGCAATATTCGCTCCCGGCGATTATTGCCAGTGTGGTGACGTCGCTGTACAACATCATCGACAGCATCTTCATAGGCCGCGGTGTGGGAGCCATGGCCATCTCCGGTCTCGCCATCACCTTCCCCCTGATGAACCTGGTGGTGGCATTCTGTACCCTCGTGGCTGTGGGAGGCGCCACCATAAGCTCCATATTCTTAGGACAAAAAAACATAGGACGCGCCACCGACACGGTCAACAACGTGATACTGCTATGCCTCGTTCACTCCGTTGTGATAGGAGGCCTCACGTTGCTGTTTCTCGATCCCATCCTGCGGGTGTTCGGCGCCACTGACGAGACACTGCCCTATGCCCGCGAGTTCATGCGCATAATCCTTTTCGGCACACCCATAAGCTATGTGTTCATAGGCCTCAACAACATCATGCGTGCCACGGGCTACCCCCGCAAGGCCATGGTGTCGGCTCTGCTTTCAGTGGCTGTGAACGTGATCATGGCCCCGATTTTCATTTTCAAGCTGAAATGGGGCATCGCCGGCGCGGCCTGCGCCACGATTCTGGGTCAGACATGCGCGCTCATATGGGTGATGGCCCATTTCCTCTCGAAGAAGAGCTTCGTGCACATCAACTGGCACGACCGCTTTTTCGAGCTGTCGATGGTGAAGCGCATCTACAGCATAGGCCTGTCGCCCTTCCTGATGAACTGCACGGCCTGCGTGGTGGTGGTGTTCCTGAACAAGTCGCTGCTCGACTGCGCGGGCGACATGGGCAACACCGCCGTGGGAGCCTACGGCATAATCAACCGCACCACCATGTTCTTCGTGATGATCATATTCGGCGTCACGCAGGGCATGCAGCCCATCCTGGGCTACAACTACGGCGCCCGGCAGCACTCGCGCGTTATGGGCACGCTGAAGCGCGGCATTCTTTGCGGCTTCGCCATCTCGGCCATCGGCTGGATCGTGACGGAATGTTTTCCGGACACTATCAGTTCGCTGTTCACGACCGACAGGGATATGATCGACATCGCGCGCCGCGGTTTCCGCATCTACTTCGTGTGCTACCCCGTGGTGGGCGTGCAGATAGTGATACAGAACTACTTCCAGAGCATCGGCAAGCCCAAGCTTTCGATTTTCCTGTCGCTCACGCGCCAGCTCATCTACCTGCTGCCCCTGCTGTGGATTCTGCCTCCGCATTTCGGCATAAACGGTGTGTGGGCTTCGATGTCGGCCAGCGACGTGCTGGCGTTCATCACCGCCGTTCTCACATTATATATTATGAACCGGCGATTCAACCGTCAATTACAGAAAGAAAATGCTGCATAAGATTTCGCTGCAGACAGCTCCCGATATAGCCTACAACCCCGATGCGCTCCCGGCTGCGGCGGCCCGCGAGCTGGGGATAGCGCCGGCCAGGGTGAAGCGCGTGGACATGCTGCGCCGCAGCATTGATGCGCGCCATCGCCGCGTGATGGTGAACCTCTCCTTGGCCGTGCATGTCGATGAAATCGAACCGGACACCGCGCTGTACCGCCCCACCCCGTTTGAACCCGTGGCGCCCGACGCGCCGCAGGTGATAGTCGTGGGGGCCGGTCCGGCCGGACTGTTTGCCGCTCTGGAGCTGATACGGCGCGGCTTGCGTCCCGTCGTGCTTGAGCGCGGCAAGGACGTTGACTCCCGGCGCGTGGACATGGCGCGCATAAGCCGCGAAGGCGTGGTCGACCCGGACAGTAATTATTGCTTCGGCGAGGGCGGAGCCGGCGCCTACTCCGACGGCAAGCTCTACACCCGCAGCAAAAAACGCGGCCCGGTGGACACCGTGCTCCACTGGCTGTGCCAGCACGGAGCATCGGAGGACATCCTGGTGGACGTGCACCCGCATATTGGCACCGACAAGCTCCCCGGCGTGATCCGTGCCATCCGCGAGACCATCGTAGGCTGCGGGGGCGAGGTGCATTTCTCCTCCCGCGTGGAATCTCTCATTTTCAACGAGGATGGCGCTGTGGCCGGCGTCAAGGACTCCACAGGACGCGAATGGCACGGGCCGGTGATTCTGGCCACGGGCCACTCGGCGCGCGACGTCTACCGCATGTTGCTCGCCTCCGGGGTGGACATGCAGCCCAAGGGCATAGCCGTGGGCGTGCGCCTCGAGCACCCTCAGAAACTCATCGACTCAATTCAGTATCACTCGCCCCAAGGCCGCGGCCGCTGGCTGCCCGCAGCCGAGTACAGCATGCTCACGCGCGTCGACGACCGGGCGGTCTACTCTTTCTGCATGTGTCCCGGCGGGTTCATCATCCCGGCCGCCAGCGAGCCCGGGCAACTGGTGGTGAACGGCATGTCGCCGAGCAACCGCGGCACGCGATGGGCCAACTCCGGAATGGTGGTGGAGATTCTTCCCGAGGACCTGCCGGCAGAATATGACCGGTTCGGGCCACTTGCCATGATGGAATACCAGGCCGACATCGAGCATCGCTTCTTTGAAGCCTCCGAACGCACGCAGCGGGCTCCCGCACAGCGCATGACCGACTTCGTGGCCGGGCGCCCGTCGTGCGACCTGCCCTCCACGAGCTACGCGCCCGGCCTTGTTCCGGCCCGCATCGACAAACTTCTGCCCCAGCCCATTGCGCGCCGCCTGCGGGCCGGATTCAGTGATTTCGGCCGCAAGGCGCGCGGATTCCTCACTCCCGAGGCCACCCTTATTGGCGCCGAGACGCGCACCTCATCGCCCGTGCGCGTGCCCCGCGACCCTGAAAGCCTGCACCACACGACTGTCGCAGGCCTCTATCCCTGCGGCGAAGGCGCCGGATATGCCGGCGGCATAGTGAGCGCCGCCATCGACGGAATGCGTTGCGCCGACGCCGTGGCCGACACCCTCCTCAACACACAAGATTCATGAAACGAACATCCTTCTCTCTTCTCCTCGCAGCGCTGCTGTGCGCACTTCCGGCCAGGGCCGTCAAGTGGGTGCAGGACTCGGTGCTCGGCGCCGGATTCGAGGTGCACCGCGTGGACATGCCCGACGATTATTCGGGCCACGTGCGCTCCACGGTGATACGCCACCGCTCCGATTGCGGCGACTCCCTGGGCGTGCTGTACATCCACGGCTACAACGACTATTTCTTCCAGGACGAGGAAGCCGACCGCTGGGCCGATTCCTGCGTGCACTTCTACGCTGTGGACCTCCGCAAATACGGCCGCTCGATTCTGCCCGGCCAGACTCCCACAGAGGCCCGCGACATCAGCGAATACTACGCCGACATAGACTCCGCCCTGGCCGCCATGAGGGCCGACGGCGTAAAGCATGCCGTGCTCATGGGCCACTCCACCGGTGGCCTCGTCACGTCTTCATATATGAGCAACCGCCCGGATTCCATGATTCAGGCGCTCGTGCTGAACAGCCCCTTCCTCGAGTGGAACAAAAGCGGTTTCATGCGCAAGATAGCCATTCCGGCCGTGGGAGGCCTCGGAAAGCTCTTCCCGCGCTGGAAAATCTCGCAGGGCTCGGGCGAGTCGCCCTACGGGCAGTCGCTGCTGAAGTCGCGCCACGGCGAGTGGGACTTCGACACGCGCTGGAAAACACTTGAGCCTCAGAAAGTGGAGGCATCGTGGCTGGGAGCAATTACCCGCGCGCAGCGCGACGTGCGCCGGGGCCGCATAGATGTGCCTGTGCTGCTCATGCACTCCGACAGTTCCGCCACGGGCGACACATGGACTCCGCAATTTCAGCGTGCCGACGGCGTGCTGAACGTGGAGCACATGAAGAAATACGGCCCCATGCTGGGGAGCGACGTCACCCTCGATGAGATTCCCGACGGGATGCACGACCTGTTTTTATCCGGCGAAACCGCCCGCGAAAAGGCCTACGGCGATCTTTTCGCCTGGCTGCGCAAGCGCGGAATCAGGATAGGCAAAAGATAGACGGATATGGGAAAACTGCAACTCAAGAAAGAACTGGCTACCATGACCCGCGAACAGATGGTGCAGGTGGTGATGGACGCCTACAGCGCGCGCAAGGAAATACGCGAATATTTCGACTTCTTTCTCGACCCCGACGTGGACAAGCTGCGGGAGAAAACCCTGGGCCGAATCGACCGCGAGCTCATGCGTGCCAAGCACGGCCACTCCACCGCGCGAATCACCCAGATAAGGCGCGAGATCAAGAACTTCGCCGGCTACGACCCCGGAGCCGAACACGTGCGCGACATCATGATGGAAACGCTGCGCCACATTCTCGTGCGCGAAAAATACGTCTACTACAAGGAGGCATTTGAAAAAGGCACGCGCAAGCTCATCGACGACATCGTGCAGTATGCCGACGCCCACGCCCTGATGGACTCCACTATGGCTCAGCTCAGCGAGATTTCCCGCGACCCGGCCATGGGCACGGCATCGTTCCGCACCCGCATGCTCTCGCGATTCATGTACTTGAAATAGAGCCTGTCCCCGTTCAGCTTATTAGCTTTGCATATGGATAAAATCGCGCAAAGGCGCAGCGTGTTTATTTATTATTTTGAAACTCAGATTAAAAGCCGCGTAGGAGACACGATGTCATTACACACATCTTTGTGAGAAAACCGACGCTCTTTAACCTCTATTTTCAGCTCTTTATATAATTCTCTGCGTCTCTGCTCGAGTTTTCTCCTTACGGCTTGGCACAGCTGAATAGTTACTCAGGTATTTTTGCTATTGTCGGCAAAAATGATTAATTTTGCCGCGTATGAAGATGAAAAAATCAACTGCGGCCGGTATGGCCCTGCTTTTTGTGCTATGGTTGGGCCTCGTGGTCCTTATAATCAAGGGCACACCCCGATTTACCCTTTACACAGCCTTCGTCATAGTAGCGTCGGGCATCATCATCTTCGTGCCGCTTTACCGCAAGTACTTTAAAGAAGATTAGAATGCCCACGGCCAGTTCCACAAACGATATTCTCTCTTCCATAACATCGCCCGATGATGTTCGCCGGCTGTCGGTGCAGCAGCTCCCGCAGCTGTGCGCCGAAATCCGCAGCTTCCTCATCGACTCCCTGAGCAAGAATCCCGGCCACTTTGCCTCGGGCATGGGTGCCGTGGAGCTCACGGTGGCTCTCCACTATGTGTTCAACACCCCCTACGACCGCATCGTGTGGGATGTGGGGCACCAGGCCTACCCCCACAAGCTCCTGACGGGCCGTCAGAAAGCCTTCGCCGAGGGCAACCGCAGGATGAACGGCATCAGCGGTTTCCCCAATCCGGCCGAAAGCAGCTACGACACATTCAGCGCCGGCCACGCCTCCAACAGCATTTCCGCCGCCCTGGGCATGGCCATGGCCAGCACGCTGAAAGGCGACTCGCCCCGCCGCAACGTGGTGGCCGTTATAGGCGACGCCTCAATCTCCGGCGGCCTGGCATTCGAGGGTCTCAACAACGCCGCAAACACCCCCAACAACCTGCTTATAATACTGAACGACAACGATATGAGCATCGACCCCAACGTGGGTTCGCTCAACTCGTATCTCGCCCAGCTCACCACATCGCAGCGCTACAACAACTTCCGCTACAACGCCTATCGCGCCATGCGCAAGCTGCACCTGGTAGACGACCGCCGCAAGGGGGCCATCATGCGCTTCAACAACAGCATTAAATCGCTGCTCATGCGCAGCCACAATATATTCGAGGGTCTCAACATCCGCTATTTCGGACCGTTCGACGGCAACGACGTGAACACTATCGTGCGCGTGCTCAACGATATCAAGGACATGGAGGGGCCGCGCATCCTCCATCTCCACAGCACCAAAGGCAAGGGCTACGCCCCGGCCGAGCGCGACCCCTCGGCGTGGCACGCTCCGGGCCGCTTCGACGCAGCCACCGGGGTGCGCGAAGAGGAAAAAGCCGTCGACGACGGCCGCATGAAGTATCAGGACGTCTTCGGCAACACGCTGCTGCGTCTCGCGCGTGAAGATGAAAAGATTGTGGCCGTGACCGCCGCCATGGCTTCCGGCACATCGGTGTCGGTGATGCAGCAGGAGATGCCCTCGCGCGTGTTCGATGTGGGTATATCCGAGGGCCACGCCGTGACATTTGCCGGCGGCATGGCCAAGGACGGCATGAAACCCTTCGTGGCCATCTATTCCAGCTTCCTGCAGCGGGCCTACGACCACATCATCCACGACGTGGCGCTCATGGGGCTGCCCGTCACCTTCTGCATCGACCGCGCCGGTCTTGTGGGAGAAGACGGTCCCACCCACCACGGCGCTTTCGACGTGGCCTATCTGCGCACCGTTCCGGGCATGACCATAGCCGCCCCGCGCAACGAAATCATGCTCCAGCGGCTGCTTCAGGCCGCCGCCACGGGCGAGTGCGGCCCGCTGGCCATCCGCTACCCCCGCGGCAAGGGCAAGATAAAATCGCCCTTGATCGAGGGCCCGATAGAGCCCGCCACAATGGGACGCGGCGAGAAACTCCGCGAAGGCCGGCAGGCTGTGGTTCTGACTCTCGGCCCCGTGGCCGACGAAGCAGCCGCAGCCATCGACAGCCTCGAGAAAGAGGGCTTGAACGTGGCCCACTACGACATGGGATTCGCCAAACCCCTGGACTCTCAGCTACTTGAAGAGGTGGCTGCCACGGGTCTGCCCATCGTGACGGTGGAAGATGGCATAGCCTCCGGCGGCATGGGGTCGGGCGTGACGGAGTGGCTTCAGGACCACGGCTACCGCAATCCGGTCACCCGTGTCGGGCTGCCCGATTCGTTCGTGACCCAGGGCACCTCGGCCCAGCTCGCCAGCCTGTGCGGCATCGACTCCGAGGGTATCAGAAGTGCCATCTTAAAATCGCTTGGTGAGTCATGAGAATCATTATCGCCGGAGCCGGAGAGGTGGGTTCGCATCTTGCGAAACTGCTGAGCAACGAAGAGCAGGACATCCTGCTCATCGACGAAAATGCAGAAAAACTGGCGCAGCTCGACGCCAACTACAATATAATGACAATCGACGGCAACCCGGCATCGTTCCGCAATCTGCGCGAACTCATGCGCGACGGTTGCGACCTGTTCATCGCCGTCACCCCCTCGGAATCCACAAATGTGGTGGCCTGCTCCATAGCCAAGAACCTGGGCGCCGTGACCACAGTGGCCCGCATTAATCACTACGGCTACATGGCGCCCGAAAACCGTGCGCCCATGAAGCAGATGGGTGTCGACCACGTGATCTACCCGGAGTATCTTGCCGCTCAGGAAATCGTGACGGCGCTCGAGCACCCGTGGACACGATACTGGTTTGAGTTTCACGACGGCGCCATCATCCTGGCGGGCGTGAAGCTGCGCAGGGGCGCGCCGCTCATAGGAATGCAGCTCAAGGAGTTTGCCATGACCAACCACGCTTTCCACGTGGCCGCCATCAAGCGCCATCACGAGAGCATCATACCGCGCGGCGACGACCGCATGGAGGAGGGCGACATCCTGTATTTCACCTTCACCCGCGAGCACGCCGACGACCTGCGGCGCCTCACCGGAAAAACCGATTTCAAGGTTCGCCGCGTCGTGATCATGGGCGGCAGCAAGATTGCCATAAGGGTCTACAACCTGGGGCACGACCGCTACAAATTCAAGATCATAGAAAACGACCGCGACAAGTGCCACTCGTTGCCCGAGAAATGCCCGGATGCGGAAATCGTGATGGGCGACGCCCGCGACCCCGACATGTGGGGAGAGAGCGACCTCGACAACGCCGACGCCTTCATCGCTCTTACTCCCAGCGCCGAGACCAACATCCTCGCGTGCATGACCGCTAAGGACAAAGGCCTGCAGCGCACGGTGGCCGAAGTGGAAAACCTGCAGTTTGTGGCCCTTGCCGAAGGCATGAACATCGGAAAGGTGATAAACAAGAAACTGCTCGCCGGCAGCGCCATCTTCCAGCTGCTGCTCGATGCCGACGCGTCCACGGCCAAGTGTCTGGCTCTGTCCGATGCCGAGGTGGCCGAGCTCGAGGTGAAGAGCGGTTCGCGCATCACCGAGGCCCCGGTCAAAGACCTGAAACTACCCCGCAGCATGACCCTCGCCGCCCTCATCCGCAACGGCGAAGGTATGCTCATAGGCGGTAACACCCACATCCAGGCCGGCGACCGTGTGCTGGTGTTCTTCCTGCAGGGTGCCATCCACAAAGTCGAACGCCTTTTCAGCTGATAGATGCACGGCTACACAGAGTATCATCAGAAGCGCCAGCGGCGCGTCGTCAACTGGCCCATGCTGCTGCGCGTGGCCGGCTGGCTCATGATGATAGAAGCCGCATTCATGCTCATACCCACCTCGGTGTGCCTCTACCGGGGCGAAAGTGACTGGTTGCCTTTTGCGGCCACAGCTGCCGGCACCTTCCTGGCCGGCTTCTTCATGAGCCGCTACATCAAGCCGTTGCACCACTCCATGGGCAAACGCGAGGGCTTTCTGCTCACGGCCATGGTGTGGGTGATCTTTTCCATTTTCGGCATGATACCCTTCATTTTCGGCACTCCCGGCCTGGGATTCAGCGATGCCTTTTTCGAGGCCATGTCCGGTTTCACCACCACCGGCGCCTCCGTGTTGCCTGCCGACTGCCTTCTGAGCCGCGGCGTGCACATCTGGCGCGCCACCATGCAGTGGCTCGGCGGCATGGGTATCATCCTGTTCACGATAGCCGTGATTCCTATGCTCAACTCCTCCGGCGGAATGCGCATGTTCAACGCCGAAGTGACCGGTATCACCCACGACAAGCTGCGTCCGCGCATCAGCCAGACGGCCAAAATGCTGTGGCTCATTTACATATCGCTCACCATAGCGCTTGTAGCCCTGCTATGGGCAGGTCCCATGGACCTCTTCGACAGCGTGTGCCACGCATTCGGCGCCATCAGCACCGGCGGCTACTCCACCCGTCCGGAAGGCATAGGCAGCTATGCGTCGGTATATGTAAAAGTGGTTCTCACGGTGTTCATGTTTGCAGGCGGTGTGAATTTCTCCCTCATCTACCGCGCGCTTCGGGGAGAAACCGAAGAGCTTAAGCGCAACGACGTGTTTCGCGCCTATGTGGGAATAATCCTGGCCATGTATGTGCTGTTCACGGCGAGCAATCTCCTGCGCGGCCATTTCGGCGGCTGGGAAAGCCTCACCGTCGACCCGCTTTTCCAGGTAGTGTCGGTGATTACTTCCACAGGATTCACGCCCGTGGAATTCGACAGCTGGGGTCCGTTTGTCCTGGCCCTGGTGTTCTTCATGATGCTTTTCGGCGGATGCGCGGGCTCTACGAGCGGCGGCGCAAAAATCGACAGAATGCTGTTCCTCGTCAAAAATTGCCGCAACGAGGTGTACCGCTGCCTGTTTCCGCGCGCCGTGATGTCGGTGCGCATCAACGGGCGCGTCGTGAGCAGCGAAATCGTGCAGAAAGTGATTGCCTTCCTGTGCCTCTACATGCTGCTCATCGCTGCCGGCGGCCTCGTGCTTTCAGCCATGGATGTGCCTGTGGTCGACGCTTTCTTCTCGTCCTTCTCCTGCATGAGCAACACCGGCCTGGGCGCCGACATCACCGGCTACGGCGGCTCCTACGAGATGCTGCCCGACGCCGCGAAGTGGGTGCTGTCGCTGCTTATGCTCACGGGACGTCTTGAAATCTTCACCGTGCTGCTGCTTTTCGCCCCGTCGTTCTGGCGCAAGTGAACAATCGGGCCCGGATAGGTGTTAAAAATGTATAATTGCAACACCATCCCCCACATGATAAAACGACTCCACATCATTCTCATAGCCCTGATGGGCCTGGCATTCGCTTCCTGCACATCCGACGACGATGTGTGGGACAACGTGCCTGCCAAGATTGCCGAGTTTCTCAACACCTACTACCCCAACTCGCAGCTTTCCACCTGCGAAAAGACCGGCTCCGACTGGCATGTTCGCGTCAAGGACGGCGTGGGCATCACGTTCAACTCACAGTACGAATGGACCAATATAGCCGGCTACGGCGAGACCTTGCCACAGGTGCTCCTGTTCGACGAACTGCCCCCTGCCCTCTACAGCTATCTTGAAGAAGTGCAGGCGCTTGACGGCGTGTACAGTCTGGACCGCGATAGCAAGCAATACGTGGTGGGACTTAGCAACACGTCCGTCACCTACGACATCGAAAGCGGGAGCATACACTCCCCGCAGCCGCCAATGTAACATATTCAACCCTTATAAAACTCAACACTATGTCATTCCTCTGGTTTTTACTCATCGGTATCGCATCCGGCTTCATCGCAGGCAAGCTCACGCAGGGCAGCGGCTTCGGTCTCTGGCTCAACCTCATCATCGGTATTGTGGGCTCCGTTTTAGGCGGTTTCATCTTCGGCATCCTGGGCATTCACACCACCAGCATCATCGGCAGCCTCATCACCTCGGTAGTGGGCGCCATAGTGCTCCTGTGGATATTTGCGTGGCTCAGCCGTAAGCGCTGATTGACAAATGATTACTGACGCTGCCGCATCACAAGTGCGGCAGTGTTTGTATATTTACGCAAAATTGGCTAAATTTGCATTACATAGATAAAGACATGAACAACAAAATTGCAGCACTTTTCGACCTGGACGGCGTGCTCATCGACTCGGAGAGCATTTATTCCGAGTTCTGGACACGCATGGATCAGCTGTATCCCACAGGCATCGAAAATTTCGCTTACGTGATAAAGGGTACCACGCTACCCGACATTCTCGACACCTATTTCCCCGACCCGGAGATTCAGGCGAAACTGCGCGTGCATCTCCGCGAGCAGGAAGACGCCATGGTCTACCGTATTTTCCCCCACGTGGAAGACTTCCTCAAGCAGCTGCGCAAGGCCGGCTTCCCCACCGCGATAGTAACCAGCAGCAACGACGCCAAGATGAAGGTGCTCTTTGAGGCACTCCCGGGATTCCGCGACTATTTCGACGTGGTGATCACCGACTCCGACGTGACCCGGTCGAAGCCCGACCCCGAGGGATATCTGCTTGCAGCCGACCGCCTGGGCATACGCCCCGAGCGTTGCGTGGTGTTTGAAGACAGTCGCTCAGGCCTCGAGGCCGCCAGGCGTTCGGGAGCCAAGGTTGTGGCCGTGGCCACCACCCTGCGACCGGCCGACATCGAGGGCCGCGGCGACATAGTGATCAATTCCTTCGACGAAGTGACGCCCATGCGCCTCGAATCGCTCTTTGACTGATGGAACAGAGATTCGCCTCCTCCTTGCTTGAAAGCGCCGTCACGGAGCTGTCGCGCCTGCCCGGCATAGGGCGCAAGACGGCCCTGCGCCTGGCTCTGCACCTGCTCCGCCGCGAGCCTCGCGAGGCTGTGGCGCTGGGCCGCTCCATCATCGAGATGCGCGAGGGCATCCGCTATTGCAGCGTGTGCCACAACATCAGCGACGACGACGTGTGCCCCATCTGCGCCTCCGCCTCCCGCGACGCGCGCACGGTGTGCGTGGTCGAGAACGTCAAGGACGTGATGAGCATTGAAAACACCGGCGAGTATCACGGCCTCTACCACGTGCTCGGCGGACTCATCTCGCCGGTCGACGGCGTGGGGCCGGACATGCTCGAGATAGCCTCGCTGGTCGACCGCGTGGGCGCCGGCAATGTCGACGAGGTGATTCTCGCCCTCAGCGCCACCATGGAGGGCGACACCACCAATTTCTATATCTACAGGCGGCTCGCCGACTATCCCGAAGTGCGCATCACGCAGCTCGCACGAGGCGTGAGCGTGGGCAACGAGATAGAATACACCGACGAAATCACCCTGGGCCGCTCGCTGCTCAACCGCACGCCCTTTGCCGACTCATTTGCACTCTGAATCATGAATCTCAGCGACGACATCATAACACTACGCGCCCCGGAACCTGCCGACACTGACAGGCTGTATCTGTGGGAGAACGACCCCGAGCTGTGGCCCTATGGAAGCGCAACTGCCCCGATGAGCCGGCAGATGATAGCCGACTACATCCGCAACTACGATGCCGACATTTTTTCGGCGCGCCAGCTGCGATTCATGATTGTGCTCAACGCCACGGGCGAAACCGTGGGCACGCTGGACATCACCGATTTCGACCCGCGTCACCTCCACGCCTCCATAGGTGTGTTTGTCGACCCGGGCCATCGCCGCACGGGGGTGGCGTCGAGCGCCGTGGCCCTTGCGGCAGCTTTCGCCGCGGAGGCCGTGTCGATGCACACCCTCATGGCCATCGTGGCCGTGGACAACGCTCCGTCGCGCAGGCTTTTCGAGCATTGCGGTTTCTCCACGGCCGGCCGTCTTCGCTCCTATCTGCGACGCGGCCACAGCTATCAGGACGTACTCATATACCAAAAAATACTCTGAAACGACTATGAAAACCGTAATTTCCACCACTTCCGCGCCCGGCGCCATCGGCCCCTACAGCCAGGCTATCGACACCGGCTCCATGCTCTACGCCAGCGGCCAGATACCCATCGACCCCGCCACGGGCGAAATCCCCGAAGGCATCAAGGCCCAGACAGCCCAGTCGCTGGCCAATGTTAAGGCCATACTCGCAGCCGCAGGCCTGACCACCGCCAATGTCGTAAAGACCACCGTGTTTCTGGCCGACATGAACGATTTCGCTGCCATGAACGAAGTGTATGCCTCCGTGTTTGAGGCTCCCTACCCCGCCCGCAGCGCCGTGGCCGTGCGCACCCTTCCCAAAAACGTGCTCGTTGAAATCGAAGTGATAGCCGTTCGCTGACCGTTAACAACTCATTCTCCTCTTCCCTCTTAAAACACCCCGAAATATGCTTGTAGCATCGCAAAAACGTAAAGAAAACATAGCCGAATATCTGCTGTACATGTGGCAGGTAGAAGACATAATCCGTGCCTTCGGCCTTGATATAGAACGCATTCAGGAAAACATGATCGACCGCGTGCCCGACCTCGACGACGACACCCGCAAGGCCATGCGCGAGTGGTACGAATCGCTCATCGACATGATGCGCCGCGAAGATGTGGTCAAGACCGGCCACCTGCAGATCAACCGCAACACCGTGGGCGACCTCGCCGACCTGAGCAAACGCCTCCTGGCCGACGGCCGCTACCAGGACTACACCAAGGCTTTCTACGATGCGCTGCCGGTGATCGTAGACCTGCGGTCGCGCTCGGGCGAGAATCCCGCCGGCGAGGTGGAAACATGCTTCAATGCGCTCTATGCCACTCTGCTTATGCGCATGAAGGGCCAGGAAATATCTCCCGCCACAGCCGAGGCTCTCGCAAAAATCACTCGCATGACTGCCCTGCTGGCCGCCTACTATAAGAAGGACGAGGCCGGCGAACTGTTCGGCAAAGACGACGAAGAAAGCGAGGACTGATGCTCAGGACAGCGGCACGATTCTTTGCAGCCTACGCAGCTCTGCTTGTGGCCATGATGATTCTCCGGCCACCGTTCATCCTTGCCTACGCTCCTGCGGGCGCAGCAAGCTGGGCGGCAGTGTGGCACGGGCTTCCCATGGACGCCTGCATGGCAGCCTATCTGTGCATCGTGCCGGGCCTGCTGTGCATCGCCGCCGCCATCACGGGCTACAACAAGACTATACGCACCATCGGGATTGTCTACTACGCCCTCTGCTCGCTTCTCATCGCGGCTGTGGCGTCGCTCGACTTCGTGCTGTACAGCCACTGGGGCTTCCGCATCGACTCCAAGCCGCTGTTTTACTTCGCCTCGTCTCCTTCGGCAGCCCTGGCGTCGGCCACAGCGGCCGAGCTTGCAGGAGGCATAGTGGCATGCCTCTTCCTCGCTGCGGCGATCTTCGCCTTGCTGTATTTCAGTGCAGTAGGGTTTTCTTTACGTCCTTCAGCAGCTGCTGAAGGACGGGCTCTGCCCGTCGCCACGGCGGTCGTGCTCACTTGCGCGCTTTTCATTCCCATCAGAGGTGGTTTCACCGTGTCGACCATGAATCCGAGCCGAGCCTACTACAGCCGTGACATGCGCCTGAACCACGCGGCCATGAACCCGTTGTTCAGCCTGATGTATTCGCTGACCCACCGCGACGGTTTCGGCGACAGTTTCCGGTTTTTCTCGTCGGAAAAGGCACAGGCCATATTCAACCGGATGACGGCGGAAACGCCGGACAGCACCGCCCGCAGGTGGTTTTCGGTGGAACGTCCCGACATTTACCTGATAATATTCGAGAGCGCGTCGTCGCATCTCTTGCCGTCGCTGGGAGGCGAGCCCATAGCCATGCGGCTTGACTCGCTGGCGCGTGAGGGGATGCTGTTCAGGCACATGTATGCCTCGAGTTTCCGCACCGACCGCGCCCTGCCCGCCATTCTGAGCGGACTGCCCGGGCAGCCCACGGAAAGCCTGATGAAGCACGTGGCCAAGGCCGAGAAACTCCCCTCGATAGCCGCATCGCTGGCATCCGCCGGCTATCGCTGCAATTACTACTACGGCGGCGACGCCAATTTCACCAACATGCTCGCCTATCTGCGCGCATCCGGCTTTGAACACATCGTGAGCGACAAGGATTTCCCCCTGTCGCAGCGGGCCTCGAAATGGGGCGCGCCGGACCATGCCGTGTTCGGGCGGGCCCTCGAGGATGCACGCACTCCCGGCAGCGGGCCGCGATTCAGCGTGATTCAGACCTCGAGCAGCCACGAGCCTTTCGATGTCGACTACCCCAACCCGCGTTTTCCCGCCGGCCCAGTCCGTGCTTTCGCTTATGCCGACAGCTGCGTGGGCGCCTTCGTCGACAGCCTGCGGGCGATGCCCGCCTGGGAAAAGACCATTGTGGCCATCGTTCCCGACCATTACGGGTGCTATCCGGCGCGTCCCGAAAGCATTGACGCGCGCCACACGGTGCCTTTCGTGATCGTGGGCGGAGCGCTTGCCATGAAGGGCTGCCCGGTGGAGACCATATCCTCGCAGACCGATATTGCAGCCTCGCTGCTGTCTCAGCTCGGCCTGGAGCACAGCGCTTTCCCGTTCAGCCGCGACATCGAGGCGGTCGACCCGGCTTCCGGCTTTGCATTCTACAGCGAGCCGGACCAGGCCGCCCTCACGACACCCCAAGGCACCACCACGCTCGACGTGGCCACCGGAGAGACGCACGGCGATGCGCCGGACCGCCTGAAGGCCTTCCTGCAAGAACTCTATACATATTTAGGGAAGCTGTAATGATGGAACATATAATGAATTTGGACAACGACGTTTTCCTGTTTTTCAACGGGATGCACACGGCGTATCTCGACCATTTCATGATGCTGTTCACAGGGCGTTACATCTGGGTGCCCATGTATGCCGCGATGCTCTTCGCGGTGATTAGATGCAACAAGCCGGCGCGCGCAGCCCTCACGGTGTTCCTTATCGTGCTGGCAATCGTGCTGGCCGACCAGACCTGCGGCCACTGGCTCCGCCCCGTCGTGGCAAGGTTGCGGCCATCGAATCCCGAGAATCCCCTGTCAGGACTCGTGACCATAGTAAACGGCTATCGCGGCGGCCCCTATGGTTTCCCCTCGTGCCATGCCGCCAACTCGTTTGCTCTGGCCATGATCATGTCGCTGCTGGTGCGCTCGCGCCGCTTCACGTGGTTCGTCTTTATCTGGGCGACAATCAATTCCTATTCCCGTCTGTATCTGGGCGTTCATTACCCCGGCGACCTCCTTGCGGGGGCGTTCATAGGTTCGGCCTGTGGTGCAGCGTGCTACGGCGCGTGGCATCTGCTTACGCATCAGACGAAGATGCAGGATATAAAAGCAGGACCGCTGTCCACATCCGACCTCGTGATAATCGCGGGCGGCATAGTGACAGCGGCCATAGCTGTTGTGTCCTTATTCTGATGCTTCAATAATTCTCGGCCTTGCGCTCGAAGAAACCTTGAGGGGCACCGCACACCGGACAGCGGCGGGGTGCATCCTTGGTCTCGACTACGAAACCACACTTGCGGCAATACCAGTCGATGGGTTCTTCCGAAGAGAATTCGGTGCCGTTTTCGAGGCGTTCGAGCAGGCGCTGGTAGCGCTGTTCGTGCACCTGCTCGGCGCGGGCAACGAGCTTGAAAGTGTTTGCTATCGCGGGAAAACCTTCTTCCTGGGCTATGCGGGAGAAATTCTCGTAGAGGTCGCTCCACTCCTCGCGCTCGCCGGCTGCGGCTTCTGCGAGATTTGTGCGCGTGTCGCCCACGATACCGGCGGGATAGCCTGCCTTCACCTGGGCCGTTCCGCCCTCCAGCAAGTTGAAAAAGGTGCGTGCATGGGTCAACTCCTGTTCGGCTGTTTCAAGAAAAATAGCTGCAATCTGTTCATAACCTTCCTCGCGGGCCTTCTCGGCGAAGAGTGTGTAGCGGGAGCGGGCCTGGCTTTCGCCGGCAAAAGCTGCGAGCACGTTTTGCTCGGTGCGTGTACCTTTTATACTTTTGGTTTCCATAGAGTTAAAAATTAAGCGATTTTTCTTTTTAACGCCCGGGGGCGCCGAATTGTTCACAGCACCCGGAAACGAGTGAGGTCGCGGTTGCCCACACGCACCGCGCCGTCCACGCCTTCGGGCCTGGCGTCCTCGCGCTCTATGGTGACGCGGAACATATACGGCAGCAGGCGCCACAGATTTATGCGCTTGCCCTTGCGGAAAGTGTGAAAGGTGAGGTTTCCCTTGTCGCCGAGGTTGACCACGACATCCACCATCCGCGCTCCGGCCTTCTCAGGTTTCGACGATATACGCGCGAGGTAGCGGCCGGGGGTGGGAGTGGAATGCAAAGACCCGATGGGTGTTCCGGCCTGAACCGACATGTCGGCGCAGCTCACCACGAGCATCTCGTAGCTGCCGGGGTCAACCTGCGATGGCCGAATCTCAAACTCGCAGTCGGCATCGCCCGTCATGCGCCAGTGGCCCACGATGCCGTAGTCGTCGGCGCTCGCCGCCAGCGACATCAGGCATAGCACAAGGGCTGTGAGCAGAAGCCGCATTATCTGCCTGCCGTCTTGAGAAGATACGGCAACGGCTTGCGCATAGCCACCGGCGCCTTCTTGCGCAGCTCGCCGGCGGCGTCGATTGCGGCATTGCCCTCCGGCAACCACGCTGCCACCACATAATAGTAGGGCTCGCCTGTCTGCACCACGAAGGCCTCGGGATAGCCGGCGCCGCGCAGCCGCTCGCAGAGGGATCGGGCATTGAACAGCGTCTTGAACTGGCCGGCCACAACGCCGTAGCCCTCGTTTACGTCGGGACGCACAGGGCGCTCGCCATCTTCGGGCGTGATGCTGATGTGCATCACGCGCAGCTCCACGGTGTCGTTGGCGTTGCTCATCAGGGTGGTGCGCATCTGGCGGCGCACGGCGCCATAGATTGTGGAATCGACGGGCGTGGCGTCTTCGCGTCCGGCCACGGCTTTTTCGTAGGCCGCGCGATAGTTGGCCTCGCTCGTGCGGCAGGCGCCCAGCAGAATCGCCAGCGCTATGATATAAAGAATGTGTTTCATCGTGTTTTTGCGAGTTCTATTACTTCCAGGTCGCGGATGTCGGCTCCGTCGATGGTGAACCGCACCAGCGTGCGCACTTTCTGCCATCCATGATAGCCGGCAGCTCCGGGATTGATATACAATAAGTTGCGGGCAGCATCGGGCATCACCTTGAGAATGTGGCTGTGACCGGCCACAAGCAGCCCGGGCCGCTCGGCGTCGAGCAGTCCAGCCATGCCGGGGGCATAGCGCCCGGGGTAGCCCGCGATGTGGGTCATCAGCACGTCCACGCCCTCTACCTTGAAACGCTGTATTTCAGGGAGGCGGCGGGCCACCTCGCCGTGGTCGATATTGCCGCGCACGCCGCGGAACACCGGGGCGAGATTCTCCAGGTGGCGCAACAGGGCTGCGTCGCCCACATCGCCGGCGTGCCACACCTCGTCGCACCCGGCGAAATGCAGCGCGTAGCGGTCGTCGAGGCACGAATGCGTGTCGCTGAGCAGCCCTATCCTCTTCACTTCAGGTTGATTTTCTTTGCGATAGCGACCGGAACAGCCTTCTTGTTCACAAGGAGATTGAGGGTCTTGGCCAGGAAGAAAGGCTCGGACACATATATGAATCCGTCGTACTTCTGGTTTGTGTCCCAGGAGTTCTTCACCTTATAGTAGCGGTTGCCGTTCTGGTCGTGGGCGGTGCCTACGATTTCCATGCCGTGGTCGTCGGTAGTCTCCTGGCTGTCGAACCACTGCTGGCGCGACTCCTGCGTAACCTCGATTTCCTCCACTGGGCCGGTGAAGGCATATTTCTCATTCTGGCGGTCCTTGTCGCTCAGGTGCACCCAGCGCGACAGCTCGGTGCCGTCCATGTCGCTTTCGTTCTTGCCCTTGGGCATGAGAGCCACGCCGTCGGTCCACTTGAATCCGCCCTCGCTCACGTCGGCAGCCCATGCCACGGTGTAGCCGTTGGCCAGCGCATTGTCCACCACAGCCTTGAGCTCGTCGAGAGGCAGGTTCATGTAGTTGGCCCACAGCCAGTTGTCGGGCACCTCAAAGATAAATTCCTCATAGAAAGGATGGTGGGTGAACGACGTGAGGGCCACATAGTTGTCGGGGCTGATGCCCAGCGATGCCGCGTAGCTCTGCGGGGTGTATTCCTTGCCCTTGTAGGTGAACTTTTCGGGCACTTCGCCGAGATAAGCGTCGAGGATGCCTTCAAAGCCCTTGCGCCACGCGGTGCTCAGCTTTTTATTGGGTTTGCCGGTCATCACCTTCACGTAGGCCTTGAGGGCTCCGTCGAGCTCGCCGTGCACGTGCTTGTCCTCGCCGTACTGCAAGCCGGTGTACACCTCCTCAGGCACGGCACCGTAGCGGGCCCACACATAGGGAACGTCGAGGATGCTGCCGCCGGGGCCGAAATTGGCGTGGCCGTACATGCGCACGTAGCGGTCGGCCTTGTCGAGGTAGCAGTAGCGCACGGTGAACATCTCCGATAGGTCCAGCGAGTCGCCGCCGGCCTTCCTTATCTCGTTCTCGAAGAACGACGTGCCGGAGAAGCACCAGCATGTGCCGCTCTTGTTCTGGTCCTTGACGGAAGTGACGGGGATGACGATGTCGTCGGTGAACACGAAGCCTTCGACACTGTCGGTTTTGGCTTCCTGGGCGGAGGCGCCGGCGGCGATGATAGCCGCAAGGGCCGTGATAGCGATTTTTTTCATATCTTATTCAGCTTTTTTTATACCATGAGCGCCAGTCGGCGGCCAGCGCGAGTGCAAATTCGAGTATTGTGTCCTTTCCCTGAAGCGCCAGCTCCGGGTCGAGGTCTATCCTGCAACCGTCAGATGGAGCCACGCCATGCTCGGTGAGATTCATTTCCGCATCGTAGACGGGGCAGGCCGACATGCGCACGGCCCATCCGCAGGGGATTTCCGACGAAAACGGCATACCGCTGCCTCCGCCCGTGGTGTCGCCCACGATGCGCACGTTGGGCAGCAGTCGCATGATGCTCACGAAGCTGTTGGCGGCGCTGAAGGTGCTCCGGTTGGTCAGTATCACCACCGGGCGAAGCCAGCGCATGTGGCCCGTGGCCGGCTCGTAGTAGAAGGCATAGGGCTCGGAAAAATCGTTGTGGTCGGGGCCGGTCTTGTGCGAGATGTAGCCCACATGGGTGCGCTGGTTTATGAAGCGCTCCACGAGTGTCTGGGTGGTCGTCATCATGCCGCCGCCGTTGTCGCGCACGTCTATTATCATGACCGGGCAATCGGCATCAGCAAACTCAAGAATCGACACATCCAGGGCGCCGTGGGTGATTCCGGATGCCATGGTGCTCACGCGCATGTAGCCAATGCTGTCGTTGAGCACCTTGTAGCTCAGGGGGCCCGATTGCGAATAGTCGAAGTCGAGATAATACTGCTGCACGAGGCGCAGGTCGAAATTCTGGCGGTAGTCGCTCCACCATTTGCGGTAGTAGGAGGTGTTGAACGACGACGACAAGTTCACATGGCCATCCTGCAGCTCCGAGAGCATGGCGCCGCACACATTGAAGAAATCCGTGGTTTCCATCCCCTCGGGGTCGAGCATGGCCCGGTATTTCTGCCCCACGGCATTCCAGTCCACATCCTTTTCGTCGAAGAAGCAATAATGCTCGTCGACAATCGACCAGAGGGCGTCGAAATTGCCGTAGAGCCCCCCGTGATACTCTTCCACCTTGTGGCAGGAGACAACGGCGAGACCGAGAATAGAGGAAAATATGTATGTTGCAAGCTTCATTGTCAATACATTGCCGAGATTATACGGGCGTGCGGGTCGATGCCGCGGCTGCGGCCTATGGTGAGCCACTCAACCGTCACGCCCAATACAAAGCGGTGTGCGATATTTCTCGACACGATGCCCGAGCTCTTGGACGAAAACACATCGCAGGCATAGCCGGCGCGTAGCACTGTATTGCCCAGATGGAGGTCGGCCGTGACGAGATTGTCGAGACGGAAATAGTTGCCGGGCCACGCGCCATGCACGAGGCCGCTGTGGTTTCCCAGGAATATCTCATAGTAGAGCTCGCCATAGTCCGGCGAGAAAAACACGCCGGTGAGGGGCATCCGGGCCTGGTAGCGGAGCGTGACGGGCAGTCGTTTCAACTTGAAATTGTAGGCCGCGGACGCCTGTGCGCCTATGGTCCAGGCGCCTATGGCCTGCGCGGGATTGTTGCCGTTGCGCATGAGCAGGAGAGTGCCACCGCGCAGGGCTGTGAATCCGCCCCAGTAAATCTGCAGGCCGGGGCAGGCGGAAATATAGTGGCGACGGAGCATCGCCCACGACAGGTCGGCTTCGAGGCCCCACATCGTTGAATTGCGGGTGGGGCTGCGCGTGGCCTCCAGCCGGGCTCGCAGCTCGAGCTGCATCACCCAGCGCTTCGGGTCGAATCCCATGGCCTGCATGCGCTCGTAGCCCAGTGTGGCGCTCCAGCCCGAATAGTGCAGCGGCGTGAGATAGGTGTTGCAGGCGTGGTCCGAACCCAGTCCCAGCGTATAGGCGCTGAGCACCGGCCGATAAGGCTTCTGAGAGGCGGAGCTGTCGGGCCGCTCGGCTGCCACGGCAGGGAGCAGGCAGGCCATCCAGAGCAATATGAGGGTAAAGCGGCGCATAGTCATGTTCAGAACAGGCGTTGCTGGCCCGTGAGTTCGTCGCGCACCTCGTCGTCGGAGGCATCCGGGGTGCTTTCTCCGTTTTCTGTAAATTCGCCGTCGTCGGTAGCAGCCATCATCACGGTGTCTTCCTCTTCCTGCGGTTTTTCCTTGGGCTCCAGCTCTTCAACCGACGCCACGGCGTAGGTGGTAAGGCGCTTGCCTCGGGCTTTGAAGCTCTTCACGCCTATGAATTCCTCGGCATCCACATCCATGGGCTCGCGGAAATCGTCGGGCGCGGCGAATGTGACGCGGAACATTGCGCCGGGCTTGTCGCTCATGGCTATGAGTGTGGATGCCTCGTTGTCAGTGAGCCAGCGCTGCTTTCTCGGCGACACCTCGAAGGAGAAACGCTTGATGTAGGGGTAACCCTGGTCGGCATCGTTGAGAATCACGGTCCATACCACTTCCGGGCGGAGTTTTTCTATGAAGAGGATATCTTCCTCATAGTGGTTCGTGGCGTCGAAACTCGTGGTGTAGAACTCGCCGTTCCTGAGCACAACGAGCACGAGGTCGTCGCCCTTGAATTCGCCGAGATAGTCGCCGCGGCCGTCGTAGTTGAGGCGCAGCACGTCGCGGTCGAACCACACGTCGCGGCCGCCCAGCGTAGAAACGCCTCTTTCCTTGAGCGAGAAGCGCGCCACCTCGTTTTTGGTCACGAGATTGCCCAGCGACTGCTTGCCCTTGATGGCCAGCTGCGAGAAGTCTACATCAATCTGCAGTTTCACAAGGCGTGCCTTGGGCTTGAGCACCACTTTCACCACTTCAGCCTCGCCGTTGGGATTGGCCGAGAACCACACCACGCGGCTGCCGGGCAGACCGGGGGTGAGGTTGTATTCGCGGTCGCGCGTGATGCCGGTCACGGCAAAGCGCTTCATATAGTAGGGGCCTCCGCGGCCGTTCTGGTATATCACGTTGTAGATGGTGCGGGAGTCGTTGCGCTTGAACACGTTGATATACAGCACATTCTTGTCCACAAATAGCTTTTCCTGCACTTTCACTACCTTGTAGCGGCCGTCTTTGTAGAAAATGATCACCTCGTCGAGCAGCGAGCAGTTGCAGATGAACTCGTCCTTTTTGAGCGCCGTGCCTATGAAACCCTCCTCGCGGTTGAAGTAAAGTTTCTCGTTGGCTTCGGCCACGTTGGCAGCTTCGATGTTGTCGAAGTTGCGCACCACGGTGCGGCGGGGATAGTTTTCGCCGTATTTGCGCTTTAGGCCTTCGTACCATTCGATGGTGTAGTCCACGATGTGGTCGAGATGGTCGGCCGTGTCGGCAATCTGTCCGCGCAGCTGCGAGATCAGCTCGTCGGCCTCGCGGGCGCTGAAACGGAGGATGCGCTTCATCTTGATTTCGAGGAGGCGCAGGATGTCGTCGCGGGTGATTTCGCGAACGAAAGCAGCCTTGTGGGGCTCCAGGCGCAGGTCGATATGTGCCACGGCAGCGTCGATGTCGGCTGCCTGCTCGTATTCTTCGTCCTTATAGATGCGCTCTTCGATGAAGATGCGCTCGAGAGAAGCAAACATCAGTTGCTCGCGCAGCTCGGCGAGCTTTATTTCCAGCTCGTTGCGCAGGATGGCCATGGTGGTGTCCACGCTGTGGCGCAGAACATCGCTCACGCCCAGGAACACCGGCTTCTCGTTGCTGATGACGCAGCAGTTGGGCGAGATGCTCACCTCGCAGTCCGTGAAGGCATAGAGGGCGTCGATGGCCTTGTCGCTCGACGTGCCCGGCTGCAGGTGCACGAGAATGAGGGCTGTCTCGGCCGTGTTGTCGTCGACTTTCCGTATCTTGATCTTACCCTTTTCAAAGGCTTTGAGAATGCTGTCGATCACGGCACCCGTGGTGCGGCCGTAGGGAATCTCGGTCACGGCCAGGGTGCGGTTGTCCACCTTCTCAATCTTGGCGCGTACCTTCACCACGCCGCCGCGCTTTCCGTCGTTGTAGCGCGACACGTCGATGAATCCGCCGGTCACGAAATCGGGCAGCAGTTCAAAGGGCTCGTCGCGCAGGTAGGCGACAGCCGCATCGAGTATCTCATTGAAGTTGTGTGGCAGAATTTTCGACGACAGACCCACGGCAATACCCTCGGCGCCCTGGGCGAGCAGCAGCGGAAACTTGGCCGGCAGCGTCACGGGCTCCTTCTTTCGGCCGTCGTAGCTGAGTGTCCACTCCGTGACCTTGGGGTTGTACAGCACGTCGAGGGCGAAAGTAGACAGGCGCGCCTCTATGTATCGGCCGGCAGCCGCCGAAGCACCGGTGAGGATGTTGCCCCAGTTTCCCTGCGTCTCCACCAGCAGGTCTTTCTGGCCCAGCTGCACGAGGGCATCGTTGATGGAGGCGTCGCCGTGGGGGTGATACTGCATGGTGTTGCCCACGATGTTTGCCACCTTGTTGAAGCGGCCGTCGTCGAGCGTCTTCATGGAGTGGAGTATGCGTCGCTGCACGGGCTTGAGGCCATCGTCGATGTGCGGCACGGCGCGCTCCAGTATCACGTATGAGGCGTAGTCAAGAAACCAGTTGCGAAACATTCCCTGAAGCCTGTGGCGCACCACATCGGCCGTGGGGTCGAAATTCACGGGTGCATCTCCGGGCTCTTCGGGCATTATTTCGGGTATATCTGTGTCGGTCATGTCAGTTTCAGGTATTTACCCACAAAATTACTGATTTTTT
>CAYUUN010000008.1:0-55368 GCA_964447895.1 uncultured Bacteroides sp. | reverse complement strand
GGACAGCAGTGCTCCATGGAGCGTCCCTACAGCTCTTTATCGTTGCCTATTTTTTTATCTTATGCACCGGAAATACGGCATGAGCCAGATTCTGCTCTCAAGCGAGCTTTAAAATGGTATTATACGGTAAAAGGGGATGCACAGCGTGGTGCATCCCCCTTTTCTATGCAGGAGTTATGACTATTAGTCCTGGTTGAGGTTGACGCGCTTGAAAGCAACGGCTACGAGACCCTTGCATGCCTGCTCGAGGTAGGCGCCGATGGTGAGGTTGCCGTCCTTGATGAATTCCTGCTCCATGAGCACGGATTCCTTGTAGAACTTGTTGACGCGGCCGTTTGCGATGTTCTGGATCATCTGCTCGGGCAGGTTTGCAGCCTTGGCCTCGGCAGTGGTCTTGGCGATTTCGCGAGCTTTGTCGGCTTCCTCGGCGGTGAGCCAGCCCTTGGCGATGTTGCTTTCGATGTGGGCTTCGCTGTCCACGAGGTTGGGGTTGATGCCGGCCTTCTTGAGGGCAGCTTCAACAGCCTTTTTCACCTGCTCTTCCTTGGTCTTTTCGATGGCCACGTTGTATTCGGCATCGACAACGGCCTGGGGCACGGCGTCGCGGCTGACGGCAACGGGGTTCATGGAAGCGACCTGCATGGCTACGTCGCGGCCCACCTGATAGTCTACGCCTTCCTGGTTGAAGCCCACGATGGTGGCGAGCTTGTTGCCGAGGTGGTTGTAGCTCATGGTGGAGGGAGCCTCGAGGCTTTCGTAGGCGCCGATTTCGGTCTTTTCGCCGGTTTTGCCGGTTTCTTCGACAACGAGGTCGGCAACGGTGCGGCCGTTGATTTCGAGAGCCTTAACGTCGTCGAGGGTCTTGCAGCGTGCTGCGACGGCAGCGTCCAGGATTTCCTGGGTGAGGGCTACGAAACCTGCGTTTTTGGCTACGAAATCGGTTTCACACTTCAGGGCCAGAACGGCGGCGAAGTTGCCGTCGTGCTTGGCGAGTACGCAACCTTCGGCTGCCTCGCGGTCTTCGCGCTTGGCGGCTACGGCCTGGCCCTTCTTGCGAAGGATTTCAACTGCGGCTTCGATGTCGCCGTTGGTTTCGGCCAGAGCTTTTTTGCAGTCCATCAGGCCGGCGCTTGTGAGGTGGCGCAGCTTGGTGATATCTGCCATGGATGGTGCCATATAGTAGATGTTTTGCGGGTTAATGTACAGTGATTATCGAAACAGGTATTATTCTGCGCCTTCTTCAGCGGCCTCGGCAGCTTCTTCGGCTACTTCGGTGGCTTCGGCCTCGGCCTCGACCTCGCTGCGGCGCACGCGGCGACGCTCGCGACGGGGAGCAGCCTCGGCGGGTGCGTCCTTTTCGGTGTCTACCTTTTCAACCTTGCGCTCTTCAAGACCTTCGGCCATGGCGGCAACGATGGTGTCGAGCACGAGCTCGATGCTCTTGGAAGCGTCGTCGTTGGCGGGAATCACGAAGTCAACGCCGTTGGGGTCGCTGTTGGTGTCGACCATGGCGAAAACGGGGATACCCAGACGGTTTGCCTCGGCCACTGCGATGCGCTCTTTGAGCACGTCGACAACGAAGAGGGCGGAGGGCAGACGGTTCAGGTCGGCGATGCTGCCGAGGGTCTTCTCGAGCTTGGCGCGCTGACGCGAAATCTGCAGACGCTCACGCTTGGAGAGGTTGTCGAAAGTGCCGTCCTTGGTCATGCGGTCGATGGTGGTCATCTTCTTCACAGCCTTGCGGATGGTGGGGAAGTTGGTGAGCATGCCACCGGGCCAGCGCTCGATCACGTAGGGCATGTTGATGGCGGCAGCCTTGTCGGCTACTACCTGCTTGGCCTGTTTCTTTGTAGCCACGAAGAGCACTTTCTTGCCCTGCTTGGCGATGTTTTTGAGGGCCGCAGCGGCTTCGTCGAGCTTGGCGGCAGTCTTATAGAGGTCGATGATGTGGATACCGTTGCGCTCCATGAAGATGTAAGGAGCCATGGCGGGATTCCATTTGCGTTTGAGGTGGCCGAAATGGCATCCTGCCTCGAGGAGTTGATCAAAAGTGGGTGTTGCCATACTTTTAAAGAGTTGTTTACGTTCTTGTGGGAATTGCAACCGTGCGGTAGGGAACGTGTCCATCCACCCGGTTTAGATACTAAACACTGTATAGTGCAAGATATTCCTGTCAGGCTGCGCGGGACAGCCCGGGGGAAAATCTTAACGCTTGCTGAACTGGAAGCGCTTGCGGGCTTTGGGCTGACCGGGTTTCTTGCGTTCTACGGCGCGGGCGTCGCGGGTCATGAAGCCTGCCTTGCGGAGTACGGCCTTGTCGTCGGGGTTGATCTTGACGAGGGCGCGGGCGATGCCCAGGCGGAGAGCCTCGGCCTGGCCTTTGTAGCCACCACCGTCGAGATTTACATGGATGTCGTATTTTTCAACTGCGTCGAGGGCCGAGAGGGGCTGCTTGACGATGAACTGAAGAATCGAAGAGGGGAAGTACACTTCGAGGGGGCGCTTGTTGATAGTGATGACGCCGGTGCCTTCCTTGACGATTACGCGTGCCACGGCGGCCTTACGACGGCCAACTGCATTGATATTTTCCATTCTTTCGATTATTTCAGGGTGTTAACATCGACAACTACGGGGTTCTGAGCTGCATGGGGATGCTCGGGACCGTTGTACACGTGCATGTTCTCAATGAGGCGACGACCCAGACGGTTCTTGGGCAGCATGCCTTTCATGACACGGATGAACAGGGGGTTCATGCCGGGCTTGAGGTGCTTGTTGAAGCTCTTCTTGATGAGGACCTCGGGGGTGAGCTCGCGCTGACCGCCGGGATAGCCGGTGTAGTTGAGGTAGATGCGGTCGGTGAGTTTCTTACCGGTGAGGCGCACCTTTTCGGCGTTGATGATGATAACGTTGTCGCCGCACTCCACATTGGGGGAGTAGCTGGGCTTGTTCTTGCCGCGGAGCAGCAGGGCAACCTTGGAGCAGAGACGACCCAGGGGCTGGTCGGTAGCGTCGATCACCACCCACTGGTGTTCTACGCTCTGCGCGTTAGGTGTAAGGGTTTTGTAGCTTAAAGTATCCACTTTAGTAATTTCTTGATTAGTTGTTAATTAAACGTGCGACAACGAGGCGCTGCTCGGCCAAAAGCACATCGCCCGACTGCCGCTGAAGCTTTAATTGGACATAATCGGCCTGCAAAGTTACATTTTTTTTCTTAAACAGCAATGAATTATGCAATATTTTTTTCCGCAGCGCAATTAACAGCCCGTCATATAAGACTTATAAACACAAAGCGGGCACGGCCCTCGTGGGTCGCACCCTGCTTTATACCAATACCATTTAAACTATATAGCCGGGTCAAGCCAGGCTGCCGACTGCGTTGCCTATATAGGCGGCTACGTCGGTGTCGCCGAGAAGGTCGGCGTAGGTGAGCCAAACAAGCAGCAGAATGATGAGAAAGATCGCGCCTGCGGCTACCCATGCGCTCGTCTTGTTGGTCTTGTTTTTTTTGCTGTTCTTAGTCATGTCTTAAGCGTTTTTGTGATGAATCTTTGAAATTATAACAAATATCCTCCTGAAAGGTTTTCGCGATTGGAGCGAAAAGTGTAATTTTGCGCTAAGAAAACCCAAAAATATCCAGACAATGTCGTTATTTGAAAAACTCTCGGCCCGTGCCAAGTCGTTTCCGCAGCGCATAGTGCTGCCCGAAGGCACCGAGCCCCGTACACTCACCGCTGCCGACCGCATCCTGGGCGACGGCCTGGCAGACATTATACTTATAGGTGCTCCCGAGGAGATCAAGCACATGGCCGCCGAGCTGAATCTGTCCCATATTGAAAAGGCCACGATAGTGAATCCTGCCGACGAGGCCGTGATAGACCGCTATGCTCCGCTGCTGCTGAATCTGCGCCGCAGCAAGGGCATGACCGAGGAAGAGTCGCGGCTCACGGCCGCCAATCCACTGTATCTGGGCTGCCTGATGGTGAAGGCCGGCGATGCCGACGGCCAGGTGGCCGGAGCCATGAACACCACCGGCAACGTGCTGCGCGCGGCCTTCCAGGTGATCAAGACCCAGCCGGGCATCAGCGTGGTGAGCGGTGCGTTCATCATGCTTCTGCCGGAGGGGCTGAACTTCGGCACGAACGGCATTCTGGTGTTTGCCGACTGCGCCGTGGTGCCCGACCCCACCGCCGAGGAACTGGCCCAAATAGCAGTGAGCGCCGCCCAGACGGCCCGCGACATCGCCGGCATAGAGCCTCGCGTGGCGCTGCTGTCGTTCTCCACAAAGGGCTCCGCCAAGAGCCCGCGCGTAGACAAGGTGATTGAAGCCGGCCGCATAGCCCACGAGATGGCCCCCAAACTGATTCTCGACGCCGAGCTCCAGGCCGATGCCGCCATCGTGCCTGCCGTGGCCGCCACGAAGGCTCCGAACAGCACGCTGAGCGGACGTGCCAACGTGCTGGTGTTCCCCTCGCTCGAGGTGGGCAACATCGCCTACAAGCTGGTGCAGCGCCTGGGCGGTGTGCAGGCTGTGGGCCCGGTGCTTCAGGGCCTCGCCGCGCCCGTCAACGACCTGAGCCGCGGCGCCTTCCCCGAAGACATCTACAAGACAATAATCATCACCGCCAACCAGGCCATAGGCTTGAAAGAAAACGCATAAACCATGAAAATTCTCGTTCTCAACTCTGGCAGCAGCTCGGTAAAATACAAACTCATTGACACCGACGGCGAGCGCGTGCTGGCCGAAGGCGGTGTGGAAAAGATAGGTCTGCCCGACGGCTTCCTTAAATATAAGAAGGCCGACGGCAGCAAGGGCATCGTGGAGCTGGGTCTCACCGACCACAAAGGCGCCATCGAGGCTGTGCTTCGCCGCCTCACCGACCCCACCGACGGCTGCATCAAGAGCTACGACGAAATCGACGCCGTGGGTCACCGCGTGGTGCACGGCGGCGAGAAGTTTGCCAAGAGCGTTGTGATAGACGACGCCGTGAAGGAGATGATTCGCCAGTGCTACGACATAGCTCCGCTCCACAATCCCGCCAACATGACCGGCATCGAGGCCATGGAGCAGCTGCTGCCGGGCGTGCCCCAGGTGGGCGTGTTCGACACGGCTTTCCACCAGACGATGCCCGCCAAAAGCTTCATGTACGCACTGCCCTACAAGTACTACGAGGAGGACGGCGTGCGCCGCTACGGCTTCCACGGCACGAGCCACCGCTATGTGTCGCAGCGCGTGTGCGAGATTCTGGGCGTCGACATCAAGGATGTGAAAATCATCACCTGCCACGTGGGCAACGGCGGCAGCATCACTGCCGTGGACTGCGGCCGCAGCGTGGATACTTCCATGGGCCTCACCCCCACGGAGGGCCTGATGATGGGCACACGCGTGGGCGATATCGACCCGGGCGCCCTCACCTATCTCATGACCAAGCACAATCTCACGGCCGACGACATGCAGCGCATAATCAACAAGGAGAGCGGCATGGCAGGCGTGAGCGGCATCAGCAGCGACATGCGCGAGATTGAGGCCGCCGTAAACGCCGGCAACGAGCGTGCTCGCCTGGGCCTCGAGATGTACGAGCAGCGTATCACCAAATACATAGGAGCCTACGCTGCCGAAATGGGTGGCGTGGACATCATCGTGTTCACCGGCGGCGTGGGCGAGAACCAGTGCGGTCTGCGAGCCGATGTGTGCGCCCCGCTTGGTTTCATGGGCGTGGAAATCGACCCCGAGGCCAACAAGACCCGCGGCGAGGAAGCCGTAATATCCACCGCGGCCAGCAAGGTTAAGGTGGTGGTGGTGCCCACCGACGAGGAGCTGATGATTGCCCGCGACACCGCTGCCCTCGTGAAGTAACACATATATAATATACATATATAATATATAGGATGCGGGGGCCGCACAGCATGTGTGGCCCCCTTGTCTAAAAAACCGGCACATTATGGAAAATGAAGGAAAGACAGTCTACAAATCGCGCATAGACCTGTGGCTGCTGTGCGTGCTGCTGCTCGCAGTTGCCATAGTAATAGTGGCGTGCATAGGCACCTACTGGTGGCTGGCGTTGATCTACGGCGCGAGCTTGCTGGGCATAACCATAGTGTGCCTTTTAGGCTGCCGCTACGAAATCGACGGCGACCGGCTGGTGGTGTATCAGTTTTTCCGCCCGCACCGCTTCCCCATCGATAAGATAAAAGAGGTGCGCAAGACCACGGGCTATCTGGCCACGGCCGGAGCATCGCGCCACCGCGTGTCGATAAAGTTCACCGACCGCAGCGTGATGAAGAGCTCGATGCCGCTGGAGATTTCGCCCAAAGACAGGGACGGATTCATGGCTCAGCTGAAGACCATAAATCCGTCCATAGTGATAGGTTAAGAGTAACTATTCAGTGTATTGGCTTTGCAAGTGGGAAAACTTGCGCAAATGCGCAGAGAAAAAATAAAAGAGCTGAAAAATCAGTGGAGGGACGCTTTTCAAGCGTCCACCCCTCAAAGACGGGTTACAGGCGACGCGCCGGGGGCGCGTTCTTTCCCAATTCGCTGAATAGTTACTCTAAGCCTTGTAGAGGTAGCGCTTGATAGAGCGCTTGGCCGTCTTTTCAAATTCTTCCTGATAGATGCGCACGTCGGCCACGCGGCTGTAGCCGGGCAGCTCGGCGTTGAGCGTCACGAGATTCTCGCGCAGGGCGGCTTCCAGAGCGGCAGCGTCGAGGCCCTGCTCGCGGGCGGCCGTGAAATCGGGATACACCAGCGCCACGAGGCGGCCGTCTTCGTCGACTACGATACTCTCGGCCACATAAGGCATATTATTTAGTTTCGACTCTATTTCTTCGGGATAGATATTCTGCCCGTTGGCTCCGAGAATCATGTTCTTGTCGCGGCCGCGGATGAAGAGATAGCCGTCGGCATCGATGGTGCATACATCGCCGGTGCACATCCAGCCGTCGCGCATCACGGCATCTGTAGCCTCGGGATTCTTGAAATAGCCGTCCATGAGATTGTCGCCGCGCACCCACAGCACGCCGGGAATAGTGGCCGGGTCGGGTGTGTCGATGCGGAACTCCATGCGGTCGGCCGGCCGGCCGCAGGAGCCTATGCGCACATCATGGCGCGTGGACATATAGGCAATGAAGGGGCCACACTCGGTCATGCCGTAGCCGTTGGCATACGGGAATCCGATGCGCTTGAGCAACTCCTCAATCTCGCGGTTGAGCGATGCACCGCCCACCATGAGTTCGCGCACATTGCCGCCGAAGGCATTAACGAGGGCCTCGCGCACACGCGACAGCACGCGGGTGTCGAAGCCCGGCACATGCAGCAGCATGCGCACCAGCCGACGGTCGAACATGGGCAGGATGCGCGTGCGGATGATTTTCTCCACCACCAGCGGCACTGCCGAGATGAATTTGGGCTGGATGTCGGCCATGGCCTCCATGATGATGCGGGGCGCGGGTGTGCGCGTCAGGAAGGTGATGTGGCAGCCGGTGCACACGGGATAGAACAGCTCGACGGTGAGGCCGTACATGTGGCCCAGCGGCAGCAGACTCACCACGGGGTCGCCGGGCTGGAGCCAACCGATGGTCTCGCGGCTGAACACCACGTTGCTCCACAGGGCTTTGTGGGAGAGCATCACGCCCTTGCTGAAGCCGGTGGAGCCGCTGGTGTAGTTGATGAGCATCAGGTCCGAGGGCTCCGGGCGGAAATACACCACGTCGGCCGGCGTGAAGCGCTCGGGATAGCGGCAGCCGAAGAGCTCGTTGAGGCGCGAGCGGGCAGCCGATAGGGCATCGCTGCGCGAGAAAAGCACGTTGAAGTCGGCAATGCGCATCACGCCTTCGATGGCGGGCATCTGCGAGGGATCAAGGTTCTCCCAGATACTGTTGTCGGCTATGAGTAGGCGCGCATCGCTGTGGCACACGAGATGGTGGATGGAGTCGGGCTTGAAATCGGGCAGAATGGGCACCGCCACACAACCGTAGGTGACGATGGCGAGCATGGCCGTGCCCCACTGGGCCGAATTGCGGCCACACAGGGCTATGCGCTCTCCGCGCTTGAGGCCCGTGTGCTCGAAAAGCAGGTGAAGCTTGGCTATCTTGCGGGCCACGTCGCGATACTGAAACGACACCCCCTTGTAGTTGGTGAGGGCCGGGCGCTCCCAGTTGTCGCGGATACTGCTCTCGATGAACGGTATTATGCTTTTTACTTCTTCCTTGGTCATTTGGCGTTGAGTTTCAGAGTATAGGGCTTGCCGACACCGGATAATTTCACCTCGGCGGTTCCAGGCTGGCCGGTCGTTTGCACGAGCACCTGGGCAAGACCGTTGAATGTGGGCAGAGTGAAGCTGGAGCCATCAGCAGTCTCGGGCTGCTCAGGCAGCTGCCACGCAGGGTCGCCGTTGCCGCCGCCAAGAATCTTGACGGGGCCGGAAACCTCTACCGTCACGGGCAGGCAGGCCGTGGGCGCGAAGTTGCCGCGGGCGTCGGCTATGCTGATGTTCACCACGGCCAGGTCCTCGCCGTCGGCCAGCAGCTCGGTGCGGTCGGCCCGGGCAGAGAGCACGGCGGGAGTGCCGGCTGTGCGCACGCGCTCCTCGGTCACCTTGCGGCCGTTGCGCCATCCGGTGGCCCGCAGCTCGCCGGGCTCGTAGACGGTGAGCCACTCGGCGTGGCCCAGCGGTTCCACCTTTCGGCGCCCCAGGGAGTGACCGTTCACACGCAGTTCCACCTCGTCGCAGTTACTATAGGCCCACACGGCCACGCTGTCGCCCTCGCAGCCTTCGAGGTTCCAGTGGGGCAGCAGGTGCAGCACGGGTTCGTCGGTCCAGGCGGCCTTTACATAATATGCCTCATCCTTCGGGAAACCGCAATAGTCGAGCAGTCCGAATTCCGAGCCCGTGGAGGGGAATTTCATGGGGTTCGGCTCGCCCCGGTAGTCGAAGCCGGTCCAGAAGAACACTCCGGCGAGCCAGGGTCGCTCGGCATAGAACTTCATGCCCCGCTCGATGCGGTTGAGGGTGCCGTCGCGGTCGGGCCGGCGGTTGAGGGCTTCCATGCGTCCGGCCACGGTATCGGTGGCGTAGATGCCGCGAGTGCCTGCGCCGGATGTTTCCTCGGAACCCAGGGCTTTACGGCCGGGGAAGCGCTCGCGGTTTTCGTCGATGGGATTCTGGGTCACGTAGTTATAACCGGCCACATCGGCGTGGAGAATTGTAGCGGGGCCGCTGCTGGTTGCGGCAGTGGCCGGGCGCGTGGGGTCGATGCGGTGCACGTGGTCGCGCATGGTGGCCACGACGCGCTCGCCCTTGGGGCTCCACTCGAGGCCCCACTCTTCGTTGCCCACGCTCCATGCAATGATGGAAGGATGGTTGCGGTCGCGGCGAATCATGCGCTCCAGGGCGGCGATGTGCTCGTCGTTGATGCCCATGAGGCGGTTCTCGGCTATCACGAGTATGCCCAGACTGTCGCAGGCGTCGAGCAGCTGCGGCGTGGAGGGGTTGTGGCTGGCGCGGTAGGCGTTTACGCCCATCTTCTTGAGTTCCCTCAGCCTATAGGCCTGGAGGGCGTCGGGGATGGCTGCGCCCACTCCGGCATGGTCTTGATGCATGTTCACGCCCTTGAGGGGCACACGCCTGCCATTGAGGATGAAGCCGCTGTCGGCATCGAAACGGATGGTGCGGAAGCCCACGGGCGTTACGACCTCGTCGAGCACCGCGCCGTCCGGGCCGAGCACCTCAGTGGAAAGCGAGTAGAGACGGGGTGAATCCACGTCCCAGAGCGTGGGTTTTTCTACATCAAGAGATGCCTGCACGACAGCCACGTCCTTGAGGGGCACGGCCGCGGCGGGCGTAACCACCCGGGCGGCTACATTGCCTGATGCATCGCGCAGGGTGTGGCGCAGAGAGGCCGTGGCCTGTTCTTCGTGCGAGTCGTTGCGCAGCTCGGTGCCCACGTGCAGGCGGGCGCGTGAGTGGTCTTTCTCGTCCATCTCCACGGCAGTGGAAATGCCGAAGGGCTCTACATGCACCGGCGAAGTCTTCACCAGCCACACATGGCGGTAGATGCCGCCACCCTCGTAGAACCAGCCTTCCTCGACGGAAGCATCGGCGCGCACCGTGAGGAGGTTTTCGCCGCCGTAGTTAATATAGTCGGTGATGTCGTAGGTGCGGGTGGTATAGCCGCTGGGCTCATGGCCGAGATAGAAACCGTTGAGCCACACCTTGCTGTCGCGGAACACGCCGTCGAGCTGAACGTAGATGTGGCGGCCCATGTCGGCGCTGTCCACATCGAAAGTCTTGCGATACCAGCCCACGCTGTTTGCCGGCCACTGCCAGCCCACGGTCTTGTAGCCATGGCTGTGGCTGGCCGTGCTGTCGAAAGGCAGACCCACCACCCAGTCGTGAGGCAAGTCGACGCGGCTCCAGCGTGCCGAGTCGGGGCCAGTGGTCTTGTATTGAGGCGAATACGGGCCCTCGTTATGAACCGAGGCCGCTTTGGTCACGTATGTAAAATACTCTGTGGCGTTTCCGAAATCCCGCTCGGGAGAAGAAGCATCGCCGAGAGCAAACTCCCAGTCGCGGTCGAGTTTTATAACTTCGCGGGCTGTCGCGGCGGCCGACGCCACCCCACAGCACAAAGCCAATATCGCAAAAAAACGTCTCATAAATACAAATTTTGTGCAAATATAACCAAATTATGCCACATACACACAATCGCGCCACTATAATATATAGTCCTCACCCCTCCCGGGCAAGAAAAACCCAGTTGATTACAACCTGTAACCAACTGAAAGGACAAGCCGAGATTGAATAGGCGAGAAAACTAAGGCGAGATTTGGCCATGTGGTGGAAAATCATTATCTTTGTAATGTCCGGCATCGGTTGCCGGGGTCATATAATTTATACATGAAAACGGCCAATCCGCAAAATAAAATCTCTATTCGCTTTTTTAACGACAAGGAAGTTCGTGCAGCCTGGGATGATGTGCAGCAGTGCTGGCTGTTTTCTGTTGTTGATGTGATTGGTGCGATTACAGGGAGTATAGATCCGCGCAATTACTGGAAGGTTCTTAAACACCGTCTTAGCAAAGAAGGCAACCAGTTGGTTACAAAATGTAACCAACTGAAAATGCCAGGAGCCGACGGAAAGCGCTACTTAACCGACTGCCTGCCTCAAAATGAAATACTTAACCTTGTTGAGGCCACACCCGGCCGACAGGCTGTAGCCTTTTCCCGATGGTTCATTGCCGGCGAAGACGAGATTGACAGCAAGAGCCGGGAAAAAGCATATCAACTGTGGGACAGTTCCCTCATGGACAGCATTGAAGTGGGAACTTCACGCGGGCTGCAGCAGATACATGGCTTCCTTTTCGGGGGATTGTATGACTTCGCAGGAAGGATAAGGCAGAAGAACATTTCCAAGGATGGGTTTCAATTTGCTGTAGCCCGGTTTCTTGGGCCAACGCTCGCTCAAATCGAGAAAATGCCGGACGTAACATTCGACGAGATTGTGGATAAATATGTAGAAATGAATATCGCACACCCTTTTATGGAGGGTAATGGACGCAGCACACGCATCTGGCTGGACATGATGCTGAAACGGTCTCTGAAGAAGTGCGTGGACTGGAGTAAGATAGACAAGACCACTTACATGGACGCCATGCGATTGAGTCCGGTAAACTCTGCAGTGCTGAAGCGATTGCTGCACAATGCCCTTACAGATAAAATCCATGACAGGGAAACCTTCATGAAAGGTATCGACTATTCATATTATTACGAGCAAACCGACTGATGAAGTGCATTCTTTGGGCGGAAAAGTGGGGAGATTTGCGGGAAAATGACTAATTTTGCAGTTCAAACCACATTATTATATGTTTAGAAAGCTGATTCCGGCTGCCGCGGCGCTCTTGCTTGCGCTCGGCGCGACAGCCGCCCCCATAGACAACGCCAAGCGGCTCTATCTCGACGGCCAGTATGAGGAGGCCCTCCCCCTGCTGGAGTCGCTGCACAAAAAGACGCCGCGCGACGGCAACATCGCATATTATTTCGGAGCCACGCTGGCGGCCATGGACCGCAACGGCGAGGCTGCCGCTCCGCTGGCCGCGGCGGAATCGCGCGGCGTGGCCGACGCTTCGCGCCTGCTGGCCGAGATAGCGATTGCCGACTATCGCCCGGACGATGCCGCCGAGCACCTCGACAAGTGGGAGACAGCCCTGCGCAAAAACCGCAAGGCCGCCATCCCCGACCGGCTCGAAGAGCTCCGGGAGCTGTCGATAGCCATGCGCAACATGATGGACCGCGTGGAGAAAATCGAGATAATCGACTCTATCTGTGTGGACAAGCAGGATTTCTTCGCCCACTACCGTCTGTCGCCGGGGGCCGGCTCGATAACCACCGGGCGCGCCGCGGGAGTGGACGGCGCCGAAGTCGTGTTCAGGCCCCAGTGTGGCCGCGAGATTCTATGGGCAGCTGCCGACAGCGGCGCCGTGAGGCTGATGGAAGCCGGAATACTCGACGACGGCACCCTCGACAACGTCAAGGCCTTGGACATCGACGGCGAAGCCCTGGCCATGTCCTTTCCCTTCCTGATGCCCGACGGCATCACGCTGTACTACGCGGCCGAAAGCCCCTCGAGCCTGGGCGGCTACGACATATACATGACGCGTCGCACCGACAGCGGCGACTATCTGCAGCCCCAGAACATGGGTATGCCCTTCAACTCGCCCGCCAACGACTACATGCTGGCCATCGACGAGGAGGCAGGTCTGGGATGGTGGGCCACCGACCGCAACGCGCCGGAGGGGAAAGTGACGGTGCACACCTTCGTGCCCTCGGCCATGCGCGTGAATGTCGACCCCGACGCACCCGACCTGGCCGAACGCGCCCGCGTGAGCTCCATCGCAGCCACGCAGGAGCCTGGCAAGGACTACGACAGCCTGCGCCGGCGCATCAACTCGCTGGCCGCCGAGAGCACCGGGGAGCCGGGCGACACCCGCAGTTTCGCCGTGGTGCTGAGCGACGGCAGCGTGTGCACGTCGCCGGCCGACTTCCGCAACGGCGAGGCACGCCGGGCAATGGAAAACGTGCTGAGCATCGACGACGAGATCGCGGCCATAAGCGCCGACCTCGACAACCTACGCGACAAATACCGCAGCGGCAACAAAGCCTTCGGGCGCCGCATCACAGCCCTGGAGGCCGACCTGGAAAAGGCACGTGCACGGCGCGCTGCGGCCCTGCGCAAGGTGGTGCGCCTCGAAAAACGATAAACTCTCTTCAATTCATTATCACATGACATCATTTCTCATAGCACTGGCCACACTGATAGTGGGCTACATCATCTACGGAGCCGTGGCCGAGCGGGTGTTCGGCGTCGACCCCTCGCGCAAGATGCCGGCCGAGACCATGCGCGACGACGTCGACTTCATGCCTCTGCCCACGTGGCGCGTGTTCCTCATCCAGTTTCTCAACATAGCCGGCCTGGGCCCCATCTTCGGCGCCATCATGGGCATAATGTTCGGTCCGGCGGCATTCATCTGGATAGTTTTCGGCACCATTTTCGCCGGTGCCGTTCACGATTTCATATCGGCCATGATGAGCATCCGCTCCGGCGGTGAATCGCTGCCGGAGATTGTAGGGCGCCAGTTGGGCGGCGGCATCAAGCAGCTCATGCGCGCCTTCTCCATGATACTGCTGATACTGGTGGGCGCCGTGTTCGTGCTCACGCCCGCGGGTCTGCTCGCATCCATGACGCCCGATGTCCTCACCACCGCTTTCTGGATAGGCATCATATTTCTCTACTACATCCTGGCCACGCTGCTGCCCGTGGACAAGCTGATAGCGCGCTTCTACCCCGTGTTCGGCTTCGCGCTGCTGTTCATGGCCGCCGGATTGCTGGGAGTGCTGCTCTTCGGCCACAACACTATCCCCGCCGGATTTGAGAACGGCCTGGGCAGCCGTTTCACCGACGACGCCCACCCCATCTTCCCCATGATGTTCGTGAGCATCGCCTGCGGCGCCATCAGCGGTTTTCACGCCACACAGAGCCCCATGATGGCGCGCTGCCTCAAGAACGAGCGCCTGGCGCGCCCGGTGTTCTACGGCGCCATGGTGGCCGAGGGCCTGGTGGCCCTGATTTGGGCAGCCGCAGCCATCGCGTTCACCGGCGGCTACGACGGCCTGCGCGACTACATGGCCGCCCACGGCAACAGCGCAGGCGAGCTCGTGCACGACATCTCGCTGCAATGGCTGGGCACCTTCGGCGGCATCCTCGCCATCCTGGGCGTGGTGGCCGCGCCCATCACCACCGGCGACACCGCCCTGCGCTCGGCGCGCCTGATAGCCGCCGACTTCCTGCACGTCGACCAGAAACCCATAGTGAAGCGCCTGGCCGTGTCGCTCCCCATCTTTGCCCTCACCGCCGGCGTGATGATGATAGACTTCAACGTGCTGTGGCGCTACTTCGCGTGGAGCAACCAGACGCTTGCCGTGTTCACCCTCTGGGCCGCCACGGCATGGCTCTACCGCCACGGCCGCGCCTATGCCCTGACGATGATTCCTGCCATGTTCATGACCACCGTGTGCGTGTGCTACATCCTCTACGCCCCCACCCCCGAGGGCTTCGGCATGGACTGGACCATGGCCGTGGGCGTTGCCCTGGGCTTCACTGCCCTGTGCACGGCGGCCTTCGCCCGCATGGTGTCGCGCGCAAAATCCACCCTCGAGCCCGACGCCGCATGAGCCGCTACCCGGAAATAGCCGCCGAGCTGCGCCCCACCCGCCGCTACAACCTGCACAGCCACACGCAGTTCTGCGACGGCCATGCGCCCATGAGCGACATGGTGGAGGGCGCCCTGGCCGCCGGCCTCACCCATTACGGCTTTTCTCCCCACAGCCCGCTGCCCATCCCCTCGCCGTGCAACATGAGCGAGGCCGACGTGGCTCCGTTTCTTGCCGAGGTGGACCGCCTGCAGGCACTCCATGCCGGCCGCATCAGGCTGTACAAAGCCATGGAGGTGGACTATCTGGGCCCGCAATGGGGCCCGGCATCGCCTGCCGTGCAGGCCTACGGGCTCGACTACGTGATAGGCAGCGTGCACTTCGTGCCCTCGCAGGATGGCCGATATGTCGACACCGACGGCCCCGCCGAGCGGTTTGCAGGCTACGTGGCCGGCGAGTTTCACGGCGACCTGCGCTACGTGGTCGACACCTTTTTCAGCCAGACCCTGGCCATGATCGAAGCCGGTGGCCTCGACATCGTGGGCCACTTCGACAAGATAGGCCTCAACGCCTCGTTCGTGCAGCCGGGTATCGAAGACGAGCCGTGGTACGGCCGCCACATCGCCCGCGTGGTCGACGCCATCGCCGCCTCCGGCCTCACGGCCGAAATCAACACCAAGGCCTACGCGCGCCGCGGGCGTTTCTTCCCCGCCACCCGCTGGTGGGAGCAGCTGCTGCGCGCCGGCGTGCCCGTGGTGGTGAACAGCGACGCCCACGACCCCGCTCTCACCGATGCTTCGCGCGCCGAAGCCTTCACCCTGCTCGATAGCCTGATATGAAACCTGCCCGTCTCGAACTGCTCGCGCCGGCGCGCAACGCCGACATAGCCATCGACGCCCTGCTGTGCGGCGCCGATGCCGTGTATATGGGAGCCCCGGCCTTCGGGGCGCGCGCAGCAGCCGGCAACACCGTGGCCGACATTGCCCGCGTGGTGGAGACGGCCCACCGCTTCGGCGCCCGCGTGTACGTGACCATGAACACGATTCTCTACGACGACGAGCTCGCCCGCGCCCGCGGCATGGTGCACGAGCTCTACCGCGCCGGCGTCGACGCCCTGATAGTGCAGGACATGGCCTACCTGGAGATGGACCTGCCGCCCATCGCCCTGCACGCCAGTACGCAGTGCGACATCCGCACCCCCGGGCGCGCGGCCATGCTCGAAGCGGCAGGCTTCTCGCAGCTTGTGCTCGCCCGCGAACTCACCCTCGACGAAATCCGGGCAGTGCGCGCCGCCACCACCGTGCCGCTCGAGGCCTTCGTGCACGGGGCGCTGTGCGTGAGCTACAGCGGCGACTGCCAGGCGGGATACCTGGCCACAGGCCGGAGCGCCAACCGCGGCGAGTGCCCGCAGATGTGCCGCCTGCCCTATCGCCTCACCGATGCCGAAGGCCGCGACCTGGCGCCCGAGCGTCACTACCTGTCGCTGCGCGACATGAACCGCATAGACCTGCTTGCCGATATGGCCGATGCCGGCATCTCGTCGTTCAAGATAGAGGGGCGCCTGAAAGATGCGGCCTACGTGCGCAGCGTCGTGGCCGCCTACTCCTCCGCCCTCGACCGCGTGGTGGCTGCCGGCGACGGGCGCTACGTGCGCGCGTCTTACGGGCGTGCCGACGCCGGATTTGCGCCGGATCCGGCGCGGGTGTTCAACCGTGGTTACACATCATATTTCCTCAACACTCCGCGCCGCTCTCCGGGCGCCATAGCCTCGCTGGCCTCGCCCAAGAACACCGGGCTGCCCGTGGGCACCGTGCGCAGCTGCCGCGGGCGCGTGATAGAGGCCAAGCTTACCACCGCGCTTGCCAATGGCGACGGCCTGGGCTACTTCGACGCCGCCGGCCGCTACAACGGTTTCAGGCTCAACAAGGTGGAAGGCAGCCGGCTCTACGCCGCCACCGACGTGGACATCCCCGCCGGCACGCGCCTGTTCCGCAACTCCGACAAAGAATACATCGACCGCGCCACTGGCGCCCGCCCGCGGCGCACCATAGGGCTGCACATCGAGCTGCGCCGCGCCGGCAACGGCCGCCTGGCCCTGCGCATCACCGACGAGCGCGGCTGCATGGCCGAAACCTGCCGCGACGCAGTCCTTCAGCCAGCCACGACGCCCCAGCAGGCAGCGCGCCGCCGCGTGCTCGAAAAATTGGGCGGCACCATCTACCGCCTCGACACGCTCGACGACCGCCTGGCCGACACCTTCGTGCCTGCCAGCGAGCTCACGGCCCTGCGTCGCCAGGCCATCGAAGCCCTCGACCGGGCGTGGCACGCGGCCTATCCCTTCGACCTGCGCAGGCGCGCCGAGCTGCCTGCCGGCTACCTCGCCGGCACTGCCACGAGCTACCACGACAACGTTGCCAACAGTCTGGCGGCCGGGTTCTACACCCGCGCCGGGGCCACAGTGGCGCAGCGCGCCGTGGAGGTGGAGAAGCCTGCCGGAGACACTCGCGTGATGACCACCCGCTACTGCCTGCGCCGCGAGTTGGGCGCGTGCCTGCGCGACGGCCGCGGCGACCGTCTGCCCTCGCCGCTTTATCTGCGCGCCCCGGGCATAAACTACCACCTCGATTTCGACTGCAAGAACTGCGAAATGCACGTCGTGGCCGTGAAATAGACAGGTTGCCGAAGTAGGAGCCTCGCGCAAAGCACCCCGATAGAGCGTTGCCCTATATCATAATGGGGAGAGAGCGGGATGGAAGGGCCGGGGGGCCGAGGTGTCCCGCGGCGATGGACGGCAAACCGTGCGGTAAAATGCAAAAGTATCCCACTGTGCATGGCCAGCGGCGTTAGCCGCGTCTGCGCCGCGTTTAGCGGTGCGCCGGAGTTAGCCTATGGCTGCGCACGTGGCTTCAGCACCTTGTTTGTTCTATAGTTGCCGCAGTGACTTATATATTCAGAACACTATTATTCAGCCTATTACATTATTTTTCTGCGCCTCTGCGCGAGTTTTGCCCGCAATAATCTGCTGATTTTTCACACTTTATCGCTCATTCGCCGGATGCAGCTCTGATTTTTCGGCAATTTTTCGTAACTTTGCATGTTAAAACATGACACCGACAGTGAATTCACCGAAAAACATAGCCGTCCTGGGCTGCACCGGCTCCATAGGCACCCAGACACTCGACATCATAGGGCGCCATCCCGAGCTCTACCGCGCCACGGTGCTCGCCGCCGGCCGCAGGGTCGACGACCTCATCGAGCTGGCGCGCCGCCACCGTCCGCAGCTCGCCGTGATAGCCGACGAGAGCGCCTACGGCCGCCTCCGCGAGGCCCTCGAGCCGCTGGGCATAGCCACAGCCGCCGGGGCCGAAGCCGTGGCCCATGCAGCCGAGCTGCCCGAGGTGGACATGGTGGTGACCGCCACCGTGGGCTACAGCGGCCTCGAGCCCACCATCCGCGCCATCCGTGCCGGCAAAGACATAGCGCTGGCCAACAAGGAGACCCTCGTGGTGGCCGGCGACCTCATCACCCGCCTGCTGCAGGAGTCGCCCTCGCGCGTCTATCCCGTCGACTCGGAGCACTCCGCCATCTACCAGTGCCTCGCCGGCGAAGACCCCGCCACGGTGAAGCGCCTGGTGATCACCGCCTCCGGCGGCCCCTTCCGCACCTGGAGCCGCGAGCGCATAGCCGGCGCCCGCGCCGCCGACGCCCTCAAGCACCCGAACTGGGACATGGGCGCCAAAATCACCATTGACTCCGCCACGATGATGAACAAAGCCTTTGAAATCATCGAGGCACGCTGGCTCTTCGGCATGGAGCCCGAGCGCATCACGGCCATCGTGCACCCCCAGAGCATAATCCACTCCATGGTGGAGTTCACCGACGGCGGCATGAAAGCCCAGCTGGGCGTGCCGGACATGCGTCTGCCCATCGCCTACGCCCTGGGCTGCGCCCATCGCCTCGAAGGCGCCGAGACACCCCTGCGCCCCGAGCAGCTGAGCTGCCTCACCTTCGAGCAGCCCGACCCGCAGCGCTTCCCATGCCTCTCGCTGGCCGACACCGCCATGCGCCGCGGCGGCAACGCCGCGTGTGTCATCAACGCCGCCAACGAGATAGCCGTGGCCGCCTTCCTGCGCGACGCCATCGGTTTCTACGACGTCTACGACGTGATCGCCACCACGCTGGAGCGCGCCACCGCGGTGGAGCATCCGGAGTATCCGGACTATGTGGCGTCGAATCTCGAAGCCCGCGCCATAGCCGCCGAAAAAGTATCTGAAATATCAACCCACAGAAAATAAACACACGCAATCACAGTGGAATCATTCTTCTTCAAGGCCTTGCAACTGATTGTAGCACTGGTGATACTCGTGACCATCCACGAGTTCGGCCACTACATTTTCGCCCGCATGTTCGGCATCAAGGTCAACCGTTTCTACCTGTTCTTCAACCCGTGGTTCTCGCTGCTTAAATACAACCCCCGCCAGGGCACGCTGCAGATCATCGCCTACTCGCGCAAGCACGACGGCGTGGAGACCGACACCGCCCTCAAGACCCTGCGCGTGGGCCGTCCCCACCCCGCCGCTCCCGGCGCCGCTCCCACGTGGCGCGACACCATCTACGGCCTGGGCTGGCTGCCCCTGGGCGGCTACTGCGACATCGCCGGCATGGTGGACGAGACCAAGAGCAGCAAAGACCTGGCCAGCGAGCCCCAGCCCTGGGAATTCCGCAGCAAGGCAGCCTGGAAGCGCCTGCTCGTGATGGTGGCCGGCGTGCTCCTCAACTTCCTCCTGGCCATCGTGATCTACGCCGGCATCGCCTTCCACTGGGGCGACCGCGTGGTGCCCTATCAGGCCATGACCGAGGGCCTCGACTTCTCCGAGGAGATGCACCGGGCCGGATTCCGCGACGGCGACCGGCTGCTCTCGCTCGACGGCCGCCCCTTCAACGCCCTGGACGCATCGCAGCGCTGGGACATGGTGCAGCCCGGCGCCCGCGTGGGCGTGCTGCGCGACGGCACCGACACCGTCGAGATCGACATCCCTGACGAGCTCATACACTCCCTGGCCAAGAGCAACAAAGGCTTCATGGCCATGCGTGTGCCCGTCTATATCGACCGCCTGATGCCCGGCGAGGGTGCCATTGCCGGCGGCCTGCTGGAGGGCGACCGCATAGTGGCCGTGGGCGCACAGGCCACCCCCACCATGACCGAGTTCATGCCCGCGCTGGCCGCCCGCAAGGGACAGACCGCCCACTTCACGGTGGTGCGCGACGGCCGCACCATGCAGGCCGGCCCCGTGCACATCAACGACGACGGCAAGATAGGCATCCAGCTGCGCAGCCCCAACGACATTTTCCAGGTCGAGGAAGTGCACTACAGCCTGCTGGGCGCCCTGCCCCGCGGCTGGCAGCTCGGCACCGCCCAGCTGGGCAGCTACGTGTCGTCGCTCAAGCTGGTGTTCAGCAAGGAAGGCGCCCAGAGCGTGGGCGGCTTCGGCACCCTGGGCAGCCTCTTCCCCGAGAAGTGGGACTGGTACTCCTTCTGGCAGATCACGGCCTTCCTGAGCGTGATACTCGCCTTCATGAACATCATCCCCATCCCGGCGCTCGACGGCGGCTACACTCTGTTCCTGCTGGTGGAGATAGTGACGCGCCGCAAGCCCAGCGAGCGCTTCCTCGAGATAGCCAACATGATAGGCATGGGATTCCTCTTCCTGCTGCTCATCTACGCCAACGCCAACGACATCTTCCGCTTCCTCATAAAATGAACCAAACCGCCACACTCCCCACCCTGCGGCTGCGCCGCGGCAAAGAAGAATCGCTCGACAGGCTGCACCCCTGGGTGTTCTCCGGGGCGCTCACCGAGATGCCCCGCGACATCGACGAGGGCACCGTGGTGCGCGTCGAGGCCGCCGACGGCCGCCTCATAGGCGTGGGACACTTCCAGATAGGCAGCATAGCCGTGCGCATGCTCGACTTCGCCGACACCCCCATCGACGACGCCTTCTACGCCGGCCGCCTGGCCGACGCCTATCGCCTGCGCCTGGCCCTGGGCCTTCAGCGGCCCGACAACACCGCTTTCCGCCTGGTGCACGGCGAGGGCGACTTCCTGCCCGGCCTCGTGGTGGACGTCTACGGCGACACCGCCGTGCTGCAGGCCCACTCGCCCGGCATGCACTTTGCCCGCGACATCATAGCCCGCGAGCTCACCCGCCTGCCCGGCGCCGGCATCGCCAACGTCTACTACAAGAGCGAGACCACCCTGCCCTTCAAGGCACGACTCGACCCCCAGAACGACTATATCATAGGCAGCTACAGCGGCAACGTGGCCACCGAAAACGGCCTGAAATTCCACATCGACTGGCTGCGCGGCCAGAAAACCGGCTTTTTCGTGGACCAGCGCGACAACCGAGCCCTGCTGGGGCGGCTGGCCGCCGGGCGCCGCGTGCTCAACATGTTCTGCTACACGGGCGGCTTCTCCGTCTATGCCCTGGCCGGGGGCGCCACCGAGGTGGTGTCGGTCGACTCCTCGGCCAAGGCCGTGGCCCTCACCGAGGCCAACGTGAAGCTCAACTTCCCTGACAGCGACACGCGCCACCGCGCCGTGGCCGAAGACGCCTTCAAGCACCTCGACGCCATGGAGCGCGGCGCCTACGACCTGATAGTGCTCGACCCGCCGGCCTTCGCCAAGCACCGCAGCGCCCTGCACAACGCCCTGCAGGGCTACCGCCGCCTCAACGCCCGCGCCTTCGAGAAGATAGCCCCCGGCGGCATCCTCTTCACCTTCTCGTGCTCCCAGGCCGTGAGCCGCGAGCAGTTCCGCGTGGCCGTGTTCTCCGCCGCCGCCCAGAGCCGCCGCCGCGTGCGCATCCTCCACCAGCTCACCCAGCCCGCCGACCACCCCGTGAGCATCTACCACCCCGAAGGCGAATACCTCAAGGGCCTCGTCCTCTACGTTGAATAAAATAACAACTTAAATATATGAAAAATTTCATTCCCATGACAGCCCTTGCTCTTGGCTTGATGGCGTCTTCATGCCATAAAGAAAACGCAGCTCCTGCGGCCGATTTTGATTTTCATGCCGACCGCTTCGGCGACATCGAGGTGCTCCACTATCAGGTGCCGGATTTCGACAGCCTGACGGTGCAGCAGAAGGCTTTCGTCTACTACCTCACGGAGGCCGCCCTCTGGGGCCGCGACATCATGTGGGACCAGAACTGCGCCGTGAACCTGCCCCTGCGCCGCGTGCTTGAAGGCATCTACACCACCTACGACGGCGACCGCAACTCGGCCGACTGGCAGGGCTTCGAGAAGTACATGAAGCAGGTGTGGTTCGGCAACGGCATCCACCACCACTACTCGATGGACAAGTTCGTGCCGGAATTTTCCGAGGAGTTCTTCGCCGCGCAGCTCGACCGCACGGGCGTCGACGCCGACAGCCGCGCCGAGCTCACCCGCGTGGTGTTCGACCCCGAGTATCTGGCCAAGCGCGTGAACCAGGCCGATAACGCCGACCTGGTGGCCACATCGGCCTGCAACCTCTATGGCCCCGGCCTGACGCAGGCCGAGGTGGAGGCCTACTACGCCGCCCTGAAAGACCCGAACGACGCCACGCCGGTGTCGTACGGCCTGAACAGCCGCCTGGCCAAGGACGCCCGGGGCAAGGTGGTGGAGCAGGTGTACAAGATAGGCGGCCTCTACTCGCCCGCCATCGAGAAGATCGTTGAAAACCTGAACAAGGCCCGCGCCTATGCCGAGAACGACGCCCAGCGCAACATCATCGACAAGCTGGTGGAATTCTACACCACTGGCGACCTCAAGACCTTCGACGACTACTCCATAGCCTGGGCCGAGGACACGGCCTCGCAGGTCGATTTCATCAACGGTTTCATCGAGAGTTATGGCGACCCCCTGGGCATGACCGGCGCCTGGGAGAGCATCGTCAACTTCAAGAACATTCCGGCCAGCCGCCGCACCGAGAGCCTGAGCGCCAACGCGCAGTGGTTTGAAGACCACTCGCCCGTCGACGCCGCCTTCAAGAAAGACAAGGTGAAGGGCGTATCGGCCAAAGTGATCACCGCCGCCATCCTGGCCGGCGACTCCTATCCCGCCACCCCCATAGGCATCAACCTGCCCAACGCCAACTGGATACGCGCCGCCCACGGCTCCAAGAGCGTGACCATCGAAAACATCACCGCCGCCTACGACGCCGCCAGCCACGGCAACGGCTTCAACGAGGAATTCGTGATAGACGAGCCCACGCGCAAGCTGCTGGAAGACTACCTGTTCATCACCGACAACCTGCACACCGACCTGCACGAGTGCCTGGGCCACGGCAGCGGCCGCCTGCTGCCCGGCGTGGACCCCGACGCCCTGAAGGCCCACGGCTCCACCCTGGAGGAAGCCCGCGCCGACCTCTTCGCCCTCTACTACCTGGCCGACCCCAAGCTGCTGGAGATAGGCCTGCTGGACAATCCTGACGCCTACAAGGCCGAGTACTACAAGTACATCCTCAACGGAATGCTCACGCAGCTCAACCGCATAGAGCCCGGCAAGGACGTGGAGGAAGCCCACATGCGCAACCGCAAGCTCATAGCCGAGTGGGCCTACGAGCACGGCAAGGACGCCGGCGTTATAGAGCTGGTGAAGCGCGACGGCAAGACCTTCGTGAAAATCAACGACTATGAGGCCCTGCGCGGCCTCTTCGGCGAGCTGCTGGCCGAGGTGCAGCGCATCCGCAGCACGGGCGACTACGAGGCCGGCCGCAAGCTCGTGGAGCAGTATGCCGTGAAGATCGACCCCGAGCTGCACAGCGAGGTGATAGAGCGCTATGCCGCCCTCGACATCCCGCCCTACCGCGGCTTCGTCAACCCCGTGTACACCCCCGTGATGGACGGCGACGAGATCGTGGACGTGAAGGTTGACTACAGCGAGGGCTACGCCGATCAGATGCTGCGCTATTCCCGCGACTACTCCGCCCTTAAATAATGGATTTCAAGCTACAGGCCACATGCCCCGGCACCAATGCGCGTGCCGGGGAAATCACCACCGACCACGGACGCATCCTGACGCCCATTTTCATGCCCGTGGGCACCCAGGGGGCCATCAAAGGCGTGCACATGAGCGAGATGCGCGAGCAGGTGAAGGCCCAGATAATCCTGGGCAACACCTACCACCTGTATCTCCGCCCGGGCATGGACATAATCCGCCGCGCCGGCGGCCTGCACAAGTTCAACGGCTGGGAGCGCCCGATACTTACCGACAGCGGCGGCTTCCAGGTGTTCTCGCTGAGCGACCGCCGCAAGCTCACCGAAGAGGGCGCCCACTTCCGCAGCCACATCGACGGCTCGCGACACCTGTTCACGCCCGAAAACGTGGTGGACACGCAACGCATCATAGGCTCCGACATCATGATGGCGCTGGACGAGTGCACGCCCGGCGATGCCGACCGCGACTACGCCCGCCGCTCGCTGGCCCTGACGCAGCGCTGGCTGGAACGAGGCTGGAAACACTTCTGCGACACCGAGCCGCTCTACGGCCACTCGCAGACGTTCTTCCCCATAGTGCAGGGCTGCACCTATCCCGACCTGCGCCGCGAGGCCGCGCGCCACGCCGCCGGCCTGGGCGCCGAGGGCTACGCCATAGGCGGCCTGGCCGTGGGCGAGCCCACGGAGGTGATGTACGAGATGATAGAGGTGGTGAACGACATCCTGCCGGCCGACCGCCCCCGCTACCTCATGGGCGTGGGCACCCCGGCCAACATCCTCGAGGCCATCGACCGCGGCGTGGACATGATGGACTGCGTGATGCCCACGCGCAACGCCCGCAACGGCATGCTCTTCACGGCCCACGGCACCATGAACATGCGCAACAAGAAGTGGGCCGACGACTTCTCGCCCCTGCAGGAAGACGGACCGGCCGAGGTGGACCGCGTGTACAGCAAGGCCTACGTGCGCCACCTGTTCATAGCCGACGAACTGCTGGCCATGCAGATAGCCAGCATCCACAACCTGGCCTTCTACCTGTGGCTCGTGGGCGAGGCCCGCCGCCACATCCTGGAGGGCGACTTCCCGGCATGGAAGAGCGAGATGGTGCAACGAGTAATGCGACGACTCTGATGTTCAAGATTCTCGACAGATATATCATACGCAAGTTCCTGGGCACGTATGTCTTCGCCATCGTGCTGCTGCTGGCCATCGTGGTGATGTTCGACATCAACGAGAAGTTCGACGCCTTCCTGAAGGCGCCGCTGCGCGCCACCGTGCTGGACTACTACGTGAACTTCCTGCCGTATTTCGCCAACCAGTTTGCGCCGCTGTTCACTTTCATTGCGGTGATATTCTTCACCTCCAAGCTGGCCGACAACAGCGAGATCATAGCCATGCTCTCCACGGGCATGAGCTTCGGGCGGCTGATGCGGCCCTACATGGTGGCCGCGGCCGTGATTGCCGCCGCCACCTTCGTGCTCGATGCCTATATAATCCCGCCGGCCAATATCAAGCGCATCGAGTACACCAACACCTACGTGAAGAACAAGCGCGTGGACTACGGCTCTAACATCATGCTGATGGTGCAGCCCGGGCAGATTGCCTACATGAGCCGCTACGACAACATCACCAAGACCGGCGCCCGCTTCTCGCTCGAGAGCTTCGACGAGGACAAGCGCCTGCGGTCGCGCCTCACGGCGCAGAGCATCGTGTGGGACACGTTCTACAACTGGCGCGTGAACGACTATCTGATACGCGAGTTCAAGGAAAACCGCGAAATCATCACCAAGGGTTCGCACCTCGACACCATCATCCCCTTCGAGCCCCGCGACTTCCTCATTTCTTCCACCGACCACGAAAAGATGACCACCCCGGACCTCTCGGCCTATATCGACGGCCAGCGCCGCCGCGGCGTGGGCAACATCGCCAGCTTTGAAGTGGAATACCACCGGCGCTACGCCATGACGGCCGCCGCCTTCATCCTCACGGTGATAGGCATGTCGCTGTCGAGCCGCAAGGTCAAGGGCGGCATGGGCGTGAACATCGGCATAGGCCTGGTGCTCAGTTTCAGCTACATCCTGTTCATGACCATCACGCAGACCTTCGCCCTCTCGGGCATGACCTCGCCCCTGGTGGCCATGTGGATCCCCAACGTGATCTACTCCATCGTGGCCCTGGTGCTCTACCTTCGCGCCCGCCGCTAATAGTCTCCGGCTCCGATAAAAAGATACAAAAAAACAAAAAGGCAAAAATAAACAAAAAGCACCTTAGCGCGGGGAATATGACACGCATCCCACGCCGCGGGTGGCTTTTGTTTCTTTTTGCCTTTTTGTTTTTTTGTATCTCTCCGTTCGGGCGCGGGGGCGGGATGCAGAAACGGCTGCGTGGGGTGCACGCAGCCGTTTCGGTGTTGTGTGGTGGGGCAGGTTTAGTAGGTCATGCGGGGCTCGAGTTCCTTGGCCTGGGCTACCATCTTTTCGATTTCGGCCTCGGAGGGAACGCGGTTGCACAGGTTGCGGGCTTCGTTGGTTTCAACGAGCTTGGCGTGGAGGTTGGCGGGCACGCGGTGGCGCAGCTCCTTAACGGTGTCTACACCGGCAGCCTCGAGCAGCTCGGCAAACTGTCCGGCAATGCCTTTGATGCGGAAGAGGTCGGCATGGTTGGCCCACTTGAGGATGAGCTTTTCGGAGATGCCGGTTTCTTCGGCGAGTTTTTCACGGCCTTTCTTGTTGTCGGCCTTGTCGAGGAGGTCGTCGGTGGTCTTCACGCCGGCAGCTTCGAGCTTTTCAGCGTAGGCGGGGCCGATGCCCTCGATGTCGATGATTTTGTATGCCATAAAAGGGGAAAGATTTAGGTGATTGCCCGCAAGGGGCTATAAAACATAAAAGTATAACGTTCAGAGCCACATTATTGTTCGGCACTCTCCACTTCGGCCGTGAGCACGTCGGGAGTCTTCTTCACGTTCGGCGCCTCCAGGCCATAGTTGTGGCGGGAGTTGAGCACCTTGAGCCACACGCCGAACACGATGGCCAGCACGCCGAAGGATGCGAAGATGAGCATGGGCACGCGGTAGCCGCCGGTGGCGTCGAGGGTTTCGCCGATGAGCAGAGGCACGAGGCAGAGGCCTATGTTCTGAATCCAGAAGATGAGGCAGTAGGCCGAGCCCAGGATGTTGCTGTCGATGATCTTGGGCACCGAGGGCCACAGGGCGGCAGGCACGAGCGAGAACGACACGCCCAGCACCAGAATGAGCGTCACTGCCAGCCACACCTTGGGGAACACCGGCAGCAGCAGGGCGAAGCCCAGGTGGCAGCATGTCATGATCACGGCGCCCACGATGAGCATCGTAGCACCCTTGCCGCGATAGTCGAGGAAAGCACCTAAGAAGGGGGTGAGCACCATGGCCAGGATGGGGAACACGCTGAAGAGGCGGGCAGCGGTCTCGGCGCTCACGTCGAGGGTTTCCTGCACGTAGTTCGGGGCGTAGCGTTGGAAGGGGAAGATGCCGCTGTAGTAGAGCACACACAGCAGGGCCACGAGCCAGAACATCTTGCTGGAGAAAATCTTGCCCAGGTCGGAGATGTGGAATTCTTCGTCGGAAGCGGCCTGCTCGCTGCGCTTGCCGGCGGCCACGAGCTCGCGGTCGAGGCGCGTGTCCATGAACACAAACACGGTGTAGCTGATGAGGCCTATGAGCAGCAGGGCGGTGCAGAATGCCACGGGGGCCACGATGGACTGGTCGAACATGCCCGAAATCATGGGCGAAATCCACATCACGGCGAAGACGCCGAGGCGGGCGATGGACATCTCCACGCCCATGGCCAGGGCCATTTCCTTGCCTTCAAACCACTTGGCGATGGCTTTCGACACCGTGGTGCCGGCCATTTCGGCTCCGCAGCCGAATATCATGAAGCCCAGCGAGGCCATCTTGGCACTGCCGGGGAAGGAAACCCACCAGCTGTCGAGCCACGCGCAGAGAGCGGTGCCCTCGAACCACGTGCTCACGCCTATGAGCTTGATCACGGCGCCTATCACCATGAGCGACGCCGAAAGCAGACCGGTGAAGCGTATTCCCATCTTGTCGAGGATGATACCGGCGAAGATGAGGAAGAAGAAGAACACATTCAGGAAATACTCCGAGGCGGCATAGGTGCCGAAAGTGGCACTGTCCCAGTGCAGCTTTTCGTCGAGGAGCGATTTCAGGGGCGACATCACGTCGACAAACATATAGGCGAAGAACATCATCGATGCAATGAGCACGAGAGCTGTCCACCTGGCCCATGCTTTGTCGTTGAGCAGTTGTTGGGTTTTCTCTTTCATAATTGCAATAATGGATAAATCAACGCAAAATTAATAAAAAATTGTTAACTTTGTGCGAAAATAAGATACAATTATACTCTAAGGATTAAAAAATGTCGGAACAGCGACCCTATACCTTCGACCGCGTGGTGCGCATGGTCATCTCGGTGATTGCGATTCTGTGCGCGCTGTGGCTGGTGCACGTGCTGCGCGATGTGCTGCTGCCCTTCCTGGTGGCATGGCTGATAGCCTACATGCTCGAGCCGTTCGTGCAGTACAACCGCCGCCTCCTGCGGCTGAAAAAGCGCATCGTGCCCATCTTCCTCACCCTCTTCGAGGTGGCTCTGCTGGCCACGGCCGTGTGTGTGCTGCTGGTGCCGGACATCATGGCCGAGGCCCGGCAGATGGCCGTGCTGTTCAACCACTACGCCTCCGACTCGGCCTCCATCCCCTTCATTCCCGCGGGGGTGCACGACTTCATCCGGCGCGAGATTGACTTCAAGCTCATAGCCTCGCAGCTCACGCGGCAAGACTGGCACGAGATACTGGGCCACGCCACCGACGTGCTGGCCGGCGGCTTCGAGATTGTGCTGGCAGCCTTCAACTGGTTCTGCGTGGTGCTGTATGTGGTGTTCATCATGCTCGACTACGAGCGCCTGCTGCGCGGCATGCGCCGCATGGTGCCCCCGAAGTACCGCGACGCCGTGTTCTCGATAGGCAACGACATCAAGACCAGCATGAACCACTACTTCCGCGGCCAGGCGCTGGTGGCCCTGTGCGTGGGCATCCTGTTCAGCGTGGGCTTCGCCATCGTGGGGCTGCCCATGGCCATCGTGCTGGGCATGTTCATAGGGCTACTGAACATGGTGCCCTATCTGCAACTCATCTCGATAGTGCCGGTGACGCTGCTGTGCGTGGTGTGCTCGCTCGACTCGCAGGTGGAGTTCTGGCACATCTTCGGCGCCTGCATCGTGGTGTATGTGGTGGTGCAGTGCATCCAGGACCTGGTGCTGACGCCGCGCATCATGGGCCACGCCATGGGGCTCAACCCGGCCATCATCCTGCTGTCCATATCGGTGTGGGGCACGCTGCTGGGCTTCATAGGCCTGATTATAGCGCTGCCGCTCACCACCCTGCTGCTGGCCTACTACGCCCGCTATATCCGCACCCGCGAGGACGGCGAGACCGCCGAGGAACGAAAGGAAGACATGAACATCTTCAAGAGTATCATCAAGAAGTAAACCGCAAAGACTATGCCGCAAAAAAACAGAGCCCAGTTCGCCACACGCCTGGGCGTGGTGGCCGTGACCGTGGGGTCGGCCGTGGGATTGGGCAATATCTGGCGCTTCCCCTACGAGGCCGGAGCCCACGGAGGCGCCGCCTTCATTCTGCTCAACCTGCTGTTTGTATTCGTTATAGGCGTGCCCGTGATGTGCGCCGAGTTTACCATAGGGCGCCACACCGGGGCCGACGTGCGCACGGCGTTCGGCAAGCTGTCGCGCAACCGCCTGTGGGGCTGCGTTGGCTATATAGGCATCGGAGCGTCCATCCTGATTCTGAGCTTCTACAGCGTGGTGGCCGGCTGGACCATGGAGTACATCTACCGCTCCATTGCGGGCTTCGGCGCTGCACACACGGCCGAAGCGCTGCACACGCAGTTCGACGCCTTCGCCTCGAGCAACTGGCGGCCGGCCATGTGGACGCTGCTGTTTCTGGCGTGCAACTACGCCGTGCTCACCCGCGGCGTGGAGAAAGGCATAGAGCGCACCAGCAACGTGCTGATGCCGGTGCTGTTCGTGATTCTCGTGGCATTCTGCATCCGCTCGCTGTTCATGCCGGGCGCGTCCGAGGGCCTGCGCTTCCTTTTCAAGCCCGACCTGTCGGAAATCACCCCGCGCGTGGTAGTGAGCGCCATGGGTCAGGCCTTCTTTTCGCTGAGCCTGGGCCTGGGCTGCCTACTCACCTATTCGAGCTACTTCTCGCGCAAGACGCCGCTGATGAAGACAGCGTTTCTCACGGCCGGCCTCGACAGCCTCGTGGCCATTCTCGCGGGCGTGATCATCTTTCCGGCCGTGTTCACCTACGGCCAGGAACCTGCCGCCGGCCCCAAGCTGGTGTTTGAGGTACTGCCGGCCATCTTCGCCGACATGCCCTTCGGGCAGCTGTGGAGCCTGCTGTTTTTCGTGCTGCTGTTCATAGCGTCGCTCACGAGCACCGTGTCGATGAGCGAGATATCCATAGCCTGGTTCATCGACGGCCTGGGCATGAAGCGCCGCTCGGCCACGCAGCTCAACATAGGCATAGCCATGGTGCTGGGCACGCTGTGCGCCCTGTCGTTCGGCTGCCTGAACGGGATGCGCATCTTCGGCTTCACGCTCTTCGACCTCTTCGACTACGTGTCGTCCAATCTGTTCCTGCCCGTGGGCGGCATGCTCATATCGATATTCGCGGGCTGGTTTCTCGACCGTCGCGTGCTGCGCAGCGAGCTTGCCCCGGAGAGCCGCGCCGGCATGGTGCTGATGCGCTTCATCGTCTTCTGCATGCGCTATGTGGCTCCGGCCTGCATCCTGGCCGTGTTCCTGGCGGGCCTGGGCATCCTGTAAGAGACGCTTTTCAAAGCGCCCACCCCATCATGAACACCCCGCCAGGCCGTCCCCGGATGGCCAGCGGCGTTAGCTGCGTTGGCGCCGCGTTTAGCGGCGCGCCGGTGTTAGCCTATGGCAAGTGCCGCGTTTAGCGGTACGCAGCCATAGGTTCCGGCCGCCCCCTCCCCCCCTCGGTTGCGCGCCGCGTGCGGCGCGCAACCGAGGGGAAATCAGGCTCGCATGACCCCGCTCGGGCTACGCCCTCGGGGGCCGCTCGCCGGATTATAAATGAATAGGCAGACGACCGCGGGGTGCGCTGCGCTTACCCCACGGAAATCTCTCGGGACGCGCTCTCCGGCGCGTCGTTAATACACACATCTTTGTGAGAAAACAGCGCATCTCCGAAGCGCCGGGGCCTTTTGGGTTGGTCCCTCAGGCCTCGCTGCGCTCGACCTGAGGTTGAGGAATGTCGCGTCTCCGACGCTCTTTGACCCTTTTCAGCTCTTTATATAATTCTCTACACCTACTATTGAACAAAATATGGCATTAAGCCACATGCGCAGCCCCCGCGTAGCGAAAACTCCGCGTAGCGGGGTGCCAAAGTTAGCCTATGGCAAGTGCCGCGTTTAGCGGTACGCAGCCATAGGGTCCGGCCGCCCCCTCCCCCCCTCGGTTGCGCGCCGCGTGCGGCGCGCAACCGAGGGGAAATCAGGCTCGCATGACCCCGCTCGGGCTACGCCCTCGGGGGCCGCTCGCCGGATTATAAATGAATAGGCCGACGACCGCGGGGTGCGCTGCGCTTACCCCACGGCTATGTCTCGGGACGCGCTCTCCGGCGCGTCGTTATATGCGACGCGGGCATGCTCTCCCAGACGCCATCATATATTTGTTCTATAGTAGGCGCAGAGAAATAATGCAATAAGCTGAATAACAGTGTTCTGAATATATAAGTCACTGCGGCAACTATAGAACAAACAAGGTGCTGAAGCCACGTGCGCAGCCATAGACTAACTCCGGCGCACCGCTAAACGCGGTGCTGACGCGGCTAACGCCGCTGGCCATGCAGATGTGGATACTTTTGTTTTCCGCCATGTTTGCCGTCATTATAAAATGGTGCGCCGTCGGATAGCTTGGGCCTCCGCCCTTCCGTCTCGTTCTCTTTCCTTTATGATTTAGGGCAACGCCCTCTCGGAATACTTTGCGCGAGTTTTCTCCTTACGACTTAGCATATAGCTGAATAGTTACTGGGACAAGCTCTAAATCTCAGTACCACAAAAAACTGCCCCGGGATTGCGCCCGGGGCAGTTTTTATATGTTCAGGAGCGAGGCCGGTCAGTCGGCGAGGCCGCGATTGCGCAGCAGGGCGTCGACCGTGGGTTCCTGGCCGCGGAAGCGCACATAGAGGTCCATGGGCTTGGCGCTGCCGCCCATCTCGAGGATGTTGGTCTTGAAGCTCTTGGCCGTCTCGGGATCGAAGATGCCCTTTTCCTTGAAGAGCTCGAAACCGTCGGCGTCGAGCACTTCGGCCCAGAGGTAGGTGTAGTAGCCGCTGGCATAGCCGTCGCTGCCGAAGATGTGCTTGAAGTAGGGCGAACGGTAGCGGAAGGTGAGCTCGGCGGGCATGCCCAGATCGTCGGCCACCTTGCGTTCAAAGGCCAGCACGTCGATGTCGCCTTCGGGGTTGAGCTTGCCGTACTGCAGGTCGAGCAGGGCGGCGCCGGCGAGCTCGGCCGTGGCGAAGCCCTGGTTGTGGGTCGATGCTGCCTGGAGCTTGGCTATGAGCTCGTCGGGTATCACCTCGCCGGTCTTGTAGTGGTGGGCGTAGGTGCGCAGCAGCTCGGGCTCCATGGCCCAGTGCTCGTGAATCTGCGAGGGCAGCTCCACGAAGTCGCGGTCCACGTTGGTGCCGGCCTGCATCTTGTAGCGGGCGCGGCTGAGCATGCCGTGAAGGCCGTGGCCGAACTCGTGGAACATGGTCTCAACCTCGTCGAGCGTCAGCAGCGAGGGCATCTCGGCGGTGGGACGGCTGAAGTTGCCCACATTGTATATCACGGGGCGCGAAGAGGTGCCGTCGTCCTCGGTCCAGGAACCTTTGAACTCGCTCATCCATGCGCCCTGGCGCTTGCTGGGACGGGTGAAATAGTCGGTCATGAACACGGCCACGTGCTCGCCGGTGGCGGCGTCGGTCACGTCGTAGACCTTGACTTCGTCGTAGTAGAGGGGCGCGTCCTTCATTTCGGTGAACTTCACGCCATAGAGACGCTCGGCCATGCCGAAGATGCCGTTGCGCACGCTGTCGACGGGAAAATAGGCGCTCACCTCCGACTCGTCGAAGTCGTATTTCTTCTGGCGCACCTTCTCAGCGTAGTAATAATAGTCGTAAGGCGCAATCTTGAAGTCGCCACCCTCTTCGTCGACGATGGCCTGCATCTCGGCCACTTCTTCCTTGACTTTGGCCACGGCGGGTGTCCATATCTGGCGCAGCAGGTTTTCGGCGGCCTCTACGCTGCCGCTCATCACATTGTCGGTCATGTACGAGCCGTAGTTTTCGAAGCCCAGGAGCTGAGCCTTCTTGGCGCGTGCCTTGAGGATGTTGTTGATCACGGGCAGATTATTGGTCTCGCCCTCGATGGCCTGCGAGGTGTAGCCCTCGTAGATGCGGCGGCGCAGGTCGCGGTTCTTGGCGAACTGCAGCACGGGCAGACGGCTGGGAGCGTGGAGCGTGAACACCCACTTGCCCTTCATGCCGCGAGCCTCGGCGGCCTCGGCGGCGCCGGCCACGGTGCTGGCGGGGATGCCCTCGAGGTCGGCCTCGTTGTCGACTACCACAAAGAACTCGTTATTGGCCTTGAGCAGGTTTTTGTTGAAGGCGTTGTAGAGGTCGGTGAGCTCGGCGTTCAGGGCCTTGAGCTGCTCTTTCTTCTCGTCGTCGAGCAGGGCCCCGTTGCGGGTGAAGTCCTTGTACATGGTCTCCACGGCCAGGTGCTGGTCGGGGGCGAGGCCCAGGCTGTCGCGGCGGTCGTAGAGATACTTCACGCGCTGAAACAGGCCGTCGTTCATCATCATTTCATCGGCATGGGCCTGATACTCGCGCATGAACTCGTCGCCCATCTCCTGCATCTCGTCGGAGGAGTTGCTCTCAGAGAGGGCGAAGAACACATAGGCCACCTTGTCGAGCGTGCGACCCGAGCGGTCGAGGGCCAGGATGGTGTTGTCGAAGGTGGGTGTCTCCTCGTTGGCCACGATGGCGTTTATCTCGGCGTTGTGCTCCTCGATGCCGGCCCTGAGGGCAGGCATGTAGTGCTCGAGCTTGATTTTCTCGAAGGGCGGGATTTCGTACGGAGTGTCGTACTCCGCAAGGAACGGATTCTCTTGCATCTTGTCTTGTTTGCAGCTTGAAACGCCTGCCGCGAGAGCAAGCGCCACCAGGGCTGTAGTGATAGTTTTTTTCATTGATTTATGATTAGTTTATGATTCAGATTCGTCGTCGGCGTCCCACACGAATGTGGCAATCAGCGGATAGTGGTCGCTCCATCGCCCGCTGCCTCGCCGGATGCCGGCAGGGCGCAGGCGGCCGCGCCACAGTATGTGGTCTATGCGGAAGTACATACGGTTTTCGTTGTAGGTCCAGGTGGGGCCGAAGCCCACTTCGGGCCACACCTCGCGCATGCCCAGGTCGGCCAGCTGGCGCAGGGTGTAACATCCGGGGCCGTCGTTGAAGTCGCCGGCCACAATCACGTTTTCTCCGCCGTAGTAGTCGATATAGCGGCAGAGCATCTGTGCCTGTGCGGCCCGTCGCCAGGCCGCCGTCTTGATTTTTCCCACGAGCGTGTGGCCCAGCTCCTTGATTTCTTCCTCGTGGCGCAGGTGGGTGAGCTCGTTGTAGGCGGCCTTGTCGTCCTTCGTGAGTTTGAAGCTCTGCAGATGCACGTTGAACAGGGCCAGGCGATGGCCCTCGATGTCGAGCACATATCCGCCCATGTCGCAGCGGCTGCCCTTCACGCCCGAATTGGAGTCGAGGTGCAGGTTTTCAATAGGGTATTTCGACAATATGGCCACCGCCGTGCCGCTCAATATTATATAAGGATAGCGCGCGTGAAGGCTGTCGAGTTGCGGCTGGGTGATTTTCAGGCGCTTGTTGAGGTTGAGCACGCTCAGCTCCTGGAGGCACACCACGTCGGCGTCCTGCTCGAGTATATAGCTCAGGGTGGGATTCACGTCGCCGGCATAGGCGCCGGTGTTGTCGCAAAGAGTGAGCACATTGTAGGTGAGCAGCGTGAACACGCGCTGCGTGGGGGTGCCGGCGGGAATGCCGGTGCCCACATTGAGCGGACACACGCTCCACACCGTGGGCCACGAAGCCACGATGGCCGCGATGGGCACCAGGGCGGTCTTGCGCCACCACACGAAGTCGACGATGAGCAGACACACCACGGCGGCAAGGGCGAGAGGAACACCCAGCACCAGCACGCCCATCAAGGGTCGCTCGGCCGGCGAAAACTCGCCGGCGTAGGCCGTGAGCACGAGCGCGGCTCCGGCCATGAGGTTCAGGGCCAGCACAGCGGCATTGGCTATCTGTCTCCAGGGCGACAATCGTTTCATCGGCGCACGCGGTGTGAGAGGGTGAAGAGCCGCTCCTTGTCGCGGCGCGAGAGCGAGTCGTAGCCCGAGCGTTTCACCTTGCCCAGCAGGCGGTCGAGCTCGGCGGCTTCATCGGCTGCTCCGGCGCGGCTCAGCGCGCCCCGGCGATACCACAGCGCCGCAAGGGCGGCATAGGCGGCTCCGCCGGCATGGGCGGCGTTGGCTGCCGCTGTGCCGCTGAAGCCGGCACAGAAAAACACGCACATCGCCACCACTATCCACTTGACCTTGACGGGACCGAGCAGCCACAGGGGTATCTCCATGTCGGGCACGGCAAAGGCAGCGGCCACAGCCACGGCCACCACGGCCGCCGACGATCCTATGAGGCTTCCGCCGCCGAGCGACGGCAACAGCAGCCCGGCGAGCAGGAACACTACGGCGCCGGCCACGCCGCCACCCAGATAGGTGGCGAGCAGCGCGCGGCCGCCTCGGGCCATTGACAGCAGGCGGCCGAAGCACACGAGCCAGAGCATATTGAAAAGCAGATGGAAGAAGTGGGTCTGCACAAACATGTACGTGACCACCGACCACGGGTGCGACAGCAGCGCGCCCACCGACGAGGGCACGGCCATGGCCGCCACCAGCGAGCCATGAAACAGCCCGGCGTCGAGCATGGCCAGCAACCACATCACGGTGTTTGCCGCGATGAGAGCGCCCAGCACGCTGCCTCTGAGGGCATGCCACAGTGTATTACACGAACCAGTGGCCATTGAACGTTCCTTTTTTCTTCCAGTAGAGTATCATGGCCAGGCCCACGAGCATACCGCCGAGATGGGCGAAATGGGCCACATTGTCGGCCACGCCACCCAGGCCGTAGGCCAGCTCGAGCACGCCGTAGCCCACTACCAGCCATTTGGCCTTGACGGGTACGGGGATGAACATGATGTAGATGGGCTGATTCGGGTAAAGCATACCGAAAGCCAGGAGCACGCCGTAGATGGCGCCCGAGGCGCCCACCAGCGGGGTGTTGACCAAAGAGTTTAGCACCTGGGCAGTGGGGTCGGTGAAAATCATGCCCTGCTGCATCAGGCTCCAGCCGCGGTCGATTATCTGCTCCACTGCCTCGGGAGGAAGCATGGCCGAATACTTATGGATGAAGATTGCGGCAACCCCTTCCTGAATGAGGCCGGCGCCTATGCCGCAGGCGAGATAATAGAAGAGGAAGCGCTGCGACCCCAGCGTGCGCTCCACTATGCCGCCGAACATCACGAGGGCAAACATATTGAAGAACAGATGGGTGAAGCTGCCGTGAAGAAACAGATATGTGAGCAGCTGGAAGGGCATGTAGCCCGGCGACGAGAAATAGTACATCGCACACCAGCGCGTGAGGGAGCGGTCGATACCGGGCACAGTGAACATGGCCAACCACACCACCAGGCAGATTCCGACCAGATTCTTGGTCACCGGCGGAATACGCTGAAGAAATCCGGAGAAAAAACTCATTATATATATAGTTTGTGTGGTGCAAAGGTACTAAAAAACGCGCTTTTTACCTCAAAAAAACCGCTTCAAACAAGAAAATAAGCATTTTTGCGATTTTTTTAACAAAAAAACATGAAATCTTCAGTTTTATGATTATATTTGCACATTGAAACAAACCAAACTCTAAATTATCATCCTATGAACAAGACAGAGCTTATCAACGCTATCGCCGAGAAGGCCAATCTGACCAAGGCTGATGCCAAGGCCGCCCTCGACGCCACAACTGCTGCTATCGCAGAGGCACTCGCTGCCAACGACAAGGTTGCCCTCGTGGGCTTCGGCACTTTCTCCGTAAGCGAGAAGGGCGAGCGCACCGGTATCAACCCCCGCACCAAGGAGACCATCAAGATTGCAGCCCGCAAGGCCGTTAAATTCAAGGCCGGCTCGGAGCTCAACGATGCCGTGAAGTAATTCCGGATCCTACTCTACACACCGTCACGACCGGGTCCCCGAAAATCAGGGGCCCGGTCGTGTGCGTTTCCCTAACGGCAGGGAGCTTGTTGCTATTATTTCCAATATAAAAGAACTTTCTACCAACATATTTTCCTATATGGTTAAAATATGTTAGAATCCTACGGAAAGACCAATTTTTAGCAGCTTTTTTCGCAATTTTGCATTCGCAAATCACACGACTATACTCTTATTTGAGCCGTAACTAAATATGCTACGAAACTTTTTTCTTGCAGTCGCATTAGGGGCTGCCGCTACCGCTGCGGCAAATACCCCCATGACACTGGAACAGTGCATCGCCGTGGCGCTCAGCGAAAGTCCCACGGTGCAGGTGGCCGACATGGAGATTACCCGCGTGGACTACACGCGCGGAGAAACCCTGTCGCAACTGCTGCCACAGGTGAACTTCGGGGCCAACTACTCGCGCATGCTGGCCAAGCAGGTGATGTACATGAACATGGACGCATTTCCCGGAGGCAGCGGGAGCACCGGCGCCGGTGATGAAAGCACCGGAGAAAACACCGAATCGCGGGCATCCGGCAAGGGCGGCAACACTACCGGCATCAAGATGGGCCTCGACAACAGCTACCAGATAGGCTTCTCGGCCGCAGTGCCGCTGATTGCCCCGCAACTGTGGAAATCACTGAAGCTCAGCGACACGCAGATACTGCAATCGGTGGAAAAAGCGCGGGCGTCGCGCATCGACCTGGTCAACCAGGTGAAAGACGCCTACTACGCCCTGATGCTCGCCACCGACTCGCGCGACGTGGTGCAGCAGAGCTACGACATGGCCGCACTCACCCACGACATCTACAAGAAGCAGTACGAGGCCGGAGCCGCGTCGGACTACGACGTGCTGCGCACCTCCGTGGCCATGAAAAACATAGAGCCGGAACTGATGCAGGCCGACATCGCCATCAAGCAGGCACGCCTGCAGCTGCTGGTGCTCATGGGCGTGGACGCCTCGTTCCCCCTGGAAATCACCGGCCGCCTCGCCGACTATGAAGACACGCTGGCCGAGCGCCTGCTGGCCATCGACGACGACTACTCGCAGAACACCTCGCTGGTGCAGAACCGCCTGCAGACACAGATGCTGCAGAATGCCCTGGACGTGCAGCGCATGGCCTGGTTCCCCACCCTCTCGGCCAGCATCAACTACTATTGGAACTCAAACAGCAACGGCTCGCCCTTCAAGAATTTCCGCTGGAGCAACTCGTCGACCTTCGGACTGTCGCTGTCGATGCCCATCTTCACGGGCGGCGCGCGCTACAGCCGCCAGCGCCAGGCCAAGATCCAGCTGCTGGAATCGGAGCTGCAGCACGACAATATCGAGCACACCGTGGCCATGCAGGTGGCCCTGGCCATAGACAACATCAAGCAGAACGCCGGGCAGATAGCCTCGACGGCCGAAAGCGTGTCGCAGGCCACCCGCGCCCACGACATCATGGAGCACTCCTTCGCCATAGGCGCCGCCAGCTACCTCGACCTGCGCGACAGCGAGCTGGCCCTGACGCGTTCGCGCCTGGCCCACTATCAGAGCATCTACAATTTCCTGGTGGCCGACAGCCAGCTCGAACTGCTGCGTGGCACGGCCCCCCTCGACTCGTATAAAATTCAACGTTAACGATAACAATGTACCGTTTCTTCATCCATTATTGCATTCTCGCGGCTTCCATAGGGCTGCTGAGTGCCTGCAGCAAATCCGAGACCGCGCAGGCGGCCGACGACGCCACCGAGGAACTGCCCCGCGTGGAAACCGGCATGGCCGAGGCACGCGACGTGCCCCAGCAAAAGGAATACACCGCCAATGTCGAGGCCTACAACGTGAACAACATCTCGCCGGCGCAGCCGAACCGCATCAAGTCGATAGCCGTGGAGGTGGGCGACCGCGTGCGCCGCGGCCAGACACTCGTGACCCTCGACGGCGCCTCGCTGGACCAGATCAAGATAAATCTCGACCAGATAGAGCGCGAATACAACCGCGCCAACACGCTGCTGGAGATAGGCGCCGGCACGCAGCAGGCAGTGGACCAGCTCAAGGCCCAGCTCGATGCCGCGCGCACGCAGTATAAGAATGCGAGCGAAAACACGGTGCTGGTTTCGCCCGTCGACGGCGTGGTCACAGCCCGCAACTACGACCCGGGCGACATGACCGGCGCCCAGCCGGTGCTCACCGTGGGCCAGCTCTCGCCCGTGGTGAAAATCATAATCAACGCCACCGAGGCCGACATCACCAAGATACACCGCGGAATGGACGTGAACATCACCTTCGACGCCCTCCCCGATGAAGTGTTCAGCGGCACCGTGTCGCGCGTCTATCCCGCCGTCGACCCCGCCACCCGCACCTTCGAGGCCGAAATTCAGATAAAGAACCCCGGCGAACGGCTGCGTCCCGGCATGTTTGCCCGCGTGGAAATCGACCATGGCTCGATCAACCGCGTGGTGGTGCCTGATATGGCTGTGGTGAAGCAGTCGGGCAGCGGCAACCGCTACGTGTACGTGCTCCACGACGGCCACGTGAGCTACAAACGCGTGGAGCTGGGCCGTCGCCTTGGCGACGCCTACGAGCTCATCAGCGGCGTGGAAGCCGGCGACACCGTGGTGATTTCCGGACAGTCGCGTCTGGCCGACGGTGTGGCCGTAGAGGTTATCAACTCCAAGTAAACCCACTTTACAGCCAGATAGCAATATGAGTTTATACGGCAGCGCGGTGAAGCGCCCCATCATGACCACCCTGTGCTTTGTGGCGGTGGTGATTCTGGGCCTCTTCTCGCTCAAGACCCTTCCCATCGATCTGTATCCGGATGTGGAGACCAACACCCTGATGGTGATGACATCCTATCAGGGCGCGAGTGCCCAGGATATAGAGCAGAACGTGACACGCCCGCTCGAAAACGTGCTCAACTCCGTCAACGACCTGAAGCACATCACCTCCAAGAGCCGCGAGGGTATCTCGGTGATTACGCTGGAATTTGAATACGGCAAAGACATCGACGTGCTCACCAACGACGTGCGCGACAAGCTCGACCTGGTGTCGTCGGCCCTGCCCGACGATGTCGAGAACCCCACCATCTTCAAGTTCTCGACCGACATGATACCCATCGTGCTGCTGTCGGTGCAGGCCACCGAGAGTATGCCCGGCCTTTACAAGATTCTCGACGATGCCGTGGCCAACCCCCTGGCGCGCATCAACGGCGTGGGCTCCGTGAGCATCTCCGGCGCGCCCAAGCGCGAAATCCACGTCTATGCCGACCCGGCCCGCCTGGAGGCCTACGGCCTCACCATCGAGCAGATAGCAGCCGTGGTGGGCGCCGAGAACCGCAACATCCCTGGCGGCTCGTTCGACATCGGCTCGGAGACCTATTCGCTGCGCGTGCAGGGCGAGTTCACCTCGTCGGACCAGATGGCCGACATCGTGGTGGGCTCCGTAGGCGGCCGCAACATCTACCTCAAGGATGTGGCCCGCATAGACGACTCTCTGGAGGAACGCGCCCAGCAGACCTACAACGACGGCGAGAAAGGCGCCATGATCATCATTCAGAAGCAGAGCGGCGCCAACTCCGTGGAAATCTCCAACAAGGTGCTGGCCATGCTGCCGTCGATTCAGAAACGCCTGCCCTCCGACGTGAAGCTGGGTATCATCGTCGACACCTCCGACAATATCCGCAACACCATCGCGTCGCTGGTGGAGACAGTGCTCTACGCCCTGCTGTTCGTGGTGATAGTGGTGTTCTTCTTCCTGGGCCGCTGGCGCGCCACGCTCATCATCACCATCACCATCCCCATCTCGCTCATAGCCTCGTTCATCTACCTGGCCGTCACGGGCAACTCGCTGAACATCGTGTCGCTATCGGCGCTGTCGATATCCATAGGCATGGTGGTGGACGATGCCATCGTGGTGCTTGAAAACGTGACCACCCACATCGAACGCGGCTCCGACCCGAAACAGGCGGCCGTGCACGGCACCAACGAGGTGGCCATCAGCGTTGTGGCATCGACCCTCACCCTTATCGCCGTGTTCTTCCCCCTCACGCTGGTGACGGGCATGACCGGCGTGCTTTTCCGCCAGCTGGGCTGGATGGTCACCATCATGATGATCATCTCCACGGTGTGCGCCCTGTCGCTCACCCCCATGCTGTGCAGCCTGCTGCTGCGTCGCACCCAGAACCACGGCAAGCTCTACACGCTGCTGTTCACTCCCATCAACCGCGCTCTCGATGCTTTCGACCGCGGCTATGGCAAGCTGCTGGGCTTTGTGGTAAGCCACAAGCTGCTCACGGCCATCGTGTGCGTGGCTATCTTCGTGGGCTCGCTGGGGCTGCTGAAGTTTGTGGGCACGGAGTTCTTCCCCACGGCCGACGACGCCCGCCTGAGCGTGTCGCTGGAGCTGCCCATAGGCGCCCGCGTGGAGCTGTCGCAGGACATCACCGAGCGCCTCGTCAAGGAATGGCGCGAGAAATACCCTGAAATCAAGGTGATAAACTACACCACCGGCTCGGCCGACAGCGACAACACCTTCGCGTCGCTGCGCGACAACGGCCCCCACATCGTGTCGATGAACATCCGCCTCACCGACCCCGGCGACCGCGACCGCGGTATCACAGAGATTGCGGCCGCCATGCGCGAAGACCTCAAGCGCTACCCGCAGTTCAAGAAAGCCCAGGTGCAGGTGGGCGGCGGCCAGGGCATGGCCGGACAAGCCACCATCGACTATGAAATCTACGGCTACAACTTCGAGCACACCGACTCCGTGGCCCGGCAGTTGAAGACCATCCTCGAGGACATCCCCGGCACGGCCGACGTGTTCATCTCGCGCTCCGACTATCAGCCGGAATACCAGGTGGACTTCGACCGCGAGAAGCTGGCCATCTACGGCCTGAACCTGCAGACGGCCGCCACCTATCTGCGCAACCGCATCAACGGCTCCACGGCGTCGCGCTTCCGCGAGGACGGCGAGGAATACGACATCAAGGTGATGTACGACCCGGCCCACCGCACCTCCATCAGCGACATCGAGAATATCCTCATCTACAACTCGGCCGGCAAGGGCGTGCGCCTGAGCGACGTGGGCACCGTGGTGGAACGCTTCACGCCGCCCACCATCGAGCGTAAGGACCGCGAGCGCATCGTCACCGTCAAGACCACCGTGCAGGATGTGCCCATGAGCGAAGTGGTTGAGGCCTCGCAGGCCGAAATCGACCGCATGGACATTCCCCAGGGCGTGTCGATACAGCTGAGCGGCAGCTACGAAGACCAGCAGGATTCGTTCCGCGACCTGCTCACGCTGGCCGTGCTCATCGTGATTCTCGTATATATCGTGATGGCAGCCCAGTTTGAGAGCTACACCTACCCCGCCATCATCATGACGTCGCTGATGTTTGCCTTCTCCGGCGTGTTCATCATCCTGTGGCTAACGGGCCATACGCTCAACGTCATGAGTATGATCGGCGCCATCATGCTCATCGGCATCGTGGTGAAGAACGGTATCGTGCTCATCGACTACATCACCCTCAACCGCGAGCGCGGCATGAGCATCCGCCGCGCCGTGATTCTGGGCGGTGAGTCGCGCCTGCGCCCCGTGGTGATGACCACCCTCACCACCATCCTGGGCATGGTGCCCATGGCAGTGGGCAGCGGCCAGGGTGCCGAGATGTGGCGCCCCATGGGCACAGCCGTGATTGGCGGTCTCACGTTCTCCACCATCCTGACACTGCTGTTCGTGCCCATGCTCTACTGCGTGTTTGCCCACATAGGCATCCGCAACCAGCGCAAGAAACTCCGTAAAACCCTCTCGAAATGAAATCAGTATTCATAGCCTTCGACCAGGCACACCGCGAGCGCATAATCGAGATTCTCGACCGCAACAACTGCCGTGGCTTCACCTCCTGGGGCACTGTGGAAGGACGCGGCAGCGTGGACGGCGAGCCCCACTACGGCTCCCACGCATGGCCCTCCATGGCCTCGGCCATCCTCACCGTGGTGCCCGACGAGCGCGTGGCGCCTCTGCTCGAACGCCTGAAGGCCCTCAACGACGAGCGCCCCAAGCTGGGCCTCCGCGCCTTCGTCTGGGCCGTCGAGCAATCGATATAATCCCCTTCCCTATACGCAGCGAGGCTGTGCCGCCACCATGGCGGCACAGCCTCGCTTGCCTAAAATCTTTTTCATCAGGTAACTATTCAGCGAATAGTTTGGTTGAAAAAACTCGCGCAGAGGCGCAGAGAAAAATACAAGTTTGATATTCAGCAACGGAGAGCGTCGGAGACGCGACGTTCCTTAGCCTCAGGCCTCGCTGCGCTCGACCTGAGGTACCAATGCCCAAGGCACCGGCGCTTCGGAGATGCGCTGTTTTCGCACACAGATTTTTATAATAACATCACGTCTACGCGCTCTATCCCTGATTTTTCAGCTCTTTACACATCTCTCTGCGCCTACTATAGAACAAATATGTGGCGGCGCGTGGGAGTGCGGGCCGGAGGTCCGCCCGCTTGTTAGCCCCGCGCGGGTCGCACGGGGTAGGTAAAACCAAGATAATCAGCCCCGGAGGGGGTGTCCATCCTCAATGGCTGGCAGGACAGCCCATCCCGGGCTGTCGCCGTTGATACAGCTACCCACGGGCGACCCGCCCGCGGGTAACCAAAGAGCGGGCCTCCGGCCCTTTCATCTGATAGGCAGGTTGTTATCTCCCCTTTATGATAGAGGGCAACGCCCTATCGGGATACTATGCGCGAGTTCCCCTGCAATAGCAATGTGCTGCGAAATTGTGTGATTCTACTCGTACAGGCCGCCTTTTATGAGGATGCCGCGCGCACGGTCGAGGTCGCATCGACGCACCATGAGGCGCACCGCACCGGCCGGGGGCAGAATCGTGCCCATGATTCCGTTGTCGATTATGGCAGGAATGTCGTTGCTGTCGAGCAGTCCGCGGGCTATGGCTGCCATGGGAGTATCGGAGTAGCGTGCGCACAGCACGAGGTCGTAGTCGTTAGTTGACATGGTTCGCTGTATCGTGTCGGTTTATAATCTGCAACGCCTGCTCTGCGGCGCAATTGGGGTCGAGATACACCACATCGTCGCTTCGCCGGAGCCAGGTGAGCTGTTTCTTGGCATATACGCGCGTGTTTTTTGCCAGGCGCGCAATGGCCGTAGGGCGGTCCATCAGGCCGTCGAACATGGCAAACATTTCCTTGAGGCCCACGGTGTTGAGCGAATTGAGGTGTCGCAAGGGGTACACCCTCCGCGCTTCGTCTTCGAGCCCGGCCGCCACCATAGTATCCACGCGGCGGTTTATGCGGTCGAAGAGCTGCTCGCGCGGCATGTCTATGGCCAGTTTCACGACGTCGAAGGGCCGCTCCTTACGACGCCCGGTGCGCAGCTGCGAGGCCGGCACGCCTGCCTGCAGGGTGATTTCCACGGCGTGTATCACGCGCTTGGGGTTAAGGCGGTCCACGACGGCATACATCTCGGGGTCGATGATTGCGAGCCATGCCAGGAGAGCTTCGAGGCCCTGCTCGCGGTAGAACGACTGCACGCGGTCTCGCACCGCAGGGCTTATCGACGGCATCTCGTCGATGCCGTGGAGCAGCGCGTCGACATACATCATGGAGCCGCCGCACACCACGGCCACTCCGCCGCAGCGCTCGAAAATGCGCGGCAGCAACGCCATGGCCTCCTCCTCGAAAGCGGCGGCGCTGTACTGCGCGTCGAGCGGCAGCTGCCCCACAAGATGATGGGGCACCCGCGCCAGCTCGGCGGCTGTGGGGGCGGCGGTAGCAATGGGAATGTCGCGAAACATCTGCCGCGAGTCGGCCGAAATGATTTCGGTGCCGAGTCTCGCGGCAATGTCGATGGATAGCGCTGTCTTGCCGGAGGCGGTGGCCCCGGTGACAACAATGAGAAGCGGACGGCCGTGCATCAACGCTCGCCCACGAGGCGGGCTATCTCCACAATCACCTCCATGGCTTTCTCCATGGAGCGCACAGGCACAAATTCATAGCGCCCGTGGAAGTTGAGGCCGCCGGCAAAGATGTTGGGGCAAGGAAGACCCTTGAAGGAGAGCTGCGCGCCGTCGGTGCCTCCACGGATGGGTTGCACCTTGGGAGCTACGTCGCAGCGGCGCATGGCTTCCTCGGCTATGTCGATGATGAACATGAGCGGCTCGATTTTCTCGCGCATGTTGTAGTACTGGTCCTTGATCTCGATGGAGCAGCAACCGGGGAACTCGTTGTTTATCTTGCGCGAGAGATGCTCAAGCTCCTTCTTGCGGCGCTCAAAGCGGTCGCGGTCGTGGTCGCGGATGATATAGGTGAGCACGGTTTCCTCGACGGAGCCGTTCATGCCCACGAGGTGGTAGAAGCCTTCGTAGTCCTCGGTGTGCTCGGGGGTTTCCCAGCGGGGCAGCATGATGATGAACTGGTTGGCGATGCGCATGGAGTTGACCATCTTGTGCTTGGCATAGCCGGGGTGCACGTTGCGGCCGCGGAAGGTGACCTTGGCCACTGCGGCGTTGAAGTTCTCATATTCCAGTACGCCTATCTCGCCGCCGTCCATTGTGTAGGCCCATTCGGCACCGAAGCGCTCCACGTCGAACTTGTGGGCACCCTGCCCTATCTCTTCGTCGGGGTTGAAAGCGATGCGGATGTCGCCGTGCTTCACCTCGGGGTGGTTCTGCAGATAGTCGACGGCGCTCACGATCTCGGCGATGCCGGCCTTGTCGTCGGCGCCCAGCAGCGTGGTGCCGTCGGTGACGATGAGGTCCTGGCCGCGATAGTTGAGCAGTTCGGGGAACTCGTCGGGCGAGAGCACGATGCCCAGCTCGCTGTTGAGGGTGATTACGCCGCCGTCGTAGTCGCTGACGATGCGGGGCTTCACGTTGTGGCCGCTCATGTCGGGCGACGTGTCGAGGTGGGCAATGAAACCTATCGTGGGCACCTTGCGGTCCTGGATGTTGCCGGGGAGGGTGGCCATCAGGTAGCCGTTTTCATCGAGCGAAATGTCCTTCAACCCCATGCCCTCGAGTATGTCGCGCAGATGTTTGGCAAACTTCATCTGGCCGGGAGTGGAGGGCGTGAGATTGGTGAGCTCGTCGCTCTGGGTGTCGAATTTCACATAATCGAGAAATCTGTCGACTATAGTCATGGTATAGGGTGTTTAAGTGTTAATCCTTTAGAATTTCTCGCCAGGGGAGCGTGGCCTTGAGCTCGGAGTCGCCCGAGGGCGTGGTGAGCACGAAGCGGTAGCCGTCGATGCCGAGGCTTTCGTTCATTTCAACGATTTCGTCGGCGATGGGGCCGTAGGCCTTGTAGATGGGCTTGAGCAGCTTGAGATAGCGGGCTTTCAGGTTTGCCACGTTGAGGCCGGAATAGGCCTTGGGGCTGTCGTAGATCACGGTGTAGGTGGCAAAACTGGTGGAGAGGGCGAAGTCTACCTTCTGCACGCCGTTGCCCACGCCGAAGGCGAAGCTGCGGCCGGCGAAGATGGAGAGCACCTCGGCGCGCACCTCGTTGAGCTGCAGTTGCGAACGCTTGGTCTTGAAGAGAGTGCGCAGCGTGGCGGCCGACAGGTCGTAGCTGCGGGTGGTGCCGTAGACGTCGGTGAGCGTCAGGCGCATGGGTTCTTTTGTCTTGGCCAGGGAGTTGACAATCTCGTCGAGGTCCTTGCCGGCGCTCTTCTTGATTTCGTCGGAGAGGAAGTATTCGATGAGGGCCTGCGAGAAGTCGCTCACGTGCATCACGGAATCGGCGAACACCACGTTGACGGTGAAAGCGGAGTCGGCATACACGGCCGATGCGTCGGCCAGCAGGGAGGGCGCTTCCTTCACGTCCTCGGCCAGTTCGGCATTAACACGCGCGGCCTGCTGCTGAAGCACTTCGGCCTCTTTGTTTCCGCCACAGGAAGTGGCTGCCACCGCAACAGCACATGCTGCCGCGAGGCTCAGTATGGTTTGTTTCTTAATCATAAGATGTGTTATTTTCATTATTCCGCAAAATTAACAAAAAAACCGCTTGCATGTTTGCTTTTCGGGGCATTAAATTGCATTTTATGTCGTAGAACATATCGCGCGGATATTTTCAAACGGCACAGTGCTGGTGGCGAAGAGCCCGCAGCACTGCTGCCTGAGCTCGCACGCGGCGCACCCGGGGGCATAGCTCTGCTTCCAGTCGCTGATGCTGCGGCAGGCAAAGCGCCGTGTCTCAGGTCGCAACAGGCACATGGGCACGTTGTAGACGGCCACAGGATGGCCCCATGCGTCGAGAAACGACACTGCGCGAGCCAGCGCCGCAGCGTACTGGGCCGGCTCTACCCACACCTGCCGCGCATTGCCGGCCGCCATCCCTATCCGCTCCATGGCCATGAAAGCGGTGAGGGCAACGAAGGAGAGGTTGCGGTGCACGAACAGCGCTATGTCGCCGAGCCGCTGATGGTTGAGCCGGTTGACCACCACGCGCAGTTCCACAGCGGCGCCTGCCGCCGCAAGGTTGCAGATGCCGGCCACGGTGTGGGCATAAGCCCCGCGAGCGCCGGCTATGAGGTCGTGGTCGGTAGCATAGTCGGAGTGCAGGGGCACACCCGCAAGGAGACGGCCGCGGGCGGCTTCGGCCACGCGGCGCGCGAATGCGGCATCGCTGAACGCGCGGCCGTTTGTGAGCAGGTGAATCACTGTCTGCGGAAAGCGCCCGGCCACTATATCCACGAGCTCCACTAGGCGCTCGCCCAGCAGCGACGGCTCGCCGCCGGATACGCCAATTGCCGTAATGCCTGCCGGGGCCTCGTCGATTATCTGCATGTTGCGGGCCCACAGCTCCTCTGCATCCTCGTGGTTCACCGGCGGCTCGCAGCAGAAGATGCAGCGGTTGTTGCAACGCCCTGTGGTGTACAGGGTGTTGTCGTTTCCGGTTATGTCGAAGGGCCGTGTCATGCCGTCCAGGAGGTAAAAACGGGCAATACCTCATCGCCGCGTTTGATTATCAGACTGATAATGTGCTCGATAATGGCCTTGTGCTTCAGGCACTGAAGGGAGCCGGGACGGAAACCGTAGGTGTCGCCCTGCGTGGAATAGGCCCGCACGGGGTCGGCGCCGCAATATGGCCGCAGGGCGCAGTCGCTGCATCCGGCCAGGGCTTCGGCCGCCCATACCCGCGCTATTTCCTTGGCACGGCGTCCGTAGACCAGGCTTTCGTAGGAATCGGCGGTGATTCCGAGGCGGAAGTACTCATCGCCCTGCTCGGCCAGCATCCGCGACTCATCGGAGCAATACACGCCGCCATCGTAGTTGTAGACCAGCACAGAGTTGATGATTCCGGCAGGCGACTGCAGGTCGACGAACCCCGAGGCAGCCGGCGTGAGAATCTTGCGCAGGACAATCGACGCAAATTCCTCTACGAAAAAGGCGCCGGCCCGGTTGATGTCAATGATATAGTCGAGCGCCTGCTTGTAAAACTCAATGAAACGCAGCGTATATTCCTTTTGGTTGCCGCTGTCGCCGGCCAGTCCGTAGGGGTTGAGCGCCCTCAGGAAGATGGAATTGAAGCCGAGGCGGCGGTACTCGTCCACGATTTCGCGGGGATGGTCGAGCGACAGCTGCGATGCCGTCATCAGCGCCGAAACCTTGTCGGGGCCCAGGGCTCGGCGCGCCTTCTCTATGCCGGCCAGCACACGCGCGTGACTGTCGTGGCGACCGCGATTGGCGTTGTGGAGCCACTCGGGCCCGTCGAGCGAAGTGGATATCACGATGTTGTGGGCCGCGCACATTTCGAGCAGTTCGTGCGAAAGGTCCACACAATTGGTGCACAGCACATAGTGTATGGTCTTGCCGGCGCTGCGGTTCAGATTCTCCGCCAGCTCCACAGCCTTGCGAATCAGTTCCGGCTCAAGGGATGGTTCGCCACCCTGAAACTCCATGGTCACCTCCGGCGAGGGCGACGCCATCATCAGCCGCACAGCCTGCTCGAGCGTTTCGTGGCTCATCGTGCACCCGCGGCTGTCGCTGCCACGGCTCGAGGCGTGGCAGTAGCGGCAATTCTGGTTGCAGCGCAGCGTGAGAACAAAAATGTGGAGCGATGGCCCCTCGCCCAGAAAGCTCTTGCGCGCACGCAGGCGGGCGGCATAGAGGCCCGAAAGGGCGGGCGGAGTTTCTGCGGAAATGAAGAAGTTGGCCATCAGCGACTTGTAAAGGTCGCCACGCTCGATGGTTCGGTTCACGAGGCTACTTACGGTACCCTCCGGCGCCACAAGCATATCGCCCAACTCGTTAATCAGCACCTCCTTGCCGCACAGACGGGTGAAACCGAAAGGCAGAAGATAGTAGCGGGCCTCAGTCGTACACATCGCTGATAGTAAAGGTGTCGTCGCCACCGAAGGCTGCCGCGTAGAGGATGGTTTTCACTGCTCGCGTCTCTTCATCCACGAGCATCCGCAACTTGAAATCGTTGAGAGCTTGCGCCAAACGGGCCTCCCACTCGGCATCTGAGGCGCCGGCAACCGGAACCGCGGCCAATTCCTCGAAGTTATCATCTACGAGTGTGCGCGTTATGGCATAGCTCCCGGACAGACTGTAAACAGCCTTGGATATGACGCTGTCGGGATAGATGCGGCGGTCGACAAGTGCTTTCATTTCTTCACGCTGCTGAGTTTTTTCAAGGTGGGCTCGTCGAGCTCGCCTGTGGGACGCAAACCATGGGTTGCCTGGAAAACCTTCAGGGCAGTGAGCACGTCGTCCGTGAAAACATAGTGGCGTCCCTGCTTGCACAGCTTGGTCTTGTCCGGGCTGCATCCGGCCGATATAAGCTTGTCTATCAGGCAGTCCACGTCGTAGCCCGACATCTTTCCAGCCACGGTCAGCGGCCTGAAGCCGAGGGCAATAGTCGTGCGGTCGGGGTCCCACTCCTTGAGGCGCTGGACCATGGCGCCCGTGCACTTGCCGTCGGGCACATAGCCTGCATCGCGCTGGAAATGGCGCACAGCCTCCACCACTGCAGCGTTGTAGACACATCGCCCGTCGGCCTCCGCGGCATCGCCGTCGTGGAGGTAGTAATACCTTGTGAGATAGGCCACGAGGCGGTCCACATCGGTGCCTCGCATCCCCTGCCCCAAGGCCCGTTCGCCCAATTTCCAATCGGTCTCCGTGGCGGGCGTGTAGAGCGCGGCCGGGGTCACCCTGGTCCGCTTGCCGGTGTTGCGACCGCGGGTGTGGCCGCCGCTGCTCGAGCGATGCGAGCGGTGCGACGAATGGGAGCGATGGGCCGCAATGAGTTTCGTGCCGCCGTCGCGCATCACTTTGTACACATTCCTGTCGATGCGCGGCCTGCGGGAATCGTCCGGAATAATGCGCCCGTCTTCGCCGCTACCGGGGGCTGCGTCTGCGGTCGCGGCAGCATCGGCACCGCTGTGAAACAGAGCCAGCGCAGCCGTTGCCATAATCGACTTTATCACCTTGGCTGCTTCACTTTTCATTGGCGCGGTCGTTGAAATAGTTGAGCCAATAATGGTCGGGCATCACTTCCAGGATGCCCTGCAGCTCCTTGTGGGAAGCGGCCGAAATGTGGCCTCCATTGCTGTAGCTTTCGGCTATGAGCTGCTCCACAAAGGCCTCGCACCTCGCTGCAAGACTGCGCTCAATCTCTCCGCACGTTTCCTCAAAGGCCGCAGCGGCATCGCCTTCGAGCTTGAGTGTGGCCGGCAGCCGCTGCGTGCGGGCCTTGGCCAGCTCGGGACGTCCGGCGCTCAAAAAGCGGCGCACATCGGCCAGCCAGCTGTCGAGAATTTTGTCCGACGCGCTGCGGGCCACCGCGTGCGCACGGTCCTTATAACTTCCGCTCATGAACGACGACGCATAGCCATCGGCGGCATTGTCGGCCATCTCGATGGCATCCTCATAGTCGCCGCTGTCGAGGGCCTGTTGGGCCGTGGCCATGCTTTCATCGAAGCGGGCGCGGTCGTCGCCGGACACGGCATAGGATACCAGCTGCCAGCCGGCGAGGACGGCAGCTACGGCGCCAGCGGCCCAAAGAGCCTTGCGCCCGGCCGGAGAGGGGGCTGCCGCATGCTGCACAGGCTGCGGCGACGGCGTTTCGATGGCTCCGCCGCTCAGCTTCCTGCGCTTCTCCTGCTCGAGCCATGCGTCCATGCCTTCATCGCCCAGGGCGGAAGCCATGCGGCGGATGTCGGCTGCAATAAGATTGAGGGTGATTCCGGCATCGCGGGTGTAGTAGCGGTGCACGCGGCCCGCATCGTCTTCCACCACCGTGAGCAGTTGCGTCAGGGCCTCCTGATAGTCTACCACGCGCATACACAATTCGTGGCGCAGGCGCAGATTGTCGTTGGCCTCTGTCATATCTTGCTGGTATAGCCGGGATTTTGGTTATTGGTGCCCGAAGCGGGAATCGAACCCGCACGACTGCTATAGTCAAGGGATTTTAAGTCCCTCGTGTCTACCATTTCACCATTCGGGCAGCGGGGCAAAGTTAGCAATAATTTGCGAACTCTGCAATCCGGGGCTGCTATTTCTTCTCGTAGGCGTAGATATCGACGAGCCTTACGTTGAAACGCAGCGCCGAGTAGGGCTTAATGAGATCGCTCATGTAGTTTTCGCCGTAGGCCATGTTGTAGGGACACACGATTTCGGCGCTGTCGCCCACATGGAGCGTCTCGAAGGCTGCTGTCCAGCCGCTTATCACACCGTTGAGGGCAAAGCGGGCCACCCCGGGGCCGTAGGCCGTCTGCGTGAGCGACGAGTCGAAGCGCTCGCCCTCGCAGTTGAAGCCCTGGTAAATCACATCGACGGTGCTCGTGGAGAGCGGGCGCAGCTTGTCGGTGTTGGGCTCGCCGAACACGTGCACGAGCACAAAGGCGCCGTCGTACCACGACGGAGTCACCACCTTATAGAAAGAAGAGCCGTCGTCATTTGTGCGCGTCTGCAGCGAGGCTATCCACGCGGTGTTTTTGGCGCGCCAGTCGGCATACTTCTCCCAGGTGGAGGCGTAGCGGTCGTCATCGTCGTGACAGGCCGAGATGCCTATAATCGCCATGGCGGCGATGGCAAAAAAGAGTAACTTCTTCATGGCCGTCAGAACTGCACTTTAGGAGCCGACTGGGCTGCTGCCTCGGCCTGGAACTGGGGCTTGGGCTCGAAGCCGAAGATGCCGGCCAGGATGTTGCGGGGAAAGCGGCGGATGCTCACGTTGTATTTCTTCACCACGTCGGTGTAGCGGCCGCGCTCGGTGGCTATGCGGTTTTCGGTGCCTTCGAGCTGGGTCTGCAGGTTCATGAAGTTCTCGTTGGCCTTGAGGTCGGGATAGGCCTCGTGCACGGCGTTCACATAGAGGCTGAGCGCACGGTTGAGCGAGCTCTGGGCGGCTGTGTACTGCTCGAAACCGGCGGCCGTGGAGGCGGCGCCGGAACGCTGCAGGCTGTCGGCCTGGTTATAGGCGTCGCTCAGGCCGGCGCGGGCGCGGGTCACGCTCTCGAGCGTTCCGCTCTCGTGGGCTGCATAGCCCTTCACGGTCTCCACCAGGTTGGGGATAAGGTCGAGGCGGCGCTGATACTGCACCTCCACCTTGGCCCAAGCGGCTTCTACGTCCTGCTCCTGGGTGACCATGCCGTTGTAGACGCTGCAACCGCCGCCAAGGATGGCAACGAGCAGTACTACGATAATGATAATGCTGATTGTTGATTTATTCATGTCTTGAGGGTGTTAATTCCTGCCTCAGGCAAGCTTGCGCAGGAGAGAGTTGAGGCTTACGCGGTCGTGGATGAGACGGTGCAGGTCGGCCACGGCCACGCGGGTCTGCTGCATGGTGTCGCGCTCGCGCAGCGTTACGGTGCCGTCTTCGAGGGTCTGATGGTCCACGGTGATGCAGAAGGGGGTGCCGATGGCATCCTGGCGGCGGTAGCGCTTGCCGATGCTGTCTTTTTCGTCGTAGTGGGTGGCGAAGTCAAACTTGAGGTCGTTCACGATCTCGCGGGCCTTTTCGGGCAGGCCGTCTTTCTTCACCAGGGGCATCACGGCGCACTTCACGGGCGCCAGTGCTTCGGGCAGATGGAGCACCACGCGGGTCTCGCCGCCTTCGAGCTTCTGCTCTTCATAGCTGGAGCAGAGCACGCTCAGGAACATGCGGTCTACGCCTATTGATGTCTCGATCACGTAGGGAGTGTAGCTCTCGTTGCGCTCGGGGTCGAAGTACTGGATTTTCTTGCCGGAGAATTTCTCGTGCTGCGAGAGGTCGAAGTTGGTGCGCGAGTGGATGCCTTCCACCTCCTTGAAGCCGAAGGGCATCAGGAACTCGATGTCGGTGGCGGCGTTGGCGTAGTGGGCCAGCTTGTCGTGGTCGTGATAGCGATACTTCTCGTCGCCCAGGCCCAGAGCCTTGTGCCAGCGCAGGCGCTGCTCCTTCCAGTAGGCGAAATATTCCATCTCGCGGCCGGGCTGCACGAAGAACTGCATCTCCATCTGCTCGAACTCGCGCATGCGGAAGATGAACTGGCGGGCCACGATCTCGTTGCGGAAGGCCTTACCTATCTGGGCGATGCCGAAGGGCAGACGCATGCGGCCGGTCTTCTGCACGTTCAGATAGTTGACGAAGATGCCCTGGGCGGTTTCGGGGCGCAGATACACGGTCATGGCGCCATCGGCCGTAGAGCCCATCTCGGTCTTGAACATGAGGTTGAACTGGCGCACCTCGGTCCAGTTGCGGGTGCCGCTGATGGGGCACACGATTTCTTCGTCGAGGATGATCTGGCGCAGCTCGTCGAGGTTGTTGTCGTTCATGGCAGCGGCGAAACGCTCGTGCAGGGCGTCGCGCTTGGCGGCTATCTCGGCCACGCGGCCGTTGGTCTGCAGGAACATGGCCTCGTCGAACGACTCGCCGAAACGCTTGCGTGCCTTGGCCACTTCCTTGGCGATCTTGTCGTCGTACTTGGCCAGCTGCTCTTCGATGAGCACATCGGCGCGGTAGCGCTTCTTGCTGTCGCGGTTGTCGATGAGGGGATCGTTGAAAGCGTCGACGTGGCCCGAAGCCTTCCAGATGGTGGGGTGCATGAAGATGGCCGAGTCGATGCCCACGATGTTCTCGTGGAGCAGCGTCATGGCTTCCCACCAGTAGCGCTTGATGTTATTCTTGAGTTCTACGCCGTTCTGGCCGTAGTCGTAAACAGCCGAAAGGCCGTCGTATATTTCAGAGCTTTGAAACACAAAACCGTATTCCTTGGCATGGGAAACGATTTTCTTGAACACGTCGTCTTGTTGTGCCATGTGATAAAATTGTGTATATTCAGATTCAGAGAGCAAAGGTAGCAATTTTTCGGGAGAGAGACTTTAAAAAATAGTGAAAATAGTTTTTTCTTCAAATAAAATGCTCAAAATTTGGCTGTGAAACAAAAAAGCGCTAAATTTGCAGGCCATTACGAATAAAACGCCTTACCAGCGTACAATTCCCAAACGCAAAAAACAACCCGTCAAGATATGAAAAAAGACATTCATCCCTCCAACTACCGCGAAGTTGTGTTCAAAGATATGTCGAACGAAGAAATCTTCATCACCCGCTCGACTGTTGCCAGCCGCGAAACCATCACCGTGGACGGTGTTGAGTATCCCCTGGTAAAGCTTGAAATCACCAGCTCCTCGCACCCCTTCTTCACCGGCAAGCAGAAACTCGTCGACACCGCAGGTCGTGTGGACAAGTTCATGAGCCGCTACGGCAACCGCAACAAAAAGTAAGCGGCAGCCGCCCCGACGCATTAAGCGCCGCCACGGATTCAACTCCGCTGGCGGCGCTTGCCGTTTTTACAAGAATGGCAACGCGCCGGAGCGCGTCCCGGGCTATAGCCGGCTCAGTAGAAAATTTGTAGGGAAAACTCGCGCCGAGGCTCAGAGAAATACGGGAAAGGGGCTCATGCCGTATTTCCGGTGCATATGATTATAAAAATAGACAACGATAAAGTCCTGTAGGGACGCGTTTGATAATAGTAATTGTTACATTGTTGCTCCTATGCACCGGAAGAAAGACTTGTGCCGGAAAAGGCTGCATATACTGGAAAAGAGCGCCGGAGACGCGGCTTTTAATCTGGTATTCAGATTAATATAATATTTCTCTGCGCCTCTGCGCGAGCTTTCCCGTAATATATGAGGAGAATCATATGGGTCAGTCGAGCTTGTGGATCACGAGGCCCGAGCGGAGTTTGGGCTCAAACCAGGTGGTCTTCGGGGGCATGATGTTGCCGGTGTCGGCTATGC